>NZ_JAURWM010000145.1 GCF_030654915.1 Phenylobacterium sp. | reverse complement strand
GCACCCTGGTCGACGACGACAATCCGCTCAACGCCGGCTGCCTGGAGCCGCTACAGATCCTGACCCGCGAGGGCTCGAAGCTGGCGCCGCTCTATCCAGCCGCCGTGGTCGCCGGCAATGTCGAGACCAGCCAGCACGAGGTCGACGCGCTCTATGCCGCGCTGGGGGTCATGGCCACCGCCCAGGGCTCGATGAATAACTGCACCTTCGGCGACGAGACCCGCCAGTACTACGAGACCATCTGCGGCGGGGCCGGCGCCACCGCGCTCCAGGCCGGAACCAGCGCCGTCCACACCCACATGACCAATTCCCGGCTGACCGACCCTGAGATCCTCGAGCGCCGCTTCCCGGTGCGGGTCGAGGCCTTCGCCATCCGGCGAGGATCGGGCGGCGCCGGCGCCCAGCCGGGCGGCGAAGGCGCCTATCGCCGGGTGCGGTTCCTGGCCCCCATGGAGGCGGCCCTGCTCTCCACCCGCCGCGAGCACGCCCCGCAAGGTCTGGCGGGCGGCGGGCCGGCCTTGCCTGGCGCTCAGCGTTTGATTGCGGCCAATGGCGCGGTAAAGGAACTCCCCGGCTGCTTTTCGCTTAATGTCGCGGCTGGCGATATCATCGAGATCGAAACTCCCGGAGGCGGGGGATTCGGCCCGGCCACCCGATCATAATTCCGAGGTTCTATGTCCGCGCTTCTCTTTGCTCTCGCTCTTCTCGCGCAAGATCCAGCCGCCGCCACGGACGGCGCGGCGCCCACGCCCGCGCCTGAGGCCGCCGAATTGCCGTATCCGGCCGGCGCGCCGCGCGACGACTACGGCCTGGTCTCCTGGTGCCACGGCGCCCTGACCGGCTATGTCGAGCTGCACGACCGGGTGATGCCCGAAGTGAAGCGGATCGAGACCACCTATCGCGCGCCGGGCTCTTCGCTGGCGGCCGACATGAAGGTCTATGCCGACATGAACAAGCAGGCCCAGAAAGATCTGAAGCTGTTCGCCAACGCCATGGAAGCGGCCGAACGCGCCAGCATCAAGCCGCTCAACACCATTGGCGCGGCCGCCGTGCAGCGCGGACGTGGAAGCTGGTCGGCGGCGGCGAACCTGCCGCCCGCCCGCGTCGCCCAGGAATGGATGAGCTGGACCCCCCCGGCCCGCTGCGCGCCCACGGCTCAGCGACTGGAGAAGAACGCCAAGCTGCTCGGCGCGGCGTTCGATCCCGGCGCGGAAATGGCCCCTGCCGATCCGATGGCGGTCACCGCCGTGACGAGCGAAACCCCCGTCAATCCCTGATCGGACGCCTTTCGGCCATAGAGCCGACAGACCACCTCGATAGTCCGGTCGCGGGCGGGTAAGGTTACCGGCCCGCCGCCGCGGCTTGAAAAGAGACCTGATTGCCAACCGTCGCGTTTGTTAATCCGAAGGGCGGCGCGGGCAAGACCACCGCGGCGCTGCTGCTTGCCCTGGGCTTGAGCGAGATGGGCCTGCGGGTGGCCATGATCGACTCCGATCCCAACAAGCCCCTGGTCCATTGGGCTTCCCTGCCCGGCCGACCGGAGAAGATCAGCGTCCACCCGGCGCCGATGATGGAAGACATGCGCGACGCCCTGCGCGAGGCGCAGCGCAAACAGCCCGACTGGCTGATCCTCGACACCGAGGGCTCGATCCGCGGGGCCATGGCCTTCACCACCCTGCGGCTGGACCTGGTGGTCACCCCGCTGGCCGCCTCCCAGCTTGAGGCGATCCAGGCGATCAAGGCCGCCGAGATGGTGCTGCAGTTCGGCCGCCGCGCCGGCCAGCCCCTGGCGCACCGCGCGCTGCTGACCCGCGTTCCAGCCGCCCTGCGTCCGCGCTCCCTGAAGGAAGTGGTCGAGCAGCTGCGGACCAACGACATCGAGATCCTTTCGATCCCGCTGATCGAGAAAGAAGCCTTCCGCGTCCTGTTCTCGGTGGGCGGCGGCTTCGATCAATTGGCCCGCAGCGGGGTCAGCGGCGTGCCCGCCGCCCGCGCCAACGCCGACGCCTATCTGCAGGCGATTCTGGACCTGCTCCAGAAACCTACCCAAGCCTGAATTTCCGCCCCGGAAAACTTACAGGGTAAACGATAGGATTCGTTCAGAATCCCGTTCTGAGACGACAAGGGCCGCCGTACCCAGTCGTTGAAAGTCATTTCCGCGCCCCGTGACCCGAAAGCGACACTTTTGCGCGTTGCGTCAATTTGACAGTCGCGACGAAAACAAACCCTGAAAAATAAAGACAAATTCGTCTGTTTTTTGAGTCTGCGGTACGTTTTCCAGAAACAAAACGCCGCCAATCCAAAGTCAATTCACCATCACAGCAAAATCGACTTCAAACACCGTCGCTTTTTGAGGCCGTTAGAAAAAATGCGCTTGTGTACGCGACGTCACCCTGCATTTTCCGCCGCATATTCCATGACGATTCCAATTGATAACATGGTTATACATTAGGAGAACGTATGCTGCATTGTAGATACCTCGCTGGAGCCTCCCCCCTCGCGCTCCTGGCGGTTCTAGGTTTCGCGGCCCCGGCCAACGCGCAAGATTCAGAAGTCGCTGAAGTCATCGTCACCGGCTCGTTCATCGCCGGCACGCCCGAAGACGCCGCCCTGCCGGTCAACGTGATCGGCGCCGACGAAGTCCAGAAGCAGGGCTCGCCCTCCACCGTCGATCTGATCAAGTCGATCCCCGCCGTCTCCGGCGCCATCGGCGAGTCCAACCAGTTCGCCGCCGGCCAGACCACGGGCGCGGGCAACGTCAACCTGCGCGGCCTGGGCGCCGAACGCACGCTGGTGCTGTTCAACGGCCGCCGGATGACGATCTCCCCCGGTGCGATCTATGTGGACACCAACCTGATCCCCTCGGCCGCTATTGGCCGGATCGAAGTGCTGAAGGATGGCGCGGCCGCCACCTACGGCTCGGACGCCGTCGCCGGCGTGGTCAACTTCATCACCCGCAAGAACCTCAGCGGCCTGGAAGTCTCGGCCGGCTACTCGCTGATCGACGGCTCGAACGGCGACTATAATGTCAGCGCCGCCTATGGCTGGCAGGGCGAACGCGGCGACGTGCTGCTGACCGCCGGCTACCGCAAGCGTTCGGAGCTGCCCGTGACGGAGCGCGACTTCGCGCTGCGTCCGTTCGCGGACAACCCCCAGGGCGGTTGGTCCACCTTCGGCAATCCGGGCCTCTACCTGTCCAGCGCTGACGGCGGCACGTCCTTCCGGTCGCCCGTCCTCGACCCCGCCTGCGGGGCGATCTCCGGCCCGGTTTCGGCCTCCGGCTGCCAATTCCAGTTCATCGGCTTCAACAACCTGACCGAAGAAGAAGATCACTGGCAGCTCTATGGTGAGATCAACTTCGATCTGACCGAGAACACCAAGTTCCACGCCGAAGTGCTCTACTCCGGCCACGCGGTCTCGGCCGAGAACTCCTCTCCGTCCTATCCGCCGAACAACTTCCCCAGCTCGGACCTGACCACCAAGGGCCAGGGCTACGGCTTCTTCATCCCCAACACGAACCCTGGCCTCCAGGCCCTGATCGCCTCGGGCGGCCTGACCCCGGCCCAGGCGGCGACTGCGTCGGCCAACGGCCTGTTCACCTCCCTCGCCTGGCGTCCGCTCGGCGTCGGCGGCAACCCGCTGTTCGGCGGCAAGGGCAAGGAAGACAAGCGCGAGTTCGACGCCTACCGCGTGTCGGCCGGCCTCAAGGGCAAGTTCGACGTGATGGGCGGCATCGGCTGGGACGCCGCGCTGACCTACATGGACAACAACAGCGACATCTCCACCCCCGACATCCTGGTGGGTAAGATGCAAATGGCGATGCGCGGCCTGGGCGGTGACAACTGCACCGGCGGCGTCCCCGGCCAGAGCCGCTGCCTGTGGTTCAATCCCTTCTCGTCGGGCACCGCGGCCAATGCGGTCGATGGCCGGACGAACCCGAACTACAACGCCGCGACCGCCAACAGCCTGGAAGTCCTCGACTACATCTTCGACGAGTACGCCTATAAGATCCGCTCGCAGATGTTCACCGCCGACCTGGTGTTCAACGGGCAGTTGCCGATCGACTTCGGCGCCGGCCAACTTGGCTGGGCCGTGGGCGGTCAGTATCGCTGGAGCGGCGTCTCGAGCCGCAATAGCAACAACACCAACATCGCGATCAGCCCGTGCGCCGACTCCTCGGTGACCCCGGGCGCCACCTGCGCCGAGCAGAACGGTCCGTTCAGCTTCTTCGGCGGCCTGGCCGACTACGACCTCGACCAGTCGGTCGGCGCGGCCTTCGCCGAATTCCAGATGCCGTTCACCGACGCCCTGACCGGCACCTTCGCGGTCCGCTACGAGGACTACGGCGGCAACATCGGTTCGACCACCAACCCCAAGGTCGCTCTGAAGTGGCAGGCTGTTGACTGGCTGGCGTTCCGCGCCTCGGCCGGCTCGACCTTCCGCGCTCCGCCGACCACCCAGGTCGCCAACACGACGGTCACCAGCCTGGCCTACACCACGGCAGCCGGCGGCTATCGCGCCTATGACCGCTCGGGTAACGCCGATCTGAAGCCGGAAAAAGCCAACACCTTCAATGTCGGCGCCCTGTTCGAAATGGGTGACTTCCGCGCGACGCTCGACTACTGGCGCTTCGACTTCAAGGGTCCGATCGACTACGAACGCGGCGCGAGCATCGTCAACGCGATCTTCCCGAACGGCTCGTCGACGACGCTTCCGAACAACTGCGCCAACCCCGCCTATGCCGGCCTGGTGTCACGCGTCAGCTTCATCGGCGGCTGCGCTCCGGCGAACATCAACCGGGTCAGCACCAACTACATCAACAGCTCGGACATCAAGACCAGCGGCATCGACTTCGCCGCGAACTACAAGATGCGCGATGTCTACAGCGGCGATCTGAGCTTCGGTCTCGATATGACCTACGTGCTCGAATACGTGGTTGATGAGACCACCCTCGAAGGCGTCGTGGTCGCGCCGGAGCGGGACTACACCGGCACCATGGACTACCTCGGCTATGGTTCGCAGCCGCAGTGGAAGGCCACCGCCTTCGCTGAATACAGCCGCGAGAACCACAACCTGCGTTGGACCGTCCGCTACGTCGACAACATGATCGACACGCGCGGTAACACCACGACCTTCGCGACCAACCAAAACGGCCGCAAGATCGACGCCTCCATCACCCATGACCTGAGCTACCGCGTCTTCCTGCCTTGGGAGACGACGCTCACCGCCGCGGTGATCAACGTGTTCGACAAGGATCCGCCGTTCGCTCGACTGGACCTCAGCTACGACCCCTTCACGGCTAATCCGCTGGGTCGCTACTACAAGCTGGGTCTCACCAAGAAGTTCTAGAGGTCTTCCCCCTCAGAGAACGACAACTGGGCGGCTTCCTCGGAAGCCGCCCTTTTTTATGCCTCGCGGCAGGGTCCGGCGCCGCCCCTGAAAGACCTGCGATCGCCCAAACCGGGGCGAGAATCTCTTTACGCGGGCAAACATCGCGGCGGCTCGCCGCGTTTCGGGCCCAAAACTGCCACTGCATGAGGCAGATCGGCACATTTTTGCGCGCCGTGGCACAAACGCGACACGGTTGAACAAACCCCTAATATTACCGGTATCGCTAAAAACACCGACTGAATTCTATAGATAAAATGAGCACATTTTCGCCCGTCGGGTTTGTTTTCACCATTTTCCACGCCTTGTAAGAAAATAGTTTCCCCGATTTCACCGCGAACGCAGGTCAAATATCCGCGTTTTTCAGTTGTGCCTGGAAAATAGGCTTGCGTTGCTAGCCTTTGACCTCAATGTGCCGGCCGCATTCTGTCGCAATTCCGATAGATAACGCAGTAATATTAGGGGAAACGAATGCTGCATTGTAGATACCTCGCCGGAGCCTCATCCCTCGCGCTCCTGGCGGCTCTGGGCTTCGCCGCCCCGGCCAACGCTCAAGACGACGCCTCGGAAGTCTCCGAAATCGTGGTCACCGGCTCTTTCATCGCCGGCTCGCCTGAAGACGCCGCCATGCCGATCAACGTGATCGGCTCTGATGAAATGCAGAAGCAGGGCTCGCCGAGCACTGTGGACCTGCTCAAGGCGATCCCGGCTGTCTCGGGCGTCCTGGGTGAAGCCAACCAATACGCCGCCGCTCAATCGACCGGCTCCGGCAACGTGAACCTGCGCGGCCTGGGCGCCGAGCGGACCCTCGTGCTGATGAACGGCCGTCGGATGACGATCTCGCCCGGCGCGATCTATGTCGACACCAACATGATCCCGACGGCCGCCATCGGCCGCATCGAAGTCCTGAAGGATGGCGCGGCCGCCACCTACGGCTCGGACGCCGTCGCCGGCGTGGTCAACTTCATCACCCGTCGCAACCTGTCGGGCCTGGAAGTCTCGGGCAACTATTCGGCCATCCCCGGTTCGGACGGCGACTACGGCGTCAGCGCCGCCTACGGCTGGCAAGGCGACAACGCCGACATCCTGCTGAGCGCCGGCTATCGCAAGCGCACGCAACTGCCGGTCACCGAGCGCGACTTCGCCATCCGTTCGTTCGCCGACAATCCGCAAGGCGGCTGGTCCGGCTTCGGCAACCCCGGCATCTATCGCTCGAGCGCGACCACCGACTTCACGACGACGAGCACCTTCGTCGATCCGGGCTGCTCGGCGATCTCCGGCCCGCTCAACGCCGCCGGCTGCCAAATGCAGTTCATCGGGTTCAACAACCTGATCGAGGACGAGGATCACTACCAACTCTACGGTGAGATCAATGTCGACCTGACCGAGAAGACGAAGTTCCACGCCGAAGTCCTTTACGCGGCCCACGAAGTCGCCAACGAGCACTCCTCGCCGTCCTACCCGCCGAACAACATCCCCACCTCGGCGCTGACGACCAAGAACCAAAGCGGCTTCTACATCCCGGGCTCCAACCCCGGCCTCCAAGCCCTGATCTCCTCGGGTCAGATCGGCGGAACCCAAGCGGCCAACGCGACCGCCAACGGCCTGCTGACCACCATCGCCTGGCGCCCGATCGGCGTTGGCGGCAACGACCTGTTCGGCGGCGGCGCCAAGCATGACCGGCGCTACTTCGACACCTATCGCGTGTCGGCCGGCCTGAAGGGCGAGTTCGACTTCGCTGGCGGCATCGGCTGGGACGCCGCTGTCACCTACATGGACTCCAACGCCGAGATCGCCACCCCGGACATCCTGGTCGGCAAGCTGCAGATGGCCCTACGCGGCCTGGGCGGCGACAACTGCGCTGGTAACACTCCCGGTCAGAACGGCTGCCTGTGGTTCAACCCGTTCTCCTCGGGCGTCCAACAGAACGTCATCGATGGCCGCGTGAACCCGAACTACAACGCCGCCACCGCCAACAGCCGTGAAGTCCTCGACTACATCTACGGCGACTACGGCTACAAGCTGCGCTCGCGCATGTTCACCGCCGACCTGGTGTTCAACGGGCAACTGCCGATCGACTTCGGCGCGGGCCAACTGGCCTGGGCCGCCGGCGCGCAATACCGTTGGAACGGCGTCGAGCGTCAGAACAACGACCAGACCAACATCGCGGTCAGCCCCTGCCCCGACTCCTCGGTGCTCCCGGGCGCCACCTGCGGCGCTCAGAACGGTCCGTTCAGCTTCTTCGGCGCCCTGGCCGACTATGACCTCGACCAATCGGTCGGCGCGGCCTTCGCCGAATTCCAGATGCCGTTCACCGACACCCTGACCGGCACCTTCGCGATCCGCTACGAGGATTACGGCGGCAACATCGGGTCGACCACCAACCCGAAGATCGCTCTGAAGTGGCAGGCCACCGACTGGCTGGCGTTCCGCGCCTCGGCCGGTTCGACCTTCCGCGCTCCGCCGACCACCCAGGTCGCCAACACCGTCACCACCAACCTGTCCTATACGACGGCGGCCGGCGGCTATCGCGCCTTCGACCTCTGGGGCAATCCGGACCTGGATCCTGAAAAGGCCAAGACCCTCAACCTCGGCGTTCTGTTCGAACAAGGCGACTTCCGCGCCTCGCTCGACTACTGGGCGTTCGACTTCGAAGGTCCGATCAAGAGCGAAAGCGGCTCGCAGATCCTCAACAAGATCTTCCCGAACGGTCCGACCGGCGCCAACAACTGCGGCCTCGCGGCCTATGCGGCTCTGCAATCGCGGATCAGCTTCGCTGGCGACGGCTCCTGCTCGGCTGGCAACATCAACCGCATCCGCCACTACTTCGTGAACGGCCCGGACATCAAGACCAGCGGTCTCGACTTCTCGGCCAACTACAAGCAGCGTGACGTCTTCGGCGGCGACATGAACTTCGGCGTCGACCTCACCTACGTGCTCGAATACGTGGTCGCCGAAACCACCATCGAAGGCGTCGTGACCGCCGGCGAAACCGACTATGTCGGCAAGATGGACTACCTCGGCTACGGCTCGCAGCCGCAGTGGAAGGGCAGCGCCTTCGCCGAATACAACCGCGGTGAGCACAACGTCCGTTGGACCGTGCGCTACGTCGACAACATGATCGACACCCGTGGCGGCACCTCGACCTTCGCGACCAACCAAGCCGGCCGCAAGATCGACGCCTTCGTCACCAACGACATCAGCTACCGCGTGTTCCTGCCTTGGGAAACGACGCTGACCGCCGCGGTGATCAACGTGTTCGACCAGGACCCGGGCTTCGCCCGTCTGGACCTCAGCTACGACCCCTTCACGGCCAATCCGCTCGGCCGTTACTACAAGCTGGGCATCACCAAGAAGTTCTAGAGGCCTTCCGCCTCCAGAACGACAGAAGCTGGGCGGCTCCCTTGGGGGCCGCCCTTTTTTTGTTCGTAGGCGTCCAGGTGCGCATAGCAGACGTCCCAGTAGGGCGCGCCGCCGAACCGCTCGATCAGGAGCTCCGTCAGCGCCCGAACCTTGCCCGGCATATGCCCGGCCGGCGGCGGCCGGACCACGTACAGCCCGCCCTCCGGCATCGGGAAGTCCAGCAGCAGCGGCACCAGTTCGCCCCGCTCGATCGCCGGCCCCGCCAGGAAGGTCGGCAGCATCGCCACCCCCAGCCCGGCCGTCGCAGCCGCCAGCAGCGCCTGGCCGTTGTCGGCCTTGAACCGGCCTTCGGGGCGCAGGGTGATGGTCTTGCGCCCGTCCTGAAACCGCCAGACCTCGGAGCCCTGCATCAGGGCCTCGCAGCCGCTCAGGTCCTCCGGGCGCCGCGGCGAGCCATGGGCCGCCAGGTAGGCGGGGCTAGCCACCACCGCGACCTTGATCGGAGCAATCTTGCGGGCGACCAGGCTGGAGTCCTCGAGCGTCCCTAGCCGCACCGCCACGTCATAACGCTCGCCGATCAGGTCGACATAGCGGTCGCTATAGGAGGCGTCGATCTGCAGCTTCGGGTGACGCACGGCCAGTTCGGCCAACACCGGCGCCAGGTGGCTCATGCCGAACGACAGCGGCGCGGCCACCCGCAGGCTCCCAACGATCTCATCGCCCCGCTGGGCCAAGGCGTCACGCGCGGCGTCCAGTTCAGCCAGCACCCGCTCGGCGTGCTCCTTGAACTCCACCCCGGCCTCGGTGACCGCCACCCCACGCGTCGTGCGGCTCAGCAGTTGCGCGCCCAGCTCGGCTTCCAGCCGCGCGACCCGGCGACTGACCATCGACTTCGACAGCCCCAGCCGCGTCCCGGCCCGCCCGAACCCGCCGGCCTCGGCCACCTCGACAAAAGCCCTGATGTCATCCAGCTCCACGGCGGCGTTCCCCATACTGCAACAATCTGGTGCCGGATATGGGGCTACTGTTGCAGGATTGGAACCCTCACCTTCCAGCTGTCATTCAACAGCGACCCCTGGAGGGGTGCCATGTCCAACATTCTCGTTCTCAACAGCAGCGTCAGCGGCGAGGCCTCGGTTTCGCGTCTTTTGGTCGCCGACGCCGTCACCGAACTGACCCAGCGCGACCCGTCCGCCAAGCTGGTCTTCCGCGACCTCGCCGCCAACCCGATCCCGCACCTGACGCCGCAAACCGTCGCCGGGGTGCGCGCCCAGGCCACCACGCCGGCCGAGCAAGCCGCCCGCGCCCTGTCGGATGAGTTGATCGCCGAACTGCGCACCGCCGACACCATCGTCATCGGCGCCCCGATGTACAATTTCAGCATCCCCACCACCCTGCGCAGCTGGTTCGACCACGTGCTGCGGGCCGGCGAGACCTTCAGCTATTCCGAAGCCGGCCCCAAGGGTCTGCTGGAGGGCAAGAAGGTGATCGTGGTCGAGTCCCGCGGCGGCCTCTACAGCGAAGGTCCTGGCCAAGCGATCGACTTCCAGGAGCCCTATCTGCGCCAGCTCCTCGGCTTCATCGGCCTCGCCGACGACCTCACCTTCATCCGCGCCGAGAAGATCGGCTACGGCCCCGACGCCCGCGACCAGGCCCTCGCCGACAGCCGCGCCGAACTCGCCAAGCTGCCGGCCTGAGGCGGGCGCGGTTCCCCTCTCAGATCGTCATCCCCGGGCTCTTGTCCCGGGGATCCATAAACAC
This sequence comes from Phenylobacterium sp., assembly GCF_030654915.1. GTDB lineage: Bacteria > Pseudomonadota > Alphaproteobacteria > Caulobacterales > Caulobacteraceae > Phenylobacterium. The sequence goes on along the minus strand of NZ_JAURWM010000145.1, from coordinate 38,153 downwards.
AATCGCTACAGGCAAGTCTCCAACCTCGGAGTCTATGGATGGCCGGCTCAAGAGGCCGGCCATGACGAGCGGGGGGGGGAGAGGAACGCTCCCTAGACCTCCCGCCGCATGAACACCCGAGCGCTCTCATCCAGACCGCGCGCCTCATGCTCGGCCCGGATTTGCGCCATGCCGGCCGTCAACGCCTCGACGTCGGCGAACCCCAGCCGCCGATAATAGGGCGCGTTGAACGGCACGTCCGTGAAGGTCGAGAGCGTCAGCGCCGGCCAACCCCGCGCGCGCGCAACCTCCGCCACCGCCTCGATCAACCACGCCCCGATCCCGCGCCGCGCGTGCGAGGGCAGGACGTCGATCTGTTCGATGTAGCCGCAGCCCTCGACCTCCCGGAACATCACGAAGGCCAGCGCCTCTCCGCCCGCCTCAGCGACCAGCAGGCCGCCGGCCGCGATCCGCCGCGCCAGGGTCTTCGCGTCGGTCGGCTCGTCATCGGCCAGCGCCGCGCGCGCCGTGCCGAGGAACCGGCTGGCCGAAGCGCGCTCGATTTGGCGCACCCGTTCGATTTCAGAGGTCATAGCCGCCCGCAGGCGCAGGTCGTCGGTCATCGGAAGTATCCGGAATTGGAATGGATCCCCAGGGCGGCCTATCGCCGCCCGCTCAAAGCGCTCGCGCAGTCGCGGTTCAGGCTTTCAAGGATCGTGAACTCCGGAGGCTCGCCGAATTTGTCGGCTGCACTTACATAGTGCCGCAAACAGCCTCGCGCCAAGCAGCCAGGATCGCCCCGATGGAAACCCCCCGACTGATCTATTTCGCCGATCCCATGTGCTCGTGGTGCTACGGCTTTTCCCCCGTCATCCAACAGATCCGCGAGACCTTCGGCCGCGCCCTGCCGATCCAGGTGGTGATGGGCGGCCTGCGCCCTGGAACCGACACCCCCACCACCGACGCAGCCAAGGCCGAGCTGAAGACCCATTGGGGCCACGTCCACGAAGCCACCGGCCTGCCCTTCGACGGCGCCGTGCTCGACCGCGAGGGCTTCCTCTACGACACCGATCCGGCCGCCCGCGCCGTGGTCCGGGTTCGGCGCCACGACGGCGAAAAGGCGGTGAGCTTCCTGCGCCGCCTGCACCACGCCTTCTATGCGCAGAACCAGAACGTCACCGATCCGCAGGTCCTCGCCACCCTGGCCGCCGAGTTCGGCGTCGAGCGCGAGGCGTTCCTCGCCGACTTCGACACCGACGATCTGAAGCACGAAACCTGGAACGACTACGCCACCGCCCAGCGCGCCGGCGTCACTGGCTTCCCGACCCTGGTCGGCGGTCCCAATGAGGAAGGCGCATACGGCGTCGTCAATCGCGGCTTCCAACCGGGCGATCAGGTGCTGGCCGTTTTGCACCAGTGGCTGGGCACGGACGCCTGAGCATGGCCAAGGCGCCGGGCTTCCTCAACCCAAGGCCTCAGATCTCGAGGTCGTAGCCGGCCTCGCGCCAGGCCTTCATGCCGCCGTCCAGCGCCACGGCCCGGCCATAGCCGAGATCGCGCAAGGTGGCCGCCGCCAGGGTCGAGATCTTGCCGAACTCGCAGCAGGTGACGATCCGCACCGTCGGGTCGGGCAGTTCGGTGTTCACCCGCAGTTCCAGTTGCCCGCGCGGCAGGTTCACCGCCCCGGGAACATGGCCGGCCTCGAAGGCGTCCTTCTCGCGCACGTCCAACACCACCAGGTCGCGGCTATTGCCCCCGGTTCGCGCTTGTAGTTCGGCCATCGACATGAAGGGCGCCTTGGCCGAGGCCTCGGCCAGCAACTGCGCGACGGTCTTGCCGCCGCTCATATTGGTCCGCAGCGCCTCGGTCAGGTGGGTCGGCGCCGACAGATCCAGGCTTTGCATCATCTCCACGAACGCCGCCCGCTCGGTTTTCCGCAGGCGCGGATTGTCGGCGATCTCGGCGGCCAGCGTCGAGTGCGAGCGGCCTTTGTAGTCATGGGCTGGGAACACCATCAGCTCCGGCGGCAGCTTGAGCAGCTTGTCGAACAGGCTCTCGTGCAGCGCATGCGGATCGCCGCTCGGCAGGTCGGTCCGCCCGGCGCCCCCGATCAGCAAGGTGTCGCCGGTGAACACCCGGTCGGCCATCACCAGGCACATCGAGTCCCGCGTATGGCCCGGCGTGTGCAGGGCCTGCAGCCGCAGGTCTCCCACGATCAGCATGTCGCCGTCGTCGAGCCGGATGTCGGCGAACGGCGCGGGGCTCAAGCGGTGCATCACCACCGGCGCCCCCAGCGCCTTGGCCAGTTCGCGGCTGGCGGAGAAATGGTCGGCGTGGGTGTGGGTGTCGATCACATAGCGGACATGCAGTCCAAGCTGGCTGACCAGTCCCAAATAGCGGTCGATCTGGCTGAACTCCGGATCGATCAGCGCCGCCGCCCGCGTCGCCTCGCAGCCCACGAGGTAGGATTGGCAACCGCCGGTGACAATCTGCTCGAAGATCATGCGTCTGACCCTGAAAATTCGCGCCAAAGGCTCGCGCCGATCGCCGCGCGCGGCAAGCCTCTATTGGAGCCTACTGCGGCGTCGCGGCGCTGACCGTGCCAGCGGCTGCGTCGCTCATCCCGTCAAGCTGATGGCCCAGGCTCTCGCGGGTCGCGGGGTCCACGAGCGCTATCGGCGTGCTGATGATCACGCCGGCGGCGGAGCCGACGAACTTGGTCGCCCCGATCGCCAGCGCGCTGACATGATCGCCGATCCCCACGCGGGAATCGGTCAGGGGCTGACCCTCGATCAGCCGCTGACCGATCAGCTTCACGACATCGGGGCTCTCGGCGAACTTCGAATGGTTCAGCCGGTCGCCGGTCCGCAGCTTGGACATGTCGATCACCGTCACGCCGGAATTCTCCAGCATCGAGAGATAGGGTTCCCGGCTCGGATTGATCGAGCCCAGCCGCCCGACATTGCCGGCGATCAGCCGCGACAGTCGCAGCGCGCGGTCGTCGTTGGAGACGAAGATCGTAAACTTGGGCCGCTCGGGTCCCAGCATCTGAAACTGCCGGACAAAGACGTCGATATCCAGGTCCGGCGAGGCCAGGATCACATTGGTGACCTTGGCCGGCACGCGGCCCTCGCGGATCGCCGACTGCCGCAACGCCTCCATCGCCAACCACGCCCCCATCGAGTGAGCCAGGACGGTGATTTCCTTGACCTTGTCGTTGTGCGCGGCCCGCAGCAACCCGGCCTCCAAGGCGTCCCTGGAGAAGTTCGTGCTCTCGCGATCATAGTTGTAGGAATAGATCCCGCCGCGCGAGGGCCAGGTGAACAGCACCGGCGCCACGGGCGCGCCGCTGTCCTTGATGATCTGGGCGTATCGGAACACCGCCACGCCAAAGCGGGTGTTGAAGCCGTGGATAAAGATCATCAGGCGCCCATCGACGCCCGCCTGCTTCTCGAACCACTCATCGATCTGGTCCAAGTTCCGGCGCTGGACCGAGAGCACGGCGAATTCCTTGGTGGGATCAGGCGTGGAGGTTCGCGGCCATTGCACCTGTCCCGGCGTCCGAGCGCTGGCGGGCGGCAAGGACACCGCCACCTCGTCGATCAAATAGTCAAAGCCTCGCTCCCCCGTGAACAGCACGTTCGGATCGGTGGAAGGCTTGCGGGTCGTCACCACCAGCATATCGACCCGGCTGCCGCCCTCCGGGGCACTGGTCGGCGTCATGTAACCCGTGGGACCGCTGGAGCAGGCCTGCAGCCCTATCAGCAGGCAGGCGGCCAGCGGCGACGTCCACCGTCGGCGTCCTTGTGGCGATCTCGACCGCAATCCACCCATGACTGACGCTGATGCTCCACTCGGCCAGCAAGGCGTGGCTCGGCCGCCGAAAGCCAGGGTATCGGGAAAAGCCCCGATGGGCGAGCCGGCCCTAGGGAAAGACGAAATTCGCCGGCGAGGCGGGCGCCCTCAACCTTGGCGATTGTTTATTGCCAATACAGGCCATCGCCTCCAAGCTCGCGGCTCCCATAGCCGAGCGGTGAACATGACCCTTTCAATCTCGACGCCGCGCCGCGTTTCGCTCTCGCTCTGCTTGGCCGCGGCCGTGCTGGCCAGCCCCTTGAGCGCGCAATCCGCCGCCCCGCGCACCGCCCGCGACGAGTTGGTCGCCTTCCCCCCGGCGCCCGCCGGCCAGGTGCGCAGCGTCATCTTCCTGCCGCCCCAGCGCGACGAGAACGCCCTGCGGGTCGGGGTGATCGTCGGCCGCACCCTGATGGTCGACTGCAATCGCCAGATGTTCAGCGCCACGCTCGAAGAGCGCACCGTCGAGGGCTGGGGCTACACCTACTTCGTGGTCACCAATGTCGGACCGCCGGCCAGCACGATGATGGCCTGCCCGACCAACGCCCGGACACGCCAGTTCGTCCGCAGCTCGGACGAGCCGCTATTGCGCTACAACAGCCGCCTGCCGCTGGTGATCTTCGCGCCCGCCGATGTCGAGGTTCGCTATCGGATCTGGCGCGCCGGCCGCGAAGTCGTCGCCCCATAGGCTCGGCGCGCCTCTATTCCAGGGTGAAACCGACTTTCAAGGTCACTTGGAAGTGGGCGATCTTGCCGCCCTCCACATGGCCTCGCGTGCTCAGCACCTCGAACCATCCAATGCCGCGCAGCGTTGCGCTGGCCTTGGTGATCGCGGTCTGGATCGCGTCCTCGATGCTGGTCGTCGACGAGCCGGTGAGCTCGAGGATCTTGTAGACATTGTCCGCGGACATGGCGGCCTCCCTTGGGATCATCCCTGCCAAGGGAACGGGCCGCTCGCCGCGAAGTTGCCGGACGCCGAGGGGGAGCTCGGCGCCCGGCCCTCACGCCTAGCCCGGAACCTGATCCAGGAACCCGGTGACGACCTTCAGCCGCCCGTCCTCGACCTGGACGAAGTCAGTGCCCTTGATCGGCGCGTCGGCCCCGACCGGCCCCAACCCCCAGGAGAAGCGGACATTCTCGCCGTGCCCGTCGGCCTGCCCGATCAGTTCGAAGCGGAACCCCGGAAAGCGCTCCTGCACGCCGGCGATCAGGGCGTCGAGACCGTCATGGCCTTCGACCGCGGCCATCGGGTCGACGTAGGTCGCATCGGCGGTCCAGGTGTCAGCGATCATCGCCCGGCGGGCCTTGGCGTCGGTCTCGTTCCAGGCGGCGATGTAGGTTTCGGCGATGTCGGCTGCGTGGGTCATGTCGGCTGCTCCGTGTTGATGAGCCACCATCGCCCCCGCCGCGAGGCCGCGCGATTACCTGCTGGGTAAAGCCACGCCCTAGCTCGGGAAGAACCGCACGAAGCCCTGGCTCATGATCTTCCGCAGGTGGCCGTTGTACTCGCCGTACTGCGGGTGGTCGGGGCCGATGCGGCCAAAGGCCGGCGCGGTCACCCGGCCCAGGTTGATCAGAGCGATCGCCGTCGCCGCCGGCGTCAGATGCGCGCCCTGCCCGACTTGCAGGGTGCAGAGCATGCCGTAAAGCTCGCCGGTGATGGTCGGGCGCCCCAACACCGCCATCCGATGCTGGCCGTGGTCGTTGGTCACCAGATAGATGTGGCCCGACTGGTTCGGCAGCGACACCGCCCCGCTCTGGGTGAAGGCCCCGTCCATCCGCGAGGATTCGCGGAACACCAGATGCGAGGCGCCCTCGTCCCAACCGATGGCGGTGCAATAGGCGTAGACCGCCTCGCCGCCCTCGAACGACGGGCGCAGGGTCAGGTACTCGCCCTCCAGCCACTGCGTCGCGGCCCGCGAATAGGCGCCCAGATGGTCCGGCGCCAGGCCAGGACTGGCGCCGACCACCGCCGCCTTGGCCCCGCGCAGCGAGATGTCCAGCGCCTGCTCCAGGCGGATCGTCGTGGCCAAGGTGAAGGAGCGCTTCCCCGACAGCGCCTTTTCCAAGGTCGAGATGCTGATCTTGGCGTCGTCGGCCAGCTTCTGGCGCGACATCCGCCGACGGGCCAGTTCCTCGCGGATCATCCCGGCCACGGCCTGGCTCTGGTCGCTGGGTAGGTCCACCTCGCCGCTCACGCCCCACCCCTCACAAATCCGCACAGACCCTCACATAGCCGCACCCGCCCGTGCGCCGCAAGCGGGCCGGTGCGGAGCCTGGCGGTGATCGCCAGATCATGACGCTCACCGTGCGCACGCCCTTGCGCGGACAAGGAGACGAGCCCGTTTCCGGGCCGTGGAGAGGTGACATGAACGCGCTACCGGCGATGTTGACGAAGGCCCTGGGCGCCGGCGGCCCCGGCGATATCTGGATCCAGCGAGGCCTGCGCCTTGCCTTGCCGCTGCTGGCCGCCCTGTTGATGCTGGCGGCCCTGGCCGGCCAGGTCAGCGCCCAGAACGATGACGGCGCCGAGGACGGCGTGCAGTCCGGATCCCTGCTGGTCCAGGGCAAGGACGGCGCCCCGCTGGAGGCCATCCGGCTCGGGACCGACGTCGACCTGACCGTCAGCGGCCCGACGGTCCGAGGCAAGATCACCCAGGCTTTCCGCAACCCGACCAAGCAGTGGGTCGAGGCGGTCTACCTCTATCCGATGCCGGAAGACGGCGCCGTCGACAGCCTGAAGCTGGTGGTCGGCGACCGCGTCATCGTCGGCGAGATCAAGCAGAAGGCGGAGGCCCGCGAGATCTACGAGACCGCCAAGGCCGGCGGTCAGAAGGCCGGCCTGATCGAGCAGCAGCGCCCGAACATGTTCACCACCGCCGTCGCCAATGTCGGCCCTGGCGAGACCGTCCTGGTCCAGATCGAATACCAGGCGCCGGTGCGCCAATCCTCGGGTGTCTATTCCCTGCGCGTGCCGCTGGTTGTCGCCCCCCGCTACAATCCCGGCGTCCGCGCCGACGGCTCCGATCCCGTCCCCGGCCGCGCCGCGCTGGAAGCCCCCGTCACCCTGGACCCGCGCGTCCACGGCAAGACCAACCCGGTCTCGATCACCGTCCACCTGCAACCTGGCTTCTCGCTGGGCGACGTTTCCAGCAGCTTCCACGCGATCAACAACGCCAGCGACGGCGCCGGCGGCCGGACCGTCACGCTGAAGTCGGGCGATGTTCCCGCCGACCGCGACTTCGAACTGACCTGGAAGCCCTCGCTGTTCGCCGCCCCCCAGGCCAGCCTGTTCCGCGAGACCATCAACGGCGAAGACTATGTGCTCGCCTTCCTGACCCCGCCCTCGAAGGCCGCCAGCAGCCGCCAACCGGCCCGCGAGATCGTCTTCGTGATCGACAATTCCGGCTCCATGGGCGGCGAGTCCATGCGCCAGGCCAAGGCCAGCCTCGTCTACGCTCTCGGCCGCCTGAAGCCCGCCGACCGCTTCAACGTCGTGCGCTTCGACGACACCATGGAAACCCTGTTCGCCGACACCGTCTCGGCCGACGGCGGCAATGTGAAAACCGCCCAGGACTTCGTCAAAGGCCTGGAAGCCAGCGGCGGCACCGAGATGCTGCCGGCGATGAAGGCCGCCCTGGCCGATCCGCGCGCCGCCGACGAACGCTATATCCGCCAGGTCGTCTTCCTGACCGATGGCGAGATCGGCAATGATCAGGAGCTGCTGGAGGCCGTCGGCCAAGGCAAGGGCCGCTCGCGGGTGTTCATGGTCGGCATCGGCTCGGCGCCCAACAGCTTCCTGATGACCCGGGCCTCGGAGATCGGCCGTGGGACCTTCACCCACATCGGCTCCACCGCCCAGGTCGAGACCCGGATGCGCGAGCTGTTCACCAAGCTGGAGCAACCCGTCGCCATCGAACTGACCGCCACCCTGAACGGCGTGACCTCCGACATCACCCCCGCCGTCCTGCCCGACCTCTATCGCGGCGAACCGGTGGTGGTCGCCGCCAAGGTCAGCGAACTGAAAGGCGCCATGACCATCGCCGGTCTCATCGACGGCAAGCCGTGGAGCGTCGACCTGCCCCTCGCCAAGGCCGTCCCCGGCCAAGGCATCTCCAAGCTCTGGGCCCGCCGCGAGATCACCGACGCCGAGGTCGCCCGGACCCTGCGCCAGCTCAGCGACGAGCACGCCGACGCCCGCATCCTGGAGGTCGCCCTGGCCCACAAGCTGGTCAGCAGCCAGACCAGCCTGGTCGCCGTCGATCGCACGCCTAGCCGCCCCGAGGGTACGCCCCTGGTCCGCGCCGACCTGCCGCTGAACTTGCCGGCCGGCTGGGACTTCGACGCCCTGTTCGGCGACACCGTTCGGCACGCCAAGGCTGGCGGCGCGGAATTGGCCGAGAACGGCCTGGCTCTGCCGCAGACCGCCACCGACGCCGAGCTGCGCCTGTGGAGCGGTCTGGCCCTGGCCATCCTCGGCTCGGCCCTGATGGCCTTGGTCCTCCGCCGCCGGCGTGGAGCGGCCGCGTGAACGCTCAGCCCACGAAAGGAGCCGCCGCCAGGCGGCTCCCGATCGCCGTCCTCGGCGCGACAATCCTGCTGATCGGCCTGGTGATGATGGGCCAAGGTCTCTGGATCCATGCCAAGGCCACCCTCGCCCAAGTCCTTCTGGAACGCGCCTTCGCCCAGTCGGTCGAGACGGGCGCGCCGGTTAAGCCCTGGGCCTGGGCCGACACCTGGCCGGTCGCCAAGATCGAGGTCCCCCGCCTCAAAGCCAGCGCCATCGTGCTGGAAGGCGCCAGCGGCCAGGCCCTAGCCTTCGGCCCCGGCCATCTCAGCGGCACGCCCAAGGCCGGCGAGCGCGGCGCGGCGGTCTACGCCGCCCACCGCGACACCCACTTCGCCTTCCTGGCCAAGGTCCGCCCCGGCGACGAGATCCGGGTGACCCGCGCCGACGGCCAGGTCGTCCGCTTCGAAGTCACCGGCGGCCAAGTGGTGCGCTGGGACGCCTCCGGCGTCGACCCTCACGCCCAGGGGACCAAGCTGGTCCTGGCCACCTGCTGGCCGCTGGACGCCAAGGTCTCCGGGCCGCTCCGCTACGTGGTCCGCGCGCAGGCGATCACTTGAGTTCACGCCGCGCCCAGCCGACAGTTTCGCAAGCGCATCGCTCAAGGGAACCGCCGTCATGATCAAGCTGACCTTCGCCCTGGTGCGGCGGCCCGAATTCACCCGCGAGAGCTTTCAGGACTACTGGTTCAACACCCACGCCCCGCTGGTCGCCAGCGTGCGCGAGGCGCTGCGCATCCGCCGCTATGTCCAACTCCACAGCCTGCCGCCTGAGATCTCCGATAGCCCGCGGGCCGTGCGCGGCGGGCCGGAAGGCTATGACGGCGTGGCCCAGCTCTGGTGGGACAGTTTCGAGGACATGGCCGGGGCGAACGACGAGGCGGCCAAGGCCGCCGGCCGGCTGCTGCTGGAGGACGAACAACGCTTCATCGACCTCTCCCGCTCGCCCCTCTGGTGGGGCCAGGAGCGGGTGATTTTCTAGCGGCCGCCGCTGCTCACTTGAACTGACGATAGAGGCGCGCGACCGCCTCTTCGGCGACCAGCATCGTCACCACCACGAGGATCAGCGCCGGCATTCCATGGAACATGCCAGTGAACATGACGCGATCTCCGAACACCATGGAGAGCGCCTCCAGGATCACGAACTTTGAGCCGAACAGCACCAGCCAGGCGAAGAAGAAGCGCAGGAAGACCATCGTGCGGCCGCTCCGCGCCTTGAAGAACTTGCCGACCCGGTGCTCCACCTCGATCGTCAGCTTCAGCAGGAACTGAAACAGCACCGCCGCCAACAACGATATCGAGAACGAGTCGATCGTCACCCGGTCGGAGAACTCATCGAACAGGTTGAGAACCACCAGGTCGATCAGGATCCCAGTGAAATACCGGACGAACATCCGTTGCTTGCCCGATGGAAAATCCGCCGTGGCCGGCATGAACTCGTCGATTCTGGCTGTCATGGCGCCGACCCCTGCGATTTCGCTCGGCCCTACCCTGCGCGCCGATCACCCGACGCGAAATCAGGTGTCTCCCCTAGAACGTGCCTAAGGGTTTTCGTCCTGAGTGTCCGGCCCTGCTATGAACGAAGGGATCTGGACTGCGCGGAGAGGCCAGCGTGCCCCAACGACAGAAATTCGACGTCGAACGGTATCTGGCTCAGGTCCGAGAAAGGCCTTGCTTCATCTGCGGTCTGGTCTCCGGCGACGACGCCTTCGCCCATCACGTGGTCTTTGAAGACGACTTCGCCATCGCCTTCCTGAACAAGCACCCGCCTCTGCTGGGCTATGTGCTCGTCTGCCCCAAGGCCCATCTCGAGCAAGTCACCGGCGACTTCAGCCCGGCGGACTATCTGCGCCTTCAGGCCGTGGTCTTCGCGGTGTCCGAGGCCCTGCGGGCGGTGCTGGATGTCGAGCGGGTCTACATCCTCTCGCTGGGCAGCCAGGACGCTAACCGCCACGTCCATTGGCATGTCGCGCCCCTGCCGCCGGGCGTGCCGCTCGAGCGCCAGCAATTCGCCGCCCTCGACGCCGAACGCGCGGGGGTCCTGGCGATGGACGAGACGGAATTGGCGAACCTCGCGGGCAGGATCGCCCAGGCGATCAGTCCACCGCCACTCTAAGCGCGCCGGACCCCCAGGCATGAAAAGGGCGCCTCCGACATGTCGGAAGCGCCCTTGCCTGTCCCCACAGGCTGACCTCGTCGCTCTGGAAGCGCCGCGTCAAAACGTGGCTGCTATATGGCGCAGTCCATCGGCCTAGCCCATTGTCATTGTTGTCGCAGGCGCCGCGCCCACCGCCCAAACGAAAGACCCCGACACTCCTTTTGGAGGGCCGGGGTCGGGTGGCGGCGACTTAGTCGGGGGGGGCGTCTTGGCCGCCGCATCTGATTAATCCACAGGCCGGCGGAGCGTTCCCAAACCCGCGAAATAATTCGCTCCGACCCGACGGCTTTCCTCCCCTGCGTAGCGGGGGAGGGGGACCGCCCGAAGGGTGGTGGAGGGGGCGAGCCTCAAGCTCAGCGCCCCGCCCCCTCCCCGTCAAAATGGACAAGGCTCCCTAACTCACCACGGCCGCATCGGCCTTCGCCGTCGCCTCCATCGCCGCGCGCTCGGCCGGCCAGCGTTCGAAGGTCATCAGCAGCTGTTGCGCGCTCGCCTCGGCGATCAGTTCTCCGTCCTCGCGTCGGAACTCGGCCCGCACGGTGATCATCTGCCGGGTCTGAGCCACGACACGGGCCTCGATCTTTAGCGGCTGGGTACGTCCGACCCGCAGGAAATTCATCTGCAGATTGAGCGTGCGGAACAGCATCTCGCCGGGCACGACGGTCATGGTCGCGAAGCTCAGCACCTGGTCGGCCAGCGCCGCGAGATAGCCCCCGAACAGCGATCCGTCGGCGGTCTTGAGCTCCGGCGCGGGGGTCCAGCTCTTGCGGACCCAGCCCTCGCCCCAGTCATCGATCAACCCCATCTTCAGCGTCTCGACGATCGGCGGCACGCTCCCCGTTCCTGCTTTCAGGACATCAAGTCGTTCGGTCGCCCAGGTCATCGCTGTCTCCAAAATCGTGAAGACCTGAGAATATGAGCAAAGCTCAGCTTCTGTTACTCAGGTTCTCGGAGCGAGATCACGCGGGAGGTTTCGAATGAAGAGCGCTGAAAAAACACGAAAAACGCCGACCCAGCCTCGGTCTCGGGCGACGCTGGACGTGATCCTCGAGGCCGCGGCTCAGCTTCTGGAGAGCGTCGGCGAGCCCGGCTTCAACACCAACGCCCTGGCCGAACGAGCCGGGGTCAGCATCGGCACCCTCTATCGCTATTTTCCCGACAAGCGCTCGATCATCAACGCCCTGGCGCTTCAGGAAAAGGCGGCGTTCGAAGCGAGGGTCGTCGCGATCCTGGCCGGCGAGACGCAGGGGCTGGCGCGCGACCGCGCGATCATCCGCGCCTTCCTGCACGCCTTCAGCGACCGGACCGAGGCCCGGCGCCTAGCCGTCACCGCCCTCTACGCCACTCACGATCCGCGGGAGTTGATGGCCGGCTTCGAGCCGGTGCAGTCGGCCTTCCTCGACGCCGAGGGCCGGCCGCTGTCGCGCGTCACCGCCTTCGTGCTGTCACGGGCGGTGCAGGGCGCGATGCGCGCGGCGGTGCTGGAAGGCGCCGACTTCCTGCTCTCGCAGGAGTTCGAGGATGAACTGGTCCACCTCGGCCGCGCCTATCTCGGACATCCGACGCGGCCAAGAGGTGGTCGAGCCTAGTCGCGGGCCTTGCCGCGCAGGCCAAAGCCGCCTTCGCCGTGGCCGCCCAGGCTGGAGAACTTGGCTTCCTCGGCCTTGTGGAAGAACTGCGAGGCCACCATCCACGACTTCACCGGCCGCAAGGCGCCCAGGCAGCCGATGATCAGGGCCGGAAACACCGTGACCATGTGCACCCACAACGGCGGGTGATAGGCGACCTCGACCCAGGTGAAGACGGCGATCACGACCATGCCGACGGCGGTCATCACGAAGAAGGCCGGGCCGTCGGCCGGATCGGCGAACGAGTAGTCCAAGCCGCAGGCGTCGCATTCCTTCGCCACGGTCAGGAAGCCGCTGAACAGCTTGCCTTCGCCGCAGCGAGGGCAGCGGCAACGGATGCCCGAGATGATGGGCTTGGGAGGATCATAGGAGGGCATCGACACGTCCTGCATACAATTGTTGTATTGATACCTACATTCTTATACCAATGTATGGACATTGACGGGGAAAGGCAACCGTGGCGCCCGAATTGACCACCGCTCGTTGGCTGCGCCGCGTCGATCGCGAGGACGGCCCGATCTATCTCGCCATCCTGCGCGCGCTTGAGACCGCCATCGGCGAGGGCGAGCTCCAACCCGGCGAACAACTGCCGCCGCAACGCACCGTGGCCGGCGTGCTCGGCGTCGATTTCACCACCGTCACCCGCGCCTACAGCGCCGCCCGCGCCAAGGGCCTGGTCGAGGGCGCGGTCGGCCGCGGCACCTTCGTCGCCGGCCGCCCAGCCGACGATGAGGTCGGGATGGTCGACCTCAGCATGAACCTGCCGCCGCCGCCCAAGGGCTTGAACTTCGCCGCCCTGCTGAAGGAGACCGCCCGCGCGGTGCTCGAACGCACCGACGCCCAGGCCCTGATGGCCTACCATCCCGGCGCCGGCTCCATCGCCCAGAAGGCCGCCGCCGCGGCCTGGCTCGCGCCCTGCCTGGGCGAGGTCTCGCCAGAGCGCATGCTGATCACGCCGGGCGCCCAGACCGCGCTGGCGACGATCCTCGGCATGACCATGCGCCGGGGCGAGGCCCTGATCGTCGAGCCCCTCACCTATCCCGGCGTCCGCGCCCTGGCGGCCCACCTGGGCCTGCGGCTGATCGCCTGCCCGGTCGACAGCCAGGGCTTCGCGCCCGAGGACCTGACCCGCCTCTGCGCCGAAGAACGTCCCAAGGCGATCTACTGCATCCCCACCCTGCAGAACCCCACCGCCACGACCATGGGACTGGAGCGCCGCCGGCAGATCGCGGCGATCGCCCGCGCCGCCGGAGTGGCGCTCATCGAGGACGACGCCTACGGCCGTCTGCCGACCGAGCCCCTGCCCGCCCTCGCCACCTTCGCGCCGGACCTGACCTGGTATGTCGCCACCACCTCGAAGTGCCTGTCGCCGGGCCTGCGCACCGCCTTCGTCGCCGCCCCCAGTCCAGCCGCCGCCCGCGACCTAGCCGAAGCGTTGCGGGCGATCTCGCTGATGGCCTCGCCGCTGACCGCCGCCATCGCCACCGCCTGGATCCGCGAGGGCGCGGCCGAACGGCTGCTGGCCGCGATCCGCGCCGAGGCCGCCGAGCGCCAGGCCATCGCCCGCGCGATCCTGCCCCAGGCCCAGGGCGAGGCGGACGGCATCCATCTCTGGCTCGATCTCCCCGACCACTGGCCGGGCGAGCGGCTGCGCGAGGTCGCCCACCTCCGAGGTTTGTCGCTGGTCACCGCCGACGCCTTCGCGGCCGGGCCGGTCCATCGAGGCGGCCTGCGGATATCACTCGGCGGTCCGGCCAAGCAGGCGGTGCTGGCGCAGGCCCTGCACGGCGTCGCCGCCATCCTCGCCGCCCCCCCGGGCGACACGCGGCTGATCGTCTAGGAAAATGGCCCGCCTCCAGCGATGGAGGCGGGCCTTTCAGTATGGGTCATGCAACCGCGAACGCGTCACGACGACGGCGGATCGCCGCGCCGGCCGCGCCGAAACCGATGATCATCATCGCCCAGGTCGCCGGTTCCGGCACCGCCGAGACCGCGCCGGTGAAGGTCGAGAGATTGCGCGTCCCGACCCAATAGCCCTCGACCTCGAAGCGGCTGATGTCGTTCGAAGCCCGCTGGAACCCGTAGAAGCCGGTTGTATGGGCCGGATCGTCGGCCGCGAAGCTTAGGCTTTCCAGCAACTTGCCGGCGCTATTGTAGGCCCGGAACGTCAACGCCGGACTGTTCGGCGCCCGCGCCCAGTTGAACTCCGCCAGAGCCGCCGACACCGGATCGGCGAAGCTGAAGCTCATGATGGCGGTTTGCAGTCCGATGGCCGCATAGGGCGTGCCCGACCAGTATCCCGAATTGGCGAAGCTATAGGTACCGGTCGCGCCGAAGACGGACGAGGCCTGCTCTCCAGCCGAGGTCTTGGCCTGGTAAGTCACGCCATCGCCGAAGGCCACCGGGTGGTTGACGTTCGGGCGGTTGGTTCCGACGATGGGTTGGGCCACGCCCTCCGGCAAGGTGGTGATGACGGCGGCGCTCGCCGGATGGGCGGCCAGGAGTAGAGCGCCCGCCAGGGCCAGGCCAGGCAGGCTGAAAGCACGCCCGCGCGGGGCGGGGCTTGTCACATGGGTCACGGGGATTTCCTCTTTGCTAATCTCTCCCCGCGGCTGTGGCGCGGCGGACTTCGCAAGCCGAGCAGCGTTCGCTCAACCCGGACACCGCCGCGACCAATCGGAATTCGCGGCGCTCAAATCACCCGCGAGGCGATCCCCACGAACATTGCGACCCCGGCGATGGTCATGATGGCCGAGATCAGCAAGGTCGGGCGGCCCAGACGGAACTCCTCGGTCCGCCGCAGCTCCTTCATCGTCGCCCAATAGCTGAATACCCCCAGCACCATCGACAGCGTCCCCATCCCGGCCAGGAACAGCCCCACGTCCTGCGGCGTGCTGGAGCGCGGCAGCATGTTCTGCTGGGCCGCGCCTTCGAGGAACTTGTAGATGGTGAAGCCGAAACTGAGCATCGACATCGAGGTGCGGGTCCAGGCCATCAGGGTCCGGTCCGCGGCCATGATCGTCCGCATCGTGCCCATGTCGGTGGGCATCGCCGGGGCGATATGCAACTTCCTAGATTCAGGGGACATCGATCGCCTCTGGGGCTATGGGAATGGCCCCCACTGTCCGACGCGCCCGCCTTCACCGCTATCAGGCATGATCAGCGGCGCAATGGGCGGAACACCTGAGAGCCAGGCCTAGGCCCCGAAGGTCAGGTAGCCCCGCTCCACCATCCGGCGCATGGCCTCATAGGCCTCGGTCAGTTCCTCATAGGCCGCGCGCATGTGCGCAAGCTTGGTGGTCTGCTCGGCGCTCAGCGGATGGGGCGTCTCGGTTAGGGCCAGGGCCTGCGCCACCCATTGCGCCCGCGCCAGGGCCGCGCCGACCGCCAGCTTCTGGAACTTCGCCGCGTCGGCCTGTCCGAGCACCTGGCCGATCACCTCGCGGTTCGAGGCGTAGACGGTGTAGTCGATCTGCTCGATCTGGCCGCGCAGACGACGCTGGGCCTGGGGATCGAGCGACGCCTCCGGCTCGAAGTGATCGCTGCTGCGGCGGATGCTGGACGTCCTCGTCACCGACATGCCGACCTCCAGGTCGCAAACGCCCTCGAAACGAGAGGGCCGATCAACTCTGCGGGCCACGAACTTAAGGCGGTGTTGACGCCGATCGTCGCGCCGAATGAACGGAATCGGCGTTCGCGCGCTTAAGCCCCCTGTAACCACTCAAAGGATGCTCTCCATGCGCTTCACCGTTCTCGCCCTCGCCTCCGTCGCCGCCCTTTCCCTGGCTGCTTGCAGCAAGCCCGCCGACAAGGTCGCCGACGCCCAAGCCGACGCCGTGGAGGCCCAGGGTGAAATGAAGGCTGACGCGCTCGAACAGAAGGCCGATGGCATCGAGGCCCGCACCGAGGGTCAAAGCGCCGCCGTCGAAGCCCAGGGCGAAAAGAGCGCCGACGCCGTGCGCGCCCAGGCCGACGCCGTCGAAAAGCAGGCCGACGCGACCGCCGAAGCCATCGAGAAGAAATAACCTCCGACGCCCTCGCCCTCACCGGCGAGGGCCATCGGCCTGGGTCGCTCGCCGATCGAGCATTGGCAATCTGGCCCAGGAACGCTAATCGGGCGACATGAGCGACGCCCAGACCCCGCCCGACCGCCTGTCCGTCAACCCGGCCAGCCCCCATCATGACGCCGCCGCGCTCGAACGCGGCGTCGGCGTGCGCTTCAAGGGCGTCGAAAAGACCAATGTCGATGAGTACTGCGTCAGCGAAGGCTGGGTGCGGCTCAGCGTCGGCAAGACCGTCGACCGCAACGGCAACGCCATGACGGTGAAGCTGCAGGGAACCGTCGAGCCCTATTTCCAAGACCTCGACCCGGCCGAGTAGCGATCGCCGCCTTAACGGCGACTGCCCTGAGGCGCCCTTTTGACGTCGCCGCGCCGGTTGAGCTTGTGACCACGCCCCGCTGATGCGATAGCCCGCACCGGGTGCTCGGCCATATCGGCCGGTCAGGTTTAACGTTGGTCGGGCCGCCAGCGCGGAGAACCGCGCCATGTCCAAACCCGCTCGCCGCCCGTCTATCCTCCGCGAGTTCCTCGACAGCGGGGCCGCGGGCGGTCTGCTCCTGATGGCTGCGGCCGTGCTGGCCCTCTTCGTCGCCAACTCACCGCTGTCAGATAGCTATTTCAAGCTTCTCCACGCCCCCTTGGGCGGGCTCGACGTGCTCCACTGGATCAACGACGGGCTGATGGCCCTGTTCTTCCTGTTTGTCGGCCTTGAGATAAAGCGCGAGTTCCTGGACGGCCAGCTCTCGACCTGGGCGAACCGCGCGCTCCCCGGGATCGCCGCGGCCGGCGGGGTGATCGTCCCTGGCCTGATCTATGCCGCCGTCAATGCCGGCCAGCCCGACACCCTGCGCGGTTGGGCCATCCCGACGGCCACCGACATCGCCTTCGCGCTAGGCGTCCTGTCCCTGCTGGGCTCGCGGGTCCCCACCAGCCTGAAGGTGTTTCTGGCCACCTTGGCCATCGTCGACGACCTGGTGGCCGTGCTGGTGATCGCCGTCTTCTATACGGCGGAGCTGAACCACGCCGCGCTCGGCGGCGCCGGCGTGGCCACCCTGCTGCTGATCGGCTTCAACCGACTGAAGATCGCCCAACTGGCGCCCTACCTCGTGATCGGCGCGGCCCTGTGGTGGCTGGTGCTGCTCTCGGGCGTGCACGCCACCGTGGCCGGCGTGGTGCTGGCTCTGACCATTCCCCTGCGCCGCTCCAAGGCGGCGCCCGACGACATGACCTCGCCTTTGCACCGGCTGGAGCATGGCTTGAACCCGTGGGTGGCGTTCTTGATCGTGCCGGTGTTCGGCTTCGCCAACGCCGGCGTCTCGTTCGCCGGGATGAGCGCCGGCGTGCTGCTCGAGCCCGTCACCCTTGGCGTGGCGCTCGGCCTGTTCGTGGGCAAGCAGGTGGGAGTCTTCGGCACAGCCGCCCTGGCGATCAAACTCCGGATCGCCGACCTTCCCGTCGCCGCCTCCTGGCCCCAGCTCTACGGCGTGGCCGTCCTGTGCGGCATCGGCTTCACCATGAGCCTGTTCATCGGCCTGCTCGCCTTCCCCGACCCAGCCCTGCAGGACGAAGTGAAGGTGGGCGTGCTGGCCGGCTCCCTGGTCTCCGCCCTCGTCGGGGCGGCCCTGCTCAGCGTGGCCAAGCGCGAGCCGCCCAAGCGCGCCGTGCAGCCAAAAGCCCCAGCCGAGTAAAGGTCGGCGCCCTTAGCGGGGTCCTTCAAGCTCCCCATCAACGACCGTCACCGGAGCATCCCAGCCGGCGCTGGCGGCTTGGCCGCCCTGCTCATGCGGCTGGCCTTGGCGGGCGGGGCGGCGACAGGTGAGGCGAACGGGCAATTCGGCGACAGGTCGCGACGGGTGACCCAGCAAGTCTGGTCACCTCGCTCGATATTGGCCCATTGATCCACCCTCTCGATAACCGTGACCTGCATCCCGCGCTTCAGGTTCTCGACGATCGCGGAGGATGGGTAGCCCTCCTCGCGGCACATGACGGACGACGGCGCGATGTAGGCGTACTCGGCGGCGAGCGCGGCCGCGGGAACCGATACGACCGCCAGCAGGCCGAGAATGGCGACTAGCCTCACCGAAATCTCCTTAGTCGAAACCCAGCGCCAGCGAGACCCCTGCGGCGCCATATCCAATCGCTTCGCGCTGGGCTTGTTCAGCGCGCGACCAAATTGCCACCGTTGCGAACGCACAGGCAAACGCCTCGACGATGCACGTCGGTGACGGCTGTTCGTAGTGTTCCTTTTATAGTGAAGCTAGATGGTGGCGAGCTCCGCCTTCCACTCAACATGAAGCCATGGCGAGCGCTGCTCCCGGCAAGGTGGTTGAGGTCCGCTTCGGCGCGGCGCGGTGATGACCGCTTTCGACCCTTAGCGGACACTTGCCTTCAAGGTCGCGCTTGGGCACAGGAGGCCATGATCAAGCACCAGGGATCCTGTCTTTGCGGCGAAGTACGCTTCGAGATCGCCGGCGACTTCGATCACTTCTTCCTCTGCCACTGTGGTCGTTGCCAGAAGGACACTGGGTCAGCGCACGCAGCCAACCTGTTCTCGTTGAGCGCGAAAATCGAGTGGCGCTCCGGAGAGACCAGGGTCAGGACGTTTCAGGTTCCTTCGACAAGGCATGTGAAGGGCTTTTGCTCGGTCTGCGGCTCGGCTGTTCCGACCGTGCAGCTGGACGGAGCGCTGCTGGTGGTTCCTGCAGGCAGCCTCGATAGCGCAATCGATGTTCGGCCTGACGCCCACGTCTGCGTCGCAAGCAGAGCAGAATGGGACCGCAGCCTCGAAGACGTTCCGCAGATCGAGGGCCTGCCTGGATGATGGCTTGGATCCAGTCTCGTCTGGAACCGCCGCTTTCCACCCCTTGCCGCCGTATGAGACGTCTGCTCTTCGGCTTGAGAGCCAATGTCCGTTCTCGGTGCCGGAGCTTACGGCCAAAATCGACCCGTTGCAGACTTTCCTCCTTCAGGTGAACTTCTTGCGTTGTCCGGAGGGCACGATGTCGGAAGATCTGCGAAAGAACCTCATCGCACTCGCTGAAAAAGACCGGCTCACTCGTAAAAGGCTGATCGCCGAGGGGGCGCTCTTTGAGGGCTATCATCCCGAAATGCAGGCGTTACACGAAAGCAACGCTGATCGGCTTGCCGAAATTATCCCGACATACGGGTGGCCCACGTCGGAGATCGTCGGACCCGATGGCGCGGAAGCAGCTTGGCTAATCGTTCAACACGCCATCAGCCGCCCGGCCTTCCAGAAGGCATGCCTGACTCATCTTCAGGAAGCAGCCGACGCCGGGAGTGCTCCTCCGTGGCAGCCAGCCATGCTGCTCGATCGCATCCGCATGTTCGAGGGGCTACCACAGATCTACGGCACCCAGTTCGACTGGGATGATGCTGGCGAAATGAGCCCAGTGCCGATTCAGGATCCCGTATCGGTCGATGACCGAAGGGCCAAGATCGGCCTGCCGAGCCTGAAGGAGTCGCTGACGAAGTATCGAGCGCGCCTTCGGCCCGAGAATCGACCTACCGACCTCGCCAGACACGCGGCGGAAAGGCAGGAGTGGCTCGTCAAAGCTGGATGGCGATCGAGCCCGAGCGACCGCTAAGCACCCTTAGCTGACGGGAGCTGGGCCCGCTCGCGATGCTAGCCCGCCATTCTAAGCGCTCGGAACAGTGTTTTTTGGGCTTCACATCCTGGGTACAACCTGGAAGCTTAGCCTTGTAAATGCACGCGGAGATGGTTCCGGTGTCCTGGGGGGGGTGGCTGAATGAATTGGTTGAGAATAGCGTTGCCTGTGATTGGCATAGCTTTGAGCGCGGGCGGGGTGGCAACAGCCCAAGTAAATGACTGCAATGCGGTGCTTCGTGGCGGTACGTTCAGCTACAGCATGATGCGAAATAACAGCTACTATCAGCAAATCGTCTACACGCGATTTCTCCAATCGACCTACGAGTCATCTAAAACGGATCAGAGTCTCGGCGCCGGCATTCCGCTTGGCGAAATGGTCATGGGTACACTGAGCTACGACCAGTCAGCTTATGAAGCCAAGAAGGCCAGCATCGACAGCACCAATTTTCAGCGCATCACGCAGATTAATGAAACGCAGACTGTCCTTGTTTCCGGTGACTCGGCAGTTCTCAACGCTTGGACGAACTGCATCAAAAACGGTGCCGGCGGACTCGCTGTGCGGTTCGAACTTCGCAATGCTCAGCTGGCGACGCTGATCATCGACTGGTTCCCTCAAGGCAACAAGTACAAGACTAAACTTTCCAGCAACATCACAATTCCGGGCGTCGACCTGCGAGCGTCCTCCGATCCTTCTTGCTTCAAGAAAGGAAAGAAAATCGTCCAAGCGGTCGGGTGTCGGTCCAATATCACACTTCCAGATGCGTGGACTCCCGCTGCGGTGACAATTGCAGCGACCGATGGCGCCGCCGACGCCTACCTCCCACCACGCATCCGCTTGATCACCGAAACTGAACCGCTGCCCCCAATTACTTGGTACAAAGAATATTTTCGCAACGGACGAAGCACTACATCACCCCAAACCTGGTTGCTTCCGCAAGCGGAGCGTGATTCAAATGGGCGATAAAGACGTCAACAGTTTCCGCGAGCGTCCATCGAGATTGGGACAACGGCCGAAGCAACACCAACTGGTGCGCAAACGCGACTGCCACTGCCACTGCTTCCCAGATCGTCTACCAATATGAGTACAATTCCGCCCAACATGGAGGAGACGGCTGGAGCTTTGGCTGTACCGCCACAGTTTTGGGCGAAAAGCAGCGAGTCCGCTGGATCGCCGACGAAGAGGCGCGCCCCACGCCAAAGGCGATGGAGGCTGAACAGTTGAAAGAGTTGAACGACCGGGAAAGGAAGGCTGGCTAACGGGCCGGTCATCTAGCGGATCTCGGAACTCGCGGGCGCGGCCGCTGGCTGGTGTCGCGAGCGAGGTCCGCTCACCACCCCTCGCAGACATCGCGAAAGGCCGCTTGCGGGCAAGGAGAATGCGGGTGGGCCGTGGGCGTGTTTCCGCTCCCGACCCAACTGAGACATCCATAATCGGCGTCAGCCGAGAGCGGCTGCTGCCAGACCGCTGTCAGCAGCCTCGGGATATGTCGTCGCAATCAACTGGAGCCGACCATGTCCGACCTCGTTTTCTACACCAACCCCATGTCGCGTGGCCGCATCATCCGCTGGATGCTCGAAGAGGTCGGTCAGCCTTATGAGACCAGAATCCTGCGCTGGGAGACCGGAGAAGCGAAGGCCGCCGACTACCTCGCCATCAATCCCATGGGCAAGGTGCCCGCCATAGTCCATGACGGGGTGGTCGTCACCGAGTGCGCCGCCATCTGCGCATACCTCGCCGACGCATTCCCCAAAGCCGGTCTCGCGCCCCCCGCGCACAGTCGGCTACGCGGTCCCTACTATCGCTGGCTGTTCTTCGGGGCTGGGCCGATCGAGCAGGCCGTGGGCGCCAAGGTGGTGAACCTGGAACCGACGAACGAGCAACGTAGCTCGTTGGGTTTCGGCTGCATGGAGGACGTCCTGGGCGCCGTCGAGGGGGCGGTCAAAGACCGCGCCCATCTCGTCGGAGACGGCTTTACGGCCGCCGACCTCTACCTCGCCTCCCACCTGTCCTGGGGGATGAACTTCGGCACAATCGAAAAGCGCCCGGCGTTCGAGACCTATGTGGAGGGCCACCTGCAGCGCCCCGCCGCCCTGCGCGCCGACGAGATCGACAACGCGCTCATCCCCGCCCAAGCACAGCCGACGCCCTGAACCAGCGCCGCCGAGACCGATCATCACGACGAGGCGGTCAAGCAAGAACGCCCGCCTAATGCGGTCCCGCGAGATGGTGCAGGTCGCAAGGTTGCGGGCCCATCGGCGTGACCGGCGCGGGTCGGTCGCGGAGCGAGGCCTTACGCGCCCGTTCGGCGAAAACCTCTTGCAGCCAGACGACCCAGCCAAAGGGAACGTCCTTATGCAACCTGTGCAGCTCTTCCATCTCCTCGCTCCTCAAAATCCGTTTCAGAAAACGGAATATCGGCGGGGCGAGGGATGATGACAAACGCGTGTTCCTGCTGCATACATAAACTCAGCTTATGCCAGACATCCTCTCATCCATCCCGCTCAACGCCATCCGGGTCTTCGAGGCGGCCGCCCGCCTGAAGAGCTTCACCCGCGCGGCCGAGGAGCTGGGGATCAGCCAGGCCGCGGTCAGTTGGCAGGTGAAGGCGCTGGAGCGCCGGCTGGACCAGGCCCTGTTCCTGCGGCTGCCGCGCGAAGTGGCCCTGACCGGCTCGGGTGAGCGGCTGTCGCATGCGGCGACCCAGGCCATGACCATCCTGCGCACCGCCCTGACCGACCTCAGCGAGACCGAGGAAGGCGTGCTGGCCATCACCTCGTTCACCACCGTCGCCAACCAGTGGCTGGCCCCCCGGATCGGCTCCTTCCAGCTCCAGCACCCGCAGATCGCCGTCCGGCTGGACACCTCCGCGCGCCTCGTCGATCTGGCCCGCGAGAACGTCGACGTCGCCCTGCGCAGCGGGTCGGGAAACTGGCCGGGCCTGGCCACCGACTACCTGTTCCCCAACATCCATACCCCGGTCTGCACGCCGGCCATGCGCGAGCGGCTGGGCGGCCTGACCCGGCCTGAGGACCTCCTGAGCGCCCCGCTGATCGGCGTGCCGGAGGAATGGGAGGTCTGGTTCGCCGCCGCCGGCGTCGGGCCGCGACGGGAGAACGCCGCGCCCCCGCGCCTGACCGGCGACAGCCAGACCCTGGAGGTCGCCTCGGCCATCGGCGGCCAGGGGATCGCCCTGGCCTGCCCGTTCTTCTTCGCCGGCGACATCGCCGCCGGCCGGATCGTCACGCCGTTCGAGATCTACGCCCACTACGACGACGGCTATTGGCTGGCCTATCCAGCCGACCGCGCCCGCGCGCCGAAGATCAGGGCCTTCCGCGACTGGCTGCTGGCCTGCGTCGCCGACGACCCGGCGCTAGCGCCCTATACGCGCCGCCAGGTCTGAGCCTGCCTTAGGACGCCACGCAGGTCGAAAGGTTCACCGGACCGGTGGCCAGCCGCTTCCACGCGCCGCCGACCTTCTGGAACTCCGACGTGCTCGAGGCCGAGCGGTATTCCGCGCGCTTGGGGTCCCAGCCTTCCCAGCCCATGGCCACCGCCACCTTGGCGGTCATGCCCTGGGCCGCCTCGTCCGACGTGATCGGCCGCTCGCCCTTGCAGGCCACCGCGAAGCCCTGGCACTGCTGGCCTTCCGACCGGTCCTTGCACTGGGCGTCGGTCGCCTTGATCTGTGCGTGCCAAGTCTTGATGGCGCCGTCGAGCCCGGCATAGGGGTCGCCGCCCTGGGCTCCGCCCGCGCTCTTCTCGCCCGGCTGGCAGGCCGCCAGCCCCAGCGCCGCCACCAGGATCGCCATGGGAAGTTTGATCACGAAGCACTCCATCAAGGTCGCCCAAATGCGGGGCGCGCCATTAGCGAGACCCGTATGGCGCCATCAAGGCGCGCCGATGACACGGCGGGGAGGAAGGTGGTTTCCTCGCCTTTTTCAGCTTTTCAGGCCCATTCAGCCTGCATTCAGCCTGACATTGAGAAAGTGTCTCCTGAACCCCGGCCATCCTCATCTGGACAAAGCCGGAAGGAGGTCAGCATGAACAAGATACTTACTGCAGCAGTGGCGGCCCTAACGATCGCCGGTAGCGTCGCGGCCGTCGCCGGCCCGGCCCAGGCCGAGCCTTACCGCTATTCCAACCGCCACAAGAGCAACAACAACGACGCCGGCATAGCCATCGCCGCCGGGATTGTCGGCTTGGCGATCGGGGCGGCCGTCGCCAGCTCCAACAGCAACAAGCGCAACTCGTCCTACTATTACGACAACGGCTATCAACAGCAGGGCTACCCCGGCGCCTACGGCAACAGCTACTACGGCAACGGCTATCAGCAGCCCTACTATGGCGGCGGCGGGTACGCCGCTCCCTACGGCTATGGCCAAGATCGCTACGCCTACGCCCCGCGGGTCTGCACCAGCCGCGAACGCGTCTACGACCGCTACAGCGGCCGGCCCTCGACCATCACCCGTCAGTACGCCTGCTAGCGTAGCGACGGCTTAGGGCAGGACGCGGCCTCGTCGATCGGCGGGGCCGTCGTTCTATTTCGGTCCATTCATCAGCGCGTCGCGGACCACCGCCTGGAAGTCGAAGATCGACATGCTCTGGCCCGAGACCCGCGTCGGCTTGCCGGCGCAGACCTTGTCCAGCAGGTCGAAGCGGTCGTCGCCCGGGTTCACGGTCTGCCACTCGCCCGGCGTCTCCACCGCGCGCAGCGTCACCCCGGCCGGGGACACGAACCGGCGCGAGATATCGCGCGTGCGCCCCATGTCGCAGCCAAATTCCCGATAGGTCGCCACCATGCTCGCCCCGTCCATCGGCGTGCGGACGATCTGATAGACCCAGGCGTGGGCGTTGATCCCGTCGCGTGTGACGCTGCCGACATCATAGACCAGGGCGCTCTCGCCCTTGCGGAAGCTGATCGCATCGAACGGCGCGGCTTGCGCGCCAGGGCCGCCGATCAGGGCCAGGCCCAATGCGGCCACGGCCGCGGTTCGCATCCTGAAATTCACGCCACAGCCCTCCAAGTCAGGGTCCCGGCGCACGACATGCGTGCAGTGCTGGGACACCTAACGTTCTGACCGGCTCCAAGGTTCACGTTCGGCGCCAATGCGCCTCATGCGCCGCCAAATGCGATGATCACCCCCGCCAAGGCGACGATCGTCACCGCCTTGAAGAGCGCGCGCAGCGCCAGGGCCGCGCTCCGCACCGGCGACAGACCGTAATTGACCGAGAACCACACAGCCTGGACGCTCGCATACCAGGCGAAGGCCGCCGCCATGATCACCCAGCCGACGGCCCCGATTGTCGGCATCCGCGCCACGATGGAGGCGATGCTCAGCAACAGGGTCAGGAGCGAGCCGACGTAGCACTGGCCGAAGAAGGGCGTGCGCAGGCTCTGGCGGGTCAGCGGCTGGCCGCTCAGCGCCACCTGCTCGGCGGCCAACATCAGCGGGAACAGCGCGAACAGCAGCGAACGAAAGATCAGCAGGTTCTGGTCGGACGCCATCAGCTGGCCGAACGGCCCCGCCAGGTCCGACGGCAGCCGCACATGCGCGGCCATCTCGATCAGGTGCGCGATGCTGAGGGTCAGCATCAGGAACAGCGGCGGGCTCACCGTGTCGGTGTACTGCTCGTCCTGTATCTCCCGCTCTTCGGAGACCGTGTACTGCAGCGAGCGAATCGGATGGGCGGCCACCATCCACAGCGTGCGCGGGTAGAACAGGATCCAGGCCAGGACCTCGTAGAGGAACTCCTCCAGCGACCTGACGAATTTTATGAAGTCCATCGATCCCCCCTGCCGCCGCCTCGCCGCGACGAAGCCTGCACCGCCTTGACCTCGCCTGTCACGGCCGATCAGGCGGCCCTACAGCCAAGCTACGCCCACAATCCGCCCTCTTCGGACCCGATGGAGTCGCTCCTTGAGGGAATAACTACGGTTCGAATGAACCCAATTGGAGGGACTTCTCATGCTGCTGAACATGCCGAAATTTGCGATCACCGGAGCGATCTTGTTGGGCGCCGCCAGCCTGGCGGGCTGCGCCACCAAGGATTTTGTCAACGAGCAGGTGGGAGTGGTCTCCGCCCGCGTCGACGGCCATGAAACCCGCATCCAGGGCGTCGACGCCACGGCGCGCGAGGCGCTGCAACGCGCCGACGCCGCCGGCAAGCTGGCGCAGGGCAAGTTCGTCTATGCCCCGATGCTGTCGGACGACAGCATCAAGTTCGCCGCCGGCAAGGCGACCTTGTCGCCCGAGGCACAGGCCCGGCTCGACGCCTTCGTCAGCAAGCTGAAGGGCGACAACCGCAACGTCTATATCGAGGTCCAGGGCCACACTGACGCGGCCGAAGGCAAGGCCGGCGCCTATCGCCTGGGCGAGGCCCGCGCCGAGGCGGTGCGTCGCTATCTGAGCAAGCAGGGCGTGGCGCTCAACCGTATCGCCACCATCTCCTACGGCGCCGACTCGCCGGCCGGCGAAGGCGCCGGCAAGGCCGGCCGCGAGGCCAACCGCCGCGTCGTCCTGATCGTCCTGGCCTAGCGGCGCCTGTCGGACGCGCGCCGTGAGCGACCCTCTAAGCTTCACGGCGCGAACCCGCCGCGTGCTCGCGAAACGGCGCCGTCCCCTGACCGCGGCGGCCAGCCTCGCAGGCCACGGGCTGATCGTGCTGGCGCTGCTCAACGCAGCGCCATCGCCGCCGATGGCCGTGGTCTCCGAGCCGATGTTGGTGGAGCTGGTGGCCCCACGCTTCCTGGTCCCGCCCCCGGCTCCGGTCCCGATCCCCGTCCCGGCGCCTGATCCGGCGCCAGAGCCGCCCGCCCCCGTCACGCCTACGCCGCCGGTCCCCGAGCCGACGCCGCCCAAGCGCAGCCCGGTCAAGGCCCGCAAGGCGCTTCTGCCGGCCCCGCCCGACGTCAAGCCGCTGCCAGCCGCCGAGGCCCCCGCCGCCGACACCGCCGTCGAGGTCAGCGAGGCCCAGCTGGCCGGGGCGGCGACCGCTGGCTCCGGTTCAGGCGGCGGTTCTGGCGCGGGCTCAGGCCAAGCCGGCGGCGATTGCGACATGCTGGCGCGGCTGCAACGGGCGCTGCGCAAGGACCCGATGGTCCAGAGCGCGGTCACCCAGGTCCATCGCGGCAAGGCGATCATGGTCTGGAACGGCGGCTGGGTCCGTCACCCGGGCCAGGAGGGCGGCGGCCTGGCCGCGGTCCGCGAGGCGATGATGTGGGAGATCGGCTTCGCGCCGGAGGCCTGCCGCAAGGAGCGGGTGCGCGGCCTCGTCGTGGTCTCGCTCAAGGACGGCTCCGGCTCGGCCCGGCTGGTGCTCGGCGAAAACGACTGGCGCTGGTCGGACCTGCTGTTCGTGAAAGGAACCGCCGGCGCCTCGCAGCGATAGGCGCGGCCGGTAGATCGCCCAGCAACATGCGCTAAGCTCAGCCATGCTCTCGCCCGCTCCCACCGTGCTCTTGGATCTCGACGGCACGCTCATCGATTCAGAACCGGGCATCCTGTCCAGCTGCCATGCGGCGCTCCGCGCCCTGGGGCATGCGCCCGAGCCCTTTGGCGACCTGTCTGCGCTCATCGGCCCGCCGATCGAGGACGTCATGCGGTGGCTGCTGGAACGGTACGGGGACGATCGGGTGACCGAGGCGGTGGCCGCCTATCGCGCCGATTACGGGCAGCGCGGGCTGTTCGCCAGCCTGCCCTACCCTGGCGTCGCTGAGGCGTTGCGCGCCCTGCGGGACGCCGGAGCCCAGCTTATCCTGGCGACGTCAAAACGTCGGGAGTTCGCCCAGCGCATTCTCGAACATATCGGCCTCGATGACGCCTTCAGCGCCATCCATGGCTCGGAGCCTGGCGGCGCCCTGGACCACAAGCCTGAGCTTATCGCTCACATCGTCGAACGCCATGGGCTGGCGCCGAGCCGTTGCGTGATGGTCGGCGACCGCGGCTTCGACGTCACGGGAGCGCATGCGAACAAGATGCGCGCCCTCGGCGTCCTCTGGGGTTACGGGACCCAGGAGGAACTGGAGGCCGCCGGCGCCGACGGCCTGGTGTTCGAACCGGCCAGTCTCGCGGCGGCCGCCCTGGCCATGGCGACCGCCTAGGCGCCAGCTCGGGGCCACATCGTTCGGCTTCCTATTGTCAACGATGGCGCCGCTGGGTGATCGTGCGGCTGTTCGGAGTTCGCCGATGACCATCACCATCACCGCCTTCGAAACTTCACCTGATCGCGGCCGGGGGCTAGCGCGCGACATGGGGGTTCGCTGGGCGCTCGAGGAGGTGGGCCAAGCCTACGACGTCCGGCTCCTGTCGTTCGCCGCGATGAAGGAGCCGGCCCACCGTGCGCTTCATCCGTTCGGCCAGATCCCGACCTATGAAGACGGCGATCTCGTCCTCTTCGAGTCCGGCGCGATCGTCCTCCACATCGCCCAGCACCATGCCGGCCTGCTGCCCGGCGACGCGAACGCCCGGGCGCGCGCCGTCACCTGGATGTTCGCCGCGCTCAGCACGGTCGAACCGCCTATCGTCGAGCGCTCCATGGCCACGCTCATCGAGCGCGACAAGCCCTGGTACAATGAGCGCCTGCCGATCATCGAGGGGCGCGTGCGCGTCCAACTGGACCAGCTCTCCAGTCGGCTTGGCGACACCGACTGGCTTGACGATGAGTTCAGCGCCGGCGATCTGCTGATGGTGACCGTGCTGCGCCGATTGGCCGGGTCGGGTCTGCTGGAGGAACGCCCGAACCTCTGCGCCTACATCGCCCGCGGCGAAGCACGTCCCGCCTACCAGCGCGCCTTCGACGCGCAACTCGCGGTCTTCACCGGCCGCCCATCGACCGGCTGATCGCCCGGCCCTGGACCGCCACGAACTTCCGGCCGAGCCCGCGTCCGGAACGCGGCGGCGCCTTAACCGCGCCGCGCCGCGTCGATCGCCGCGACGTCGATCTTGGTCATGTTCATCATGGCTTCAAACGCGCGCCTGGCTTCGTCGCCGCCCGCCGCCATCGCCTCGGTCAGGACGCGCGGGGTGATTTGCCAGGAAAGCCCCCAGCGGTCCTTGCACCACCCGCAGGCGCTCTCCTGGCCGCCATTGTCGACGATGGCGTTCCAGTAACGGTCGGTCTCCTCCTGATCGTCGGTGGCGATCTGGAACGAGAAGGCTTCGTCATGCTTGAAGGCCGGTCCGCCATTCAGGCCAAGGCAAGGAATGCCGGCGACCGTGAACTCGACGGTCAGCACGTCGCCCTTCTTGCCGGACGGATAGTCGCTTGGCGCGCGCCGCACGGCGCTGACCGCGCTGTCCGGAAAGGTCTCGGCGTAGAATCGGGCGGCCGCCTCGGCGTCGTTGTCGAACCAGAGACAGATCGTGTTCTTCGCCATTGCGCGTTCCTTTCGTTTCGAAGCCGGCGTGTGGTCTTGTTCCCGATCCACAACCTACGGAACTCGGAACGATGCACATCGCTCCCCCCGGCAAATCGCGGCTCGCCTCGCAACCTCTCTGAGCGCCATCGCAAACGCCCCCTCAACCATGAGGCCAGGGCCCGATTATCGACGCCAGCCCAACAGCCGCTTCCGACCCCTCAGCGGACATTATGCTTGGCTGATCGTGGGCTTGGCTGTCGTGATCGCCTACGCTGGCGATGGTCGGCCGAAGCGCCGGCTATGTGGAGACCGCGCGTGGATTCCTATCGGTCCGCTAGGGACTGGCAGGACGGGATCACCTCCCCGAGCAGGAAGTAGCGATAGACCTCCCGCAACGCCTTAAAGAGCCATATCGCGTGACTGTGCGTCACCGGCACGTAGGGCGCCGAGCCGTATCGGCTCAAGGGGTGTTGGGCCATGACCCGATCGGAGTAGTAGTCATTGAAGTAGGCCTCTCCCGTGGCCGGCTCTGAGAACACCTGCTCGAACCGCCTGGCGACATCCTTCGATGAAGGATTGGGGTGGCCCTCGGCCTCCATCTGCCGGCGGAACAAGGAGTGGCTCGCGTCCAGCGCGACGTGGAGCGGATAGATGGCCTCTTCCGCGTAGAGGGGATGGGTGGAAAGCATTTGAGCCCGCAGAAGCGTGCGCAGGCCGCGAGTGATGAGGTGGTCGTCAAGATCGACGGCGTCGAACAGGCGCCTTTGGAGAGCGGTCGGTGCCGCATCAGACCTGAAGTCGTAAGCGCCGGGCGGGTAGGGCGGATAAGGGCCCTCATGTCTGAACGACTGCATTTGCCATTGCCCGACCAGCGCGCGTCGGACCTCGTCCTGAACTGAAGGTCGATCCAGCGCCAGGTCGTCTGTCTCTATCAGGAGCGTGGACGATAGGGGCTGCAACCGCACGAGCCCATCGTCATAGTCGACCGCCAGCGCGAGCGCCGCCAAAAGGCGAAACTCCTCCACCGACGGGTGATCGAACTCGCTGTAGGGGGCATCACCGTGCCGGAATGGCTCGACCCTGCAAGCGGTGAGGATCACCTCGTCGCTGGGAAGGTAGGCGGCGGTCGGCGTCACCAGGGGCGTGCGCCAATAGACCCCGGGCGCGGCATAGCCTCTGACGACATATCCCGTGCGTATCGGTCTCATCCCAGCCGCCCGCTCGCCGTGAGCACCAAGTGGATGAAGGCGAAGAGGCGCAGGAAGACGTAGTCGACCTGGAAAGACGTCTCCAACGGTTCCTGGCTTACTTCCGAATGGCGGATGCGATGGGTGTTTCCGATATCGGTTAGCGCCTTGGCCTCGATAGCCAGCACTACCCTAAGCTTGGAGCCTGGCCGAGCGGCGCGATCCAGCAGCGCATCGGCCGACGCGCGCTTGTCGTTACTGTCCAAAGTCTTGATGCGCTCGAAGGCGTCCAAGAGCTTCTCCAGGCCATCGCGACGATCCTCCTGCCGCGGTGCCAGGAACCGCCGGCGCGCGTCCTCGAGTAGCGCGTCGGTGTGAGCTTCCCCCGTTCGGAAGGCGGCGGTCGTCAACAACTGCCCCAGATGCGGCGGAAGAAGACGCTGAGCCTGGCCTGTGGTGCTGAGCTCGAAGGCCACCCCGTTGCGGGCGAGGATCAGGTTCACGTCGTCCACGAAACGCGCCAAGCCAGGGTGCCGGTCCCAGGTCAGGTGGTAGTGGCGCATATAGTCGTGCCAGCTGCCCTTCGCCGGCTCGCCAACCGCTTTGGCGCAAAACTCCAGCAGGTCGACGATATCGATCGTTTCAGGGAGCGTGTGCGCCTCGAGCGGCAGGTCCAGGTTCGGGATCTCGCCCGCCAGTCTAGTCGCAAAGGCGCGAATGTCCGTTCCGCACCCAAGGGTCGGCGAATCCGAACAGGACAGTGGGAAACGATAACCGAACGAGCCGTCCTCAATGCCGGTCTCGATGAGGCTGTGCAGCGCCGCCCACGTCCTGGCGTCGATGATCTCTGAGGTGCGCGCCCTGGCGCCGCGCTCATGATCGCTGAAGTAGTCGAACATGCCGCGCCTCCGCCCGCTGGGTCGATATCGTGCAAAGCTTCGCCGCAGCCGCCAAGAGCTAGTCTCGACCAAATCGCGTTTAGCGCGAGTGGACCCGCGCCCTGCCCCTCGCGGCGGGCCTCGTTCTCGGCCCCGACGCCCGCGTCCGCAAACCACCCGTCTCAGACTTTCCATGAGTCCGGTCTGCGGCAGTCTCCCTCCCCCATGAATACGGGGAAGGGCGGACCTGCCTGGGCGATAGGGGCGGCGCCGGTTAGCGCCCCTGGAAGTCGGCCGGCCGCTTTTCCAGGAACGAGGTCATCCCCTCCTTGAAATCGCTGGTCCGGATCAGTTGCAGGAACTGCAGATAGACGTGGTGGACATGGTCGTTGAACGTCTCGGTCAGGCCCATCCGCATCAGCCGCTTGGCCGACTGCACCGCCAGCGGCGCATTGGCCGCCATCTCCAGGGCGATTTCACGGGTCTTGGCGGCCAGTTCGGCGTCGGGAACCACATGGCTCACCAAGCCCAGCTCCAGGCTCTCGCGCGCCGACAGCGTGCGGCCGGTGAAGATCAGCTCGGCGGCCTTCGACCAGCCCAGCAGCCGCGGCAGGATCCAGGTCCCGCCGGACTCCGGCACCACCCCGCGCTTGACGAAGGCGGCGGCCATCTTGGCGCTCTCGCCGGCGATGCGGATGTCGCAGCCCATCGCCGTGTCCAGGCCATAGCCGGCCGCCGAGCCGTTCAGCGAGCAGATGGTCGGCTTGTCGCAGGCGAACAGCACCGTCGGCGGGGTGTTGCGCAGGTCGAGGTTCACCGACACCGTCGAGACCTGCTTGTCCGAGCCGATGCCCGAGCCTTGGGTGGCGTCCACCAGGTCGAGCCCGGCGCAGAAGGCGCGGCCCGTGCCGGTCAGCACGATGACCCGCACCTCCGGGTCCTCATTGGCCTTGATCAGCAGTTGGGTCAGCCGGGCCAGCATCGGCCCCGAGATGGTGTTCAACCGCTCGGGGCGATTGAGGGTCAGGGTCGCGATCGCGTCGGACACCTCGTACAGAACCTCGTCCGAACGATCCTTCGCCGGCATCGAATCCACCGCTGCGCTCATCGGCTTTCCATCCCTTTATGTTGTAAACTTACCCGACCCTAGGCTCAGGCCTGGCGTCGGGCAAGCTTGGCTGGGACTCAGAAGATCAGCTTGCGCACCGTCAGCCGCACCGAGCGGCCGACCGGGTCCATGATGTCGGGCTGGTAGCTGATCGGGGTGATCCCGGCCGGGGTGCGGACGTCCTGGCGGCTGTCGAACAGGTTGGTGATGGACAGCGTCGCGCGGGCGCCGCGCAGCCACCTGTGCTCGCGGGCGATGGGCTGCTGGCCGAGGTCGGCGAACAGCCGCAGGTTCACCGTGGCGAAGTCCTCGAACTCCAGGTCCTCGGACGCCGTCCCGCCGTCGACATGGGTGGCGCTCTGCCACTTGGCGTTCATCGCCACGCCGAGCCCGGCCCGGGTGTAGTTGGTCTGCAAGTCGATCTGGTGGCGGGGCGAACCGCCGCCCGCGCCCAGCGCGCCCCCGTCCAGCAGGTCGAGCTTCGGCAGGCCTGGCCGGATCAGCACGTCGTCGCGGAACGCCAGCGTGTGATAGAGGCCGACCTGGAACACCCCGCCGCGCGGACCACCGCCGCCGAAGCCTCCGAACCCACCCCCGCCGCCACGCCCGCCGCCACCCGGACCTCCGGAAAACCCGCCTGGCCCAGCACCGCCGGCCGACGGAGGAGGAGGACCGCCGCCCTCGCGCGGCGGCCGCTCGCCCGTTGGCGGCTGGCCCTCGCGCGGCGGCTGGCCTGGCGTCGTCGCCGCGCCCTGGCCGCCGGCGGCCTCAGCGCGCGCCCGGCGCATGGCCGAGATCTGCTCCGGCGTCGGGGTCGGCCCCACGGGCCGCGAATAGGTGAAGCCCCAGCGCAGTTCGTCCCGCGACTGCCGCGCGAAGTTCACCGGCCGGGCGTCGACCTGCACCAGCACCCCGTCGGCGTCGCGCCGGAAGCGCTCGGGGAAGGCGGCCTCCACCTGGGTCGAGGCCGAGGGGAACGCCACCACCGCGTCCTCGGTCCGCGTCGAGACGTAGTTGGCCTGGAAGTTCAGATTGGTCTTCTCGAACGGCTTGTAGCTGAAGCCCAGCTTCAGGACGTCCCGCTGGCCGCCGTCCAGGTCGCGCGAACCGCCGGTGACCCGGATCACCTCGACGGTCTCGCCGCGCGCGAAGTCGAACACCCGCACGCCCGGCGTCGCCGTCACCGGGTCACCCAGCTGGTTCATGGTCGGCGCCTGGTCGGTGCGGCTGAACGAGCCCATCACCCGCAGCGGCTTCACCGGCGTCCAGTTCAGCCCGCCGCCCACCGTCGCCAGGTCGCCGAAGTCCGACAGGTTCTGCAGGCCCAGATTGAGGTTGCCCGACACCTTGCCGATCTTCTCGCCCAGCCCCTCGCCGGCCCGGGTCAGCGGCACGTCGAAGCTGGCCTGCACCTGGCCGATGTTGCGCGTCAGATCGCTCGATTGGGTCAAGCCCGCCCGCAGCGCGTCGCTCTCCAACTCCATCGTCGAGAGCCGCCCCGTCAGGGTCGAGCTGATCTGCCCGGCCGGCAAGTCCCCGAACGCGCGGTTCAGGACGATGTCGGTCTGGGCCGAGGTGGTCACCGCCCGCGTCCAGTCGGTATAGGCCAGGGCCGCCAGCGCCCGGTCGGTGTTCGACTTCGACACATCGCGCGAGACCTCGGCGGTGGTCGACCACTGCCAGCCGGCATAGGCGCCGCTCAGCACCCCGGCCAGGCGGCCGTCCTCGACCTGCGATTTGCGGATCAGCGGCTCGCCGGTGGCCGACGACTGGCCGAGCCGCGACTTGGTGTCAGTCGACTGGAACGTCCCGTTGACCGTGCCTTGCACGCCCCGGCCCAGCGGCTGGGCCAGCACGGCGTTCAGCGTCACGTCGGTGGAGCCCGGCGCCAGGGTGCGGAACGCGCCCTCGCCGTCCACCACGTCGCGCTCGCTCTCCAGGATCGGTTCGACCTGCGTGACCTTGGCGTCGAGCGTCAGCCGCCGCCCCTTCTCGATCTTCAGCAGCCCGCCATGCGCCGCCACGCTCTGGCCGCCGCCGGACTGGGTCGGCGCCTGACCGATCCCCTCGGCCAGCCAGGCGCGGAAACGCTGGCGCAGCACGATGTTCACCACCTTCTGCTCGGCGGGATAGCCGTATTTCAGCGAGACCTCCTCGGGCAGGATATCCACCCGCGCGATGGCCTCGGTCGGCAGGTCGCGGATCTCGGAGAAGCCGGAGGTCCGCGCCCCGTTGATCAGCACCACCGGCCGCCCGCCGCCCTGGCCGCTGGTCGTCTGCGGCGCCAAGGCGTCCAGCAGCTCGGTCACCGTGCCCGCCCCATAGGCGCGGATCTCGCGCGGCGAGATGCTCAGTTCCGGAGCGATATCGCCGATCACCGCGCCCGGCAGGTTGCGCGTGCCGCTGACCACGAACTCCTCGACCTCGGTGTCCTCGTCATGCTCGGTGGTCTGGGCCTGGGCCGCCCCCGCCATCAGGGCCAGCGACGCCGCGCCGGCGAGCAGACGAAGGATCAGGCCGGCCGGGGCGCGGCCGTGGTTGGGAACGGAACTCAAAACGGCAATCCTGGACTCTGGAAGATCGGGAGGGGGGAGAAGCAGCTTGGCCACGAGGGCTATAGTAAAACGGATGAACGGCGACCTTCCGTCGCTGTCATGCCGCCAATTTTTCACCCTGTCGCCGACCTGAAATCTGGCCGCCGCCTTCACGCCCCGATTGGCCGCTCCACCTCGTTCCCGTCCTGGTCGGTGAACTGCGGCCCACCCTCGACATCGGCGAACCGCTGGATCAGCACCGTGAACGGTTGTAGCCCCGCCGCGCCCGCGCCCTCCCCCGCCTCGGGCTCCAGCGCCCGGCGCGTCCCGTACTTCTTGGGCGCCAGCATCGCGGTGTGCCAGCGCAGGGTCTCGATCCGCAGCCGGTCCGACCGCACGCTGGCCTCGGTCGCCTCCATGGCGATCTCGCGGCTCAGGTCGAACAACAGGTCGGCGGCCATGTCCTTGGCCCGCAGGTACATCTCGCGGAAATCGTCGTCGCGCCGCGCCCAGTTATAGATGGTCACGCTGCACGGCATGGCCGGATCGGCCCCGATCGCCAGCACGCTCTCCCCGCCCGCGATCCGCAGGCAGATCGCCTCCCCCAGCTCCGGCGTATAGGGCGACACGCTGCCGCCCCGCCGCCCCTGCCGGGTCAGCATCTTGCGCCACAGCCGCGGCTGGTCGGCCTGCCGATCCAGGGCGATGCGCCGCGCCCGTCCGACCAGCTTGGCCGCCTCATAGGCCGCCCCGAACTCAGGCTCGCGCGCCGCCCAGTCACCAAAGGTCCGCCGCGACGGCATCCCCGGCTCGCGCGCCAGGGCGTGCTGGCTCTCGCCCGCCGCCAGCCGCCGACAGATCTCCCGCCCCAGCTCAGGTGAATAACGCACAGCGGCCCGAACGCCGGCCCGTCCCAACGGTGGAAAATTGGCAGGCATCCAGACCCCATCAGACCGCGACAGGCTCAAAGCCTCTCACGAGCTTTCTAGATCGTCAAGAACAAAACCAGAACATCACGGCCCCGGCGGCCGACGTCCCGCCCAGGGCCTGGCCCGCTCCAACTGCCCGGCCAACCGGAACAGCGTCGCCTCGTCCCCCATCCTGCCGACGAACTGCAGCCCGATCGGCAGCCCCTCCTCGCTCCAGGCCAGCGGCATGCTCATCGCCGGTTGGCCGGTCAGGTTGAAGATCCGCGTATTGGGCATGAACGCCCGCCGCGCCACCCCGCCCGCGCCCGGCGCCACGCCCTGCAAGGCCCCGATGCGGATCGGCGCCGACCCCAGGGTCGAGGTCAGCAGCACGTCGAACCGCGTGAACATCGCCGCGACCTGACGGCCATAGGCGTGCACCGTCCGCAGCCCACGCACATAGTCCGCGGCGCTGGCCGAGCGGCTATGCTCATAGCGCGCGAGGGTCATCGGCTCGACATCCCCGGCCCCGATGGCCCGTCCGATCTGCTGGGCGCGGTCGTCCAGGTCGGCGGCGATATGGCCCGCCATCACCAGGCCCGAGGCCGCGACCGCCTCGCCCAACCCGTCAGGCATCGCGGCCTCCTCGACCTCGTGCCCCAGCCCCTCCAGCAAGCGCGCGACATCCATCACCGCCGCGCGGCAGCTCTCCGAAATCTCGCCCGCCTCGAAAGCCCCGGTCGTGAACGCCACCCGCAGCCGCCCCGGCGCCCGCGCCACCTCGTCCAGATAGGGCCGCTCGGGCGCCGGCGCGTGATAGGGATCGCCCGCCAACGGCCCGCACACCGCGTCCAGCAAGGCGGCGGAATCGCGCACTGAACGGGTCACCGCATGCTGCACGTCGAACCCGGCCAGCCCGTCGCTGACCGGCGCGAACGACACCCGCCCCCGCGCCGGCTTGAACCCGAACAGCCCGCAGCACGCGGCCGGGATGCGGATCGATCCTCCGGCGTCGCTGGCATGGGCGGCCGGCACGATCCCCGCCGCCACCGCCGCCGCCGAGCCGCCCGAAGATCCCCCCGCCGTCCGCGACAGGTCCCAGGGATTGCGCGTCGGCCCGTGCAGGTCCGGCTCGGTCGTCGCGTCCAGCCCCAGCTCGGGCAGATTGGTCTTGCCGAAAATCACCAGCCCCGCCCGGCGATAGGCCGCCACGATCGGCGCGTCGCCCCCGGCGACATCATCTGCAAACAACTGCGACCCGGCCGAGGTCGGCCAACCCTTCACATGGGCGGCATAGTCCTTCACCAGCATCGGAACCCCGGCCAGCGGCCCGGCGCCCTTGGGCCGCGCCGCGTCCGCCCGCGCCTCGGCCGCGTTCGAATAGACCACCGCGTTGATCGCCGGATTAACAGCGGCCATCCGCGCCAAGGCCGCCTCCAGCACCTCGCCCGCACTGACCTCGCGCCGCGCGATCAGCCCGGCCAGCCCCACCGCATCGAACTCCAGATAGTCAGACTGATCCAAGACCGCTTCCCCGACATGCCACCAGGCGGTTCTTAGCCGCGCTCCGTGGCGGAAGGGAAACGGCCCGCGACCGACCAGGGGAGCCAGACCGCCCGAGCAGGCGTTTCGGGCGTAGGCTCAATCAGAAGCAGAAGGCTCCAGCACCATGGACAGCGTGTTTCGACTGGACGGCGAAGTCGCCCTGGTGACCGGCGCCGCCGCCGGCATCGGCCGAGCGATCGCCGAAACCTTCGCCCAGGCGGGCGCCGCCGTCGTGGTGACCGACCTCAAATTGGATCAGGCCGAAGAGGCGGCCAGCGTCATCAACCAGGCGGGCGGCCGGGCCATCGGCCTGGAATGCAACGTGACCGACGAAGCCCACCGCGCGGCCGCCATCGAGGCGGCGGTGCGAACCTTCGGCAAGCTGTCGATCCTGGTGAACAACGCCGGCGGCGGCGGACCCAAGCCGTTCGACATGCCGATGAGCGACTTCGAGTGGGCCTACCAGCTCAACGTCTTCGCCGCCTTCCGCCTCATGCAGCTCGCCGCGCCGCACATGCAGCAGGCCGGCGGCGGCGCGATCCTCAACATCTCGTCGATGGCCGGCGAGAACAAGAACACCAGGATGGCCGCCTACGGCTCGTCGAAAGCCGCGGTCACTCACGTGACCCGCAACGTCGCCTTCGACCTGGGCGCCGCCGACATCCGCGTCAACGCCATCGCGCCGGGCGCCATCAAGACCGGCGCCCTGGCCAAGGTCCTGACCCCGGAAATCGAAGCCGCCATGCTGAAACACACGCC
>NZ_JAURWM010000135.1 GCF_030654915.1 Phenylobacterium sp. | reverse complement strand
ATCGCCTTGCACATGATATACGACAGGATCGCACCCGAAGACCCGACCAGCGCGCCGACCACGATCAGCAGATCGTTCGACAGCGAGAAACCAATCGCCGCCGCCGCCCAGCCGGAATAGCTGTTCAGCATCGACACCACGACCGGCATGTCCGCGCCGCCGATCGGGATGATCAAGGTGACGCCGATCAGCAGGGCCAGGGCGAAGATGGCCCAGAACGCCCAGATCGCTTGGCCGCCGCTCATCGCCAACACCACGATCAGCCCGACAATGGCCAGGGCGATGACGATGTTCAGCAGGTGTCTAGCCGGCAGCAGGATCGGCGCGCCGGACATGTTGCCGTTCAGCTTGGCGAAGGCGATGACCGAGCCGGTAAAGGTGATGGCGCCGATGGCCAGGCCGAGCGACAGCTCGATCAGCGAGGTGAGGTGCACCAGCCCATCTTCGCCGACGATGCCGTAGGCCGACGGGGTGTGGATCGCGGCGACCGCGACCAGGCAGGCGGCCATGCCGACGAGGCTGTGGAAGGCGGCGACCAGCTGCGGCATCGAGGTCATGGCGACCTTGCGGGCGATGACCGCGCCGACCGCGCCGCCGATGGCGACGCCGCCCAGGATCAGGCCCAAGGTCAGGGCGTCCAGCTTGCCCTGGCCCCAGAGGGTGAGCAGAGCGGTGCCGACGGCGATAGCCATGCCGATCATGCCGTTGCGGTTGCCCGCTTGGCTGGTCGTGGGACTGGAAAGGCCGCGCAGGGCCAGGATGAAGAGTACGCCCGAAACGATATAGGCGATGGCGGCGAGATTAGCGTTCATGTCCCCCCGCTCCCCTACTTCTGCTTCTTTTTGTACATGGCCAGCATGCGCTGGGTGACCAGGAAGCCGCCGAAGATGTTCACGGCGGCGAAGGCCGCGGCGACAGCGCCGGCGCCCTTCGAGATCATGACGTTCTTGGTCAGTTCACCGTCCACCCCGTGGGCGGCGGCGGCCAACAAGGCCCCGACGATGATCACCGAGGAGATGGCGTTGGTCACGGCCATCAGCGGTGTGTGCAGGGCGGGGGTGACGCTCCAGACGACGTAGTAGCCCACGAAGATCGCGAGCACGAAGATCGCCAGTCGGAAGACTGTAGGGTCGACGGCTTCCATGGGGTCCTCTTAAGCAGTCAGGGCGGGATGGACGATCGCCCCGCCTTGGGTGACGAGCGCGGCTTTCAGGATCTCGTCCTCGTAGTCGGGGGCGAACTTGCCCTCCTTGTCGAGGAAGAGGCCAGCGAAGGCGAATAGATTGCGAGCGTAGAGCGCCGAGGCGTCAGTCGCGATGCGGCCGGGCAGGTTGGGCGCGCCGAGAATCTTGGCGCCATTGGCTGTGACCACCGTCTCGCCCAGCTTGGCGCCGACGACATTGCCGCCCTGTTCGATGGCCAGGTCGACGAGAATCGATCCGGCACGCATCGAGGCGACCTGTTCGGCGCTGACCAACTTGGGCGCGGGGCGCCCGGGGATCAGCGCCGTGGTGATGACGATATCCTGCTTGGCGATATGGCTGGAAACCAGTTCAGCCTGCTTGGCCTGGTATTCGGCGCTCATTTCCTTGGCGTAGCCGCCGGCGGTCTGGGCGTTCTTGAACTCCTCGTCCTCGACGGCGAGGAACTTGGCGCCCAGGCTTTCGACCTGCTCCTTGGTGGGGGGGCGCACGTCGGTGGCGGTCACCACCGCGCCCAGACGCCGCGCGGTGGCGATGGCCTGCAGGCCGGCGACACCGACGCCCATGACGAACACCTTGGCGGCGGCGACGGTGCCGGCCGCGGTCATCATCATCGGCATGGCCTTGCCATAGGCTTCGGCGCCCTCGATCACCGCGCGATAACCCGCGAGATTGGCCTGGGAGGACAGTACGTCCATCACCTGCGCCCGAGTGATCCGCGGCACGAACTCCATGGCGAAGGCGGTCGCGCCCTTGGCGGCCAGAGCCTTCAGGGCGTCCTTCTCGACGTGGGGATTGAGGGTCGCGGCGACGATGGCGCCGGCCTTCAGCGCGGCGATCTCTTCATCGACGGGGCTGCGGACCTTCAGCAGGATATCGGCCGTGCCGATGGCGTCGGTCAGGCTCTTCGCCAGGGTCGCGCCCGCGGCTTCATAGTCGGCGTCGGGATAGGAGGCGGCGACGCCGGCTCCAGCTTCGATCACCACCGAGTACCCAGCGCCGATGAACTTTTTCACCGTCTCTGGAGTCGCGGCCACGCGCGTCTCTCCGGCGCGGCGTTCCTTGGTGACGGCGATGGTCGTCATGCGCCCTGTTTCCCCCATTTTTAGTCTTCGAACTTCCGGCGACCATAGAAGCCGCCCTTAGACGTTGTCCAGCGACCGACCACGGACTTCAAACAATTGTTTGAGCGCAAACCCCTTTTAACTCCAAGGTTTGTCGATTGTCCGCCAAGCCGAGTCCCAGCGCGGCCGTCATCGGCCAACGCAGTCACGACCTCAACTCAGAAAAATTCAGTGGCCGGTGAATAGAACTGATCTCGCCGCGCCCCAGGCATGGCGAAACCCACGCCGACCGCAAGGCCGGCATGGGTCAAAACTTAACCGAAGCGGAAACCGCGACGTCGGGCCTGGATCTTAAAACGATCCGGCCCGCACCAGGGTCCTAGTGGGCGGGTTCGCCGTGCTCGCGCAGGACGAAGAAGCCCGCGACCGAGATCACCACGCCGATGGCGGCGCTGCCCATGAAACCGGTGGCCGTGCAGAACCACAGGACCAGGAAAATCAGCAGGGCGGTGAGCGCCAAGGAGCCCCACTTCGCCAGGCTGACGAACAGGTGATAGGTCGAGACCTGCTCGTGAATTTCCATGTCGCCGCGGTGATATTCGGAAGCCATGGCGGAGGCGTCTCTCTCTTCGAAGAATTCAGGTGGAGCCGGACTACACGAACCGTAGCCCGGCCTCAAGGGCTGGTGGTCAGGCGGGCCAAACCGCCAGCATGGAACGTAGCGCCGCCACCAAGGCCAGCGGCTGATCGACCATGATGTGGTGGGCCGAATCCGGGATGGCGATCTCGATGATGTCTTCCGGCAACGGCGAGGGCTGCCCCCCGCTGCGGCGCGACATCACCACCGATCGCTCGCCGTAGATATGGGCCAGCGGCGTGGTGACCAGGGGCGGCCCTTCGGTGGTCATCGCCGTCATCGCCGAGCGATCCAGCTTGTTCCACATGTTGGGATCGAAGCGCCACGACCAGCCCTCGCCCGAACCATCCTCGAGCGGCGCGCGCTTCAGCGAGCGGCGGGCGATGAAGTCGGCGATGAACAGGTTGCCCGCCACCTGGGGCGGCATGAACCGGAAGCGGTCGAGCGCCGCGCCAATGGTCGGATAGACCCGCTGAGCGCGGTCGGCGGTGGGGATATTGGCGATGCGCTGGCGTTGCTCTTCCAGCATGCGCTTGCCCTCGGGGGAGTCCGGCGGCGGGCCGCCGAAGCCGACATCGACCAGGATCGCCGCGTGCATCCGCTCGGGGTGCTTCACCGCCGCATAGAACACCTGCGAGCCGCCGAACGAGTGGCCGATATAGACCGGCTTGCGGCCGCCTTCGTACAGGCCCGCGGCCTGGGCGCAGGCCTCGGCGTCTTCGGCGAAGTCCTGAAAGGCGTAGGTCTCGCGCCAGTCCGACGCGCCCATGCCGGCCAGCGACATCGAGGCGACCCGATACTCGGTGGCCAGAAACGGCGCGATGAAGCTCCACCAATCGGCGTGGGCCGAGTTGCCGTGGACCAACAGCAAGCCGGGCCTGCCCACCTCGCCCCAGGTCAGTAGCTCGATCTTCGAGCCCTTCGAGGTGACGAAGGTCCGCTCGGGCTCATGGGCGATGGCGTCCCGGAACCACTTCGGCGCGTCGGGCTCGCGCCCCTTGAACGGCGCCAGCGGCGCCTGGACCTCGGGCGGCAGGGCGCCCGGCTCGGAGTGAACGGGCTGGTCCTCGTATCCGACCAACGCGCCTTCTTTGATCGCCGGATCCAAAGCCATTACGCCACCCCTCGTGTTTCCCGATCGCCGGCCTTGCGGACGATCGAGCGGATACCTTTGAAAACGCCCGTACCGGTGATCAGGGTGCGCTCGCCGCACCAGATTCGGCCTCGGACGGTGAAAACGTCGTCCTGTTCGGCGATGATCTCGCTGGTACCCTCGACCCAGTCGCCCATGTGGGCGCCCGAGAGGAAGTCCGTGGTGAGCCTGACGGTCACCCAGCCGATCTCGCGCTTGTTGGAGATGACCCGCCCCCAGGCCATGTCGGCGAAGCTCATCAACATGCCGCCGTGACAATTGTTCATGCCGTTGGCGTGGTGTTCCTCCACGCGAAAGGCCATGGTTTCGTCTTTCGTGGCCTCGTCGCGCCGCGAATAGAACGGGCCGACAGTGCGGCCAAAACCGCGCTGCCACAGATTAATGACATAGCCATCGGGGACGACAGCAGTCTGGACTTCGGTCAGATCATCGGACATCGCCAAGGCTGATGAACGTGCGTTTGAAAAATGGCAAGCGCCGATCCACGGATCTGCCCAAAGCCTGGCCGCGCTGTGACTTGGGGCGGTCTGAAAATTTCCAGGGAGAAGACGATGCGGATTGCAGCGAGCATGGTGATGGTGGCGCTACTGGTGAGCGCCTGCTCCAAGAAGGAAGAAGCGGCCGAGGCGCCGAGGGCGACAACCGCCGCCCCGGCCCTCACCGAGATGGACGGCCCCAAGCCCGGCAAGTGGAAGATGACCACCGTCATGGCGGCCATGCCCCAGCCGGTCACCATGGAGGTCTGTATACCCAAGACCAGCTTCAAGGAAATGCAGGCCGCCAATCAGCAGGCCGGCGTGACCTGCACCGAGCAGACCCTGACCCGCCAGGGCGGAGACTATGTGGGCCACTCGAGCTGCACCCATCCGGGCGGGAAGATGACCATCGACAGCCGCTTCTCCGGCGACTTCTCCAGCAAGTACACGATGGAGACCAAGACCGTGATGGATCCGGCGCCGACGCCGGCGATGAAGGAAATGACCATGAAAGTCACCGCCGAACGCCTGGGCGATTGCTGAGCCAAGCCGCGCAAATTCACCAACTTGAAGGGCGGCCCCGGGAAAATTATCCGGGGCTGCTTTCCCGCAAAGGTTGGTTCGTCCTATCGTTCCAGTCGTTCGACGGGGATGGGTGGCCAGGAATGAGAGTGTTCGGGACAGTGGCGGCGCTGGTCGTGGCCACAGCCTTCGGCGGATGCGCCACCACTGCGCCGGCCAGCAAGCCGGCGAGCGGCGAGAGCGCCAAGGCGCGGGCACTGCCGAAGGGCTTGGACTCCGCCAACAACGGCGATCCCTTCGCCTCCACCTATCGCCCCTTGCCCAGCCGCCCGACCGCCCTGTTCGGCGCCACGGTGTTCACCGGGACCGGCGAGCGGATCGACGGCGGGACCGTGCTGATCCGAGACGGCAAGATCGAGGCGGTCGGCGCGCGCCTCGTCCCCCCGGCCAGCTACGAAGTCGTGGACGCCGCGGGCAAGTACATCACTCCCGGCTTGATCGACGCCCACTCGCACCTGGGCGTCTATCCCTCGCCGTCCGTTGCGGCCCACTCGGACGGCAACGAGCTAACCGACCCGAATACCGCCGGGGTCTGGGCCGAGCATTCGGTCTGGCCGCAGGACCCTGGCTTCAACCTGGCCCGCGCCGGCGGCGTCACCACCCTGATGGTGCTGCCAGGCTCCGGCAACCTGATCGGCGGGCGCTCGGTCACCCTGCGCAACATCCCGGCCCGCACCGTCCAGGAGATGAAATATCCGGGCGCGCCCTATGGGTTGAAGATGGCCTGCGGAGAGAATCCCAAGCGGGTCTATGGCGCCCGCACCCGGGCCCCGTCCACGCGGATGGGAAACGTCGCCGGCTATCGCAACGCCTGGATCAGCGCCGCCGACTACGGCCGCAAGTGGGACGACTACCGCGCCAAGGAAGGCCGAGGCGAGAAGGCCGATCCGCCCAAGCGCGACCTGCAGCTCGAGACCTTGGTCGGGGTGCTCAAGGGCGACATCCTGGTCGAGAACCACTGCTATCGGGCCGACGAGATGGTCCAGATGATCGGGATCGCCAATGAGTTCGGCTACAAGATCACCGCCTTCCA
The DNA here is from genome assembly GCF_030654915.1 of Phenylobacterium sp. GTDB lineage: Bacteria > Pseudomonadota > Alphaproteobacteria > Caulobacterales > Caulobacteraceae > Phenylobacterium. The sequence goes on along the minus strand of NZ_JAURWM010000135.1, from coordinate 2,175 downwards.
CCACGCCTCGGAAGCCTACAAGATCGCCGACATCCTGGCGCAGAACGACATCTGCACGGCCACCTGGGCCAACTGGTGGGGCAACAAGCTGGAAGCCTGGGACGGCATCGAGGCCAACGCCGCCATGGTCCACGCAGCGGGCGGCTGCGCGATCATCAAGTCCGACGACCCAGACGTCATCCAGCGCCTGAACCAGGAAGCCGCCGCAGCCCTGGCGGCCGGGCGCGCAGCGGGCCTGAACATCACCGAAGCCCAGGCCATGGCCTGGATCACCGCCAATCCGGCCAAGGCGATGGGCCTGAAGGACACCGGCGCCCTGGAGCCCGGCAAGCGGGCCGACGTAGTCATCTGGGACAAGAACCCCTTCTCGATCTACGCCCGCGCCGAGCGCGTCTATCTGGACGGCGGCATCGCCTACGACCGCCACGATGTCCGCTTCCAGCCCAAGTCCGACTTCGAAATCGGCCAGGGGGCCAACCGCTGATGTCCAAGATCGCCTTGCGCCTTTCGATCAGCCTCGCAGCCTTGGCCAGCGCCATCGCCAGCCCGGGCCTGGCCCAGACGGTGGCCATCACCAACGCCCGCATCCTGACCGCCGGTCCGGCCGGCGAGATCGCCGAGGGGACCATCGTGCTGCGGGACGGCAAGATCGCCTCGGTCGGCGCGGGGGCCCCGGCGCCGGCCGGCGCGCGGATCATCGACGCCAAGGGCGGGACGGTGACGCCGGGCTTCGTGGCGGCCAACACCCTGCTAGGAGCCGTCGAGGTCCGCTCGCTGGGTGACGACCTCACCGTCAACAACCCCGATATCGGCGCGGCCTTCGACGTCCAGTACGGGCTAGATCCGCAATCGACCCTGATCCCGGTCGCGCGGCTGGGCGGGATCACCCGGGCCATCGTCATGCCGTTATCGGCCGGCGGCGGCGGGACCGACTTCCACGCCGACGACGGCGAGGAGCTCCATACCGCCGGCGGCGGGGGCGGATCGAAGTCGACCGCGCTGTTCGCCGGCCAGGCGGCGGTCATCCACCTGGGCGAAGGCGCCAGCATCCTGGTCAAGCCCAAGGTCGGCATGGTGGTCCCGTTCGGCGACGGCGGGGCCAATGTCGCCGGCGGCGCGCGCGGGGCCGAGATCGTGGCCCTGAAAGCCGCCTTCCGCGACGTGCGCGACTACATGCGCAACAAGGCCGCCTATGACCGCGCCGGCGTGCGCGACATGGGCCTGTCCAAGGCCGACCTCGAGGCCCTGATCCCCGTGGTCGAGGGCCGCATGCCGATCATCGCCTCGGTCCACAAGGCCTCCGACATCCGCGGCGTCCTGCAGTTCGCCCGCGAAGAGCGCGTGAAGGTGATCCTGAACGGGGCCGAGGAAGGCTGGATGGCGGCAGGCGAGATCGCCGCGGCCGGCGTGCCGGTGATCGTCAATCCGTTGAGCGACCGACCCGAGAGCTTCCAGGTGCTGGGCGCGACCATGGAGAACGCCGCACGGCTGCAGGCGGCGGGGGTGACCCTGGCCATCGAGGGCCAGGGCGGCGCGCACCGGGTCCGCGAGCTGCGCTACAACGTCGGTAACGCCATCGCCAACGGCATGCCCTACCAGGCCGGGCTGGCGGCGGTGACCATCAACCCCGCCCGCATCTTCGGCGTCGCCGACAAGGTGGGCTCGCTGGAGCCGGGCAAGGACGCCGACCTGGTAATCTGGACCGGCGACCCCTTCGAGCCGCTGTCCCAGCCCACCGCGGTCTTCATCCAGGGCGAGAGCCAGCCGATGACTTCCCGCCAGCTCGAACTCCGCGACCGATACAAGACCCTCGGCGCAGGCTACCCGGCGGCGTATTCGCGCTAACCCGCTCACCCCGGCGAAAGCCGGGGCCTAAGCTGAGTGGAGCGGGTGGAGAGGCCGCCTGGGTCCCGGCTTTCGCCGGGATGAGCGGTGGTGGTGCTAAGGCTTCATCGTCCGCGCGGTGAGGCTCGCCTCGCCACGCAGGGCGAGCGCCTCGGCGGAGGTCCCGACCACTACGCCGACCTTGCCCTCGGCGATCCGCCAGCCCGGCAAGGTCGCGTCATAGTTGGCCAGCAGGCGCGGATCGGCGCTGATGGTGACGCGCCTGGTCTCGCCCGGCGCCAGGGCCACGCGCGACCAGCCGATCAGGCGCTGGCTCTCCTTGCCGTCCGA
>NZ_JAURWM010000132.1 GCF_030654915.1 Phenylobacterium sp. | reverse complement strand
TCGCGCGGTGGATGGCGGGAAGCTGGGCGCAGCCTGCGTACATGAACATGTGATGCTCGCAGTGGTAGTTCACATAGTACGGCGCGATGAACAGGCGCTCGACCACGCTGGCGCGGGTGGTGCGGGCCTGGCGCATCGGGTCGGGCTCGTTCTTGTCGATGCAGGCGTGCTCGGCGAAGTTCCGCAGGCGCGAGACCCGCGGATACCAGGTCGCCTGGGGCAGGACCCACAGCACGGGCCAGATCCACCACAGTCCGAACGGCGCGCCGGCCGCGGTGACAAAGACGCCAAAGGCCAGCCAGCGACGCTTGCGGCGGATCTCCTCGGTGATGATCGGCAGCAGCGGCTCGCCGGGCTTGCGCTTTTTCAGGCGCTGAACGAAATCGCCGAACCGTTGCTTGAAGAAGGTCTGGCCGGTCAGGTCGCGGATGATCTTGCGGCGCAGCGACAGCGGCGTGATCGGGAACGGCGCCGAGAGGCCAAGATCGGGATCTTCCGACTGTTGGGCGAACCGGTGATGGGTCAGGTGATAGGGGCGGTAGCGATGCAGCCCGCCGCCGGTCAGCCATTCGCCCATCCAGTCATTGACCTTCAGATTCTTGTGCAGGGCGCCGTGGGCGGCGTCGTGCATCAGGATGGCCAGGCCAAGCTGACGCGTGCCGATAATCATGACGGCGAGCGGCAAGGTCAGCGGCCAGACCACCACCATGGCGCCGGCCGCGATGATCAGCGCCCAGGCGTGGGCGATCATCGCCGGGCCTTTCCAGGATGAGCGCGCTGAAAGCGGAGCCCATTCCTCTGGCGTGAAGAATTGCTTGGGATCGAGGCGGGTGGCGGCGGCCATCAGGTTTCCCCTTGGGGATGCGCGGCGCGGTGGCTGGCGCCGCTGTGCCGGAGGAGGGCGGACATTTCGTCGATGGCTTCCTGGCCGGTCGCACCGGTGGCGCCGTCGCGCAGCGCCACGCCGAGCGCCAGGGTCCAGAACCGGCGGGCGGTGGTGGCCGGATCATCGCCGCCGGACCAGCCGTGTTGGGCCTTGGTTTCGGCATAGGCGCGGTCGCCCTGGGCGTGAAGCCGGTCGAAGGTCCGCTCGATCAACGGAGCGAGGTCTTGGCGCCGACGGGTGAGGGATAGGGCCTCGACGAACAGGGCCAGGCCCGGCGAACCGATCACCGTCTCCACCAGCCGGCGATTGTAGTCCGAGCCGGTCAGCGCCTGGGCGGCCGAGGTTTCGGCTTGGCGGGCGACATAGAGCACCTCGCGGCAGGCGGCCTCGACGAACAGGGCCTCCTTGGTGCGAAAGTAATAGGTGATCTGGCTGGGGAAGGCCCCGGCGGCGGCGGCGATGTCGGCCACCGCGACCCCGGCCAGGCCCTGCGCCTTGAAGAGTTCGACCGCCGCGTCGAGCAGCCGCGAGCGCATCCGCTTTCCGGGCTCCCGCACGGCGCGCAGTTCGGCCAAGGGTCGGACGTTGGTCATGCCCTATTTGTATGCCGTACAAATAGGGTCGTCAAGGTCGCGTCAGGCATTGCGGGCGGTCAGTCCCCCGTCCACGGGGATCACCGCGCCGGTGATGTAGGACGCCGCCGGCAAGCATAGGCTGAGCGTGATGTGGGCCACCTCGTCAGGCTCGCCATAGCGGCCCAGCGCGGTGCGTCGCCGGGCGAAGGTCGCCTTGTGTTCGTCAGGAACGGCGGCGGTCATGCCGGTGCTGATCGGGCCCGGGCAGACGCAGTTCACCGTGATCCCTTCGCGCCCCAGCTCGACGGCCAGGGCGCGGGTCAGGCCGACCACCCCGGCCTTGGCTGCGGCATAGGGGCTGTCCATCGCCGTCGCGCCCAAGGCCTCGGTCGAGGCGATGTTGACGATCCGGGCGGCCGAGGATTGGCGCAGGTAGGGCAGGGCCGCGCGCACCACCCGCTGGTGGGCGCTGAGCAGTATGGCCAGCGAGCGGTCCCAGACCATTTCATAGGCGTCGCTGTCGATGGCCGCGAAGCCGGAGATCCCGGCGTTGTTGACCACGATGTCGAGCCCGCCGAATTGAGCGCCGATCTGGGCCACGACGGCGGCGATCTCGGCGGGGTCGGAGACATCGAGCTTCCAGGCCTGTGCCGACAATCCGCGCTCGCGAAGTTGGGCGGCCAGGGCCTCGGCCGGCGCCAAGGCGTGGTCGGTGACGGCGACCTGCGCGCCCTCCTCGGCGAACAGTTCGGCGGTCGCCCGTCCCATGCCCGATGTGGCCCCAGTGATGAGCACCCGCGAGTCTTTGACCGATCTGCTGAGCCGGCTCATAGGCTGAGGCCCCCGTCGACGACTAGGGTCTGGCCGACCACGTAAGAGGCCAGCGGCGAGGCCAGGAACAGCGCCGCGCCGGCCATGTCGGAGGGCTCTCCCAACCGGCCGGCTGGAATGCTCCGCATCGCGCCGCGCAGGCGGTCCGGATTCTCGGTGGTGACCTTGGTCAGCTTGGTGTCGACCAGCCCAGGCGCCAGGCCGTTGACCCGGATGCCGTCGCCGGCCCAGGCCTGGCCTAGCGTCTTGGTCAGGCTGACGGCGCCGGCTTTTGACGCCGCATAGGCCGGGTTGCCGCGATTGGCCTGGAAGCCGGAGACCGAGCTGACGATGACGATGGAGCCGCGCTGCGCCGCCAAAGTGTCGTGGAACTTCATCGCGCAGGCCATCAGGCTGTCGAGGTTGATCGCCATCACCTGGTCCCAGCCTTCCGGCTCGAACTCGCCGCGCCGGTAGACCACCGTGCCCTGGCAGAGGATCAGCACGTCGAGGGTCTCGAACGGCGGGGCGTGGGCGGCGATCTGCGCACGGTCGCCGACATCGACCTTGGCGTAGGCCAGGCCCGTCAGGTCCGAGCCCTCAACCCCGGCATAGGCGCCAGCATCGGCGCGAGTGCCCCAGACGTGGACCTGCGCCCCGCGTTCCCGGAAGGCGTGGGCTATGCCGTTGCCGATGCCGCTGGAGCCGCCGACGACCAGGACGGTCTTGCCGGTAAAGTCGAGCTCGCCCATGGCCTAGCTCCTCCCTTTTCCGGCCATCCTTCCGCGCCAGGGTGATCGCGCACAAGCCTGACGCCGCGTCATGCTTGACGTAAGCCAAAGGCCAGGGAAGGTTCAGCGCCTGACAGGCGCGAGACAATCGCCTGCGGGTATCGGGAGAGACCAGAATGCTCACCAAGCTGCGCCGTCCGGCGTCCACCTTCACCATCACCCAGCTCTGCCGCGAGTTCAGCACGACGCCGCGCGCGCTGCGCTACTACGAGGAGCAAGGGCTGCTGTCGCCCAGCCGCGATGGTCAGGCGCGGATCTATTCCTACCGTGATCGCGCCCGGCTGATCTTGATTCTGCGGGGCAAGAGCGTTGGCCTAGCCCTGGCCGAGATTCGCGACATCTTCGACCTCTATGGCCGAGACGACGGGCTGATCGCCCAGAACACCCAGGCGCTGCGGAAATATCGCGAGCGCATCGCCGCCTTCGAGGCTCAGCGCGCCGAGATCGATACGGCTATCGAAGTCCTGCACGCGGCCAGCGCCGCGCTCGAGCAGGAGCTGAGCAAGTCTGGTCGGGCGGCGGCGGCCTAGAAGCCGCCCGTCGGGCCTTTCCAGGTCCCGGCCACCATGGCCAGGAACAGCAGGAAGCCCGCGAAGCTGTTGGACTTGAACAGCGCCAACGCGCCGGGGCCGTCATTGACGTCCAGGCGCGCGGCTTGGCGCGACAGGTGCATGCCGTAGAGGGCGACCGGCGGCAGGAATAGCGGCCCCAGCCCGCCGGCCCAGGCTGCGGCCAGCACGAGGGCGAAACACGCCACATAGAAGAACAGCACGCCCTTTTGCAGGTTGGCGCCCAGCCGCCGCGTCGAGGATTTAACCCCGATCAGGGCGTCGTCCTCGATGTCCTGCACGGCGTAGATCGTGTCGTAGCCCAGCGTCCAGAAGATGCCCGAGGCGTAGAGCAGCGCCGCTGGCCAACCGAGCGTCCCAGTCGCCGCGGCGAAGCCCAGCAGCGCGCCCCAGTTGAAGGTCAGTCCGAGCCAGGCCTGGGGCCACCAGGTGATCCGCTTCATAAAGGGATAGGCCGCGACCAGGGCCAGGGAGGCGACGCCCAGGCCGATGGCGATGGGCGGCATGGTCAGCAGGATCGCCAGCGAGATCAGCGAGCATAGCGCGATGTAGGCCCAGGCCTGCTTGACGCTGATCTGCCCCGAGGCGACCGGCCGGGCGGCGGTGCGCGCCACCTTGGCGTCGATGTCGCGGTCGACGATGTCGTTATAGGCGCAGCCCGCCGCGCGCATCAGCGCCGCGCCGACGAAGAACTTGGCGAGCAGCAGCAGGTCGGGGAGCAGGCTCTCCATGGCGGCCGCCAGGGCGACGCCTTGCCAGCCGGGCAGCATCAGCAGCCAAATCCCCGCTGGTCGGTCAAACCGGCCAAGCTTCAGCCATGGCCGTAGCGACTGCGGGGCGTAGCGGTCCACCCAGTTGGTGGGCGCGGCGTCGGGGAGGTGAGCGACCATGGCTCAGCATGTAGCATCGCCTGTTGCCTTCGGGCCACTGTCACGGCGCCACTTTACCGAGCGCCCGAAATAACGCGGGTCATTCGGATTGACAGGTCAATTCGAGGCGCGCAGGGTTCGCGCCGTTGTCGTCCGGCCCACAGCCATCTGAGAGGGAGGTGATCGAAGTGAAAGCACTAAATCATCGTCCGCAGATGCCGCTTGTCGCTGTGATCGCCCGCACCGGGGTCCGCGCCTAGCCGCGACCGGGCCCTCTTCGGGCCGATCTGCACCTTCATCGCCAGCCTCATGCCGCGCAGCCTTGCGCGTTCGCCGGCGCTCCCCGATTCCACGGATTTCCCGTCTGCCTAGCGCGAAGTCCGTCTGTCTCAAGAGACGACGACATGCCCATCGCCGAACCGATTTCGGTCCCTTCCAACGCCGCCGTTCCCAATCGTTACGGGGTGCTCTGCACGCAGATCTACGACCTCGACAAGCCGCCGGGCTCGCTGCCCGACGTGCCGTTCTATCTCGATCGGTTGGCCGGGACTGAGGGGCCGATCCTGGAGGCGGGCGTTGGAACCGGCCGCCTGCTGATCCCGCTGATCGAGGCGGGACTGGAGGTCGAAGGCTTCGACCATTCGCAGGACATGCTGGCGGTCTGCCGCCAGCACTGCGCCACCCGCGGACTGACGCCTTCGCTGCGCCGGTCCAGGTTCCAGGACTTCGCCTACGACCGCGACTTCGCGGCGATCCTCGTGCCGGTGGGGACCTTCACCCTGCTGGACGATTTCGCCGAGGCGTTCGCGGTGCTGGGGCGGTTCTTCGACCACCTGCGCCCGGGCGGCCGGCTGCTGATCGACCTTCTGCCACTAGCCTACCTGACCAACGAGAAACCGGACATCCGCACCTGGACCACCACCGAGGGTGATCTCCTGCGGATCGAGGGGCGGGTGGTCGAGATCGACCTGCTGGCCCAGCGCCGCGTCACCCACGATCGCTATGAGCGGTGGCGAAACGGGAAGTTGGTGGAGTCGGAGCTGGAGATCATGGCCTTCCGGCTTTGGGGCCTGAAGGAGTTCGAGCTGGCGCTCGCGGCGGTGGGCTTCGAGGCGATCTGCGTGGGCGCCGACCATCAGCCCGGCCGACGACCAGGTCGATCAAGTCGAATACTCAATTTCGAGGCCCGGCGACCCGCCTAGGCGGGGCGCGGCGAGGCGCCGGAGCCCGTGCTCCCCCACGGGCTCCGGCGCCCAACTCGATCTCATTCATCCCGGTTCGCACCGGGCCATTCGTGAAGTGCGCTATGACCGAACCCTACGACGACGATGAGGACCCGAACCGTCCTCGGATACTGACCAACACCCAAGTCCTGGGCTTCATCGTCCGCCATTGGCTGGGCGAGCCGCGCAAGTTCGCGCTGATCGTCGGTCTGATGCTGGTGGCGACGGCCTGCGACCTGTCGATCCCCTGGGCGACCCGAGCGCTGATCAACGCCGTCTCGAGTCCCGAACCGGTGACGCGCACGGCCTGGATCGCCTGGGCCAGCCTATCGGGCCTCTATCTGGTCTTCTACCTGATGCGCAGCGCCATGTTCCGCGCGGCCAACGGCTTCTACGCCCGGATCATGGCCCGCATCGTCAATAACGGGTTCAAGCGGGTGCAGGCCTTCTCGTCGGACTGGCACGCCTCGAACTTCGCCGGCGCCACCGTGCGCCGCGTCAGCCGCGCCATGTGGGGCTACGACAGCGCCTCCGACGCCCTGCTGATGATGCTGGCCCCGACCCTGATCGTGCTGGGCGGCCTGGCGATCTCGCTCGGTCTGCACTGGCCGCTGGCCGGCGTGTTCGTGGCGGTGATGATCGTTCTGTTTGGGACCTTCAACATCCTGATGTCGGTCCACTATGTCCGGCCGGTGAACCTGGTCTCGACGTCGCTGGACTCGAAGATCGGGGCGACGATGGCCGACGCGATCGGGGGCAATCCGGTGGTGAAGAGCTTCGGCGCCGAGGCCCGCGAAGAGGCGCGTTTCGGCCGCACGGTCGAGGCCTGGCGCGCGGCGGTGAACAAGACGTGGGATCGCTTCAACGTCGTCGGCTTTGGCCAGAACATGTTCCTGATCGTGCTGCAGGCGGGCCTGACCGGCTTCCTGGTCCACGCCTGGTCGCAAGGAAAAGCGACGCCGGGGGACGTGGCCTTCGCCATCACCTCGTTCATCGTCATGGCCGGCTACATGCGGAACTTCAGCGAGATCACCCAAATGCTGCAGAAGGGTCTCGACGACACTCTGGACGTCGCCTCCTACATGATCACCGACCCGCAGCTCGCCGACGCACCGGGCGCCGAACACTTCCGCGGCGAACTGGGCGAGGTGGTCTTCGACCGTGTGGTGTTCGGCTACGCCAACCAGCCGCGGCCGCTCTATGACGGCTTCACCCTGGTGGTGGCGCCAGGCGAGCGGGTGGCGCTGGTCGGGCCGACGGGGGCGGGCAAGTCGACCTTCGTCAAGCTGATCCAGCGGCTCTACGACTTGCAGGGCGGCCGGATCCTGATCGACGGC
>NZ_JAURWM010000130.1 GCF_030654915.1 Phenylobacterium sp. | reverse complement strand
GATTGGTCGTCGCGTTCTCCCGTCCCTTGAGGTGACGACCTGTCTGATGGAACGACACGCCCATCGGCGGCGCGCCGGCTTCTCGCAAGGGAACGGCGCGCCGTTTCGCGTGCGCGAGGTACACGCGATGATCGCTTGCGCCTGGGTGCGACCTTGACCACCTTCCGCCCCATGTCGCTTAGCCACAGAATCCGCCGTCTACGAGAGATCGATTGGGACCCTTCGCACTGGCTGCGCCTGGCCCTGGTCATCACGGCGCGGGCCCTGAGCCGGCTCTGGGGGCGGGACGTGATGCTCTATGTCGGGGGCGTTTCGTTCTTCGTCATGCTGGCGGTTTTCCCAGCTCTGGCGATCAGCATCGGGATCTATAGCCTGCTGGCTGATCCCAGCACCGCGGCCCACCAGGCCGAAATGCTGGCGCGGCTGATGCCGGCGGGCGCGCAGAGTCTGTTCCAAGGCGAGTTGGAGCGGCTGGCCCATGCCCCGTTCCAAGCGGTCTCGACGCAGAGCATCGTGGCGCTGGTGGTCGGCGGCTACGCTGCGCACCGAGGTTTCAAGGCCCTGCTGGCGGGGTTGTCGTTCATCCACGACGACGAAGCGCCGCGAGGCTTTCTCGGCTTCAACCTGCTGGCGCTGGGGGTCCTGATCGCCGCCTTCGCGATGATGGCGTTCTTTTCAGTGGTCTTCTTCTACTTCCGCTTCGTGGCGGCGGCCTTCGGGCTCAAGCCGCTGGCCGGGGTGCCTTGGCTATACAGCGAATGGACCTGGGCCAGCCTTGGCCTAACCTTCGCCATGAGCTTGATCTACCGTTTCGCGATGTCGAGCCGGCCCGTCGACTGGCGCGCCTCGATCCTCGGCGGGGCCTCGGCGGCGATACTTTGCCTGTTCGTATCCTGGGCCAGCGCCTTCTATGTCGAGCAGATCGCGCATCTTGGCGCGACCTATGGCTCGGTGGCCGCGGTCGTGATCTTCCTGATCTGGCTGTCCTGGAGCGTAAACGCCGTGTTCTTCGGCGGCGCCTTCGCGACGGAGATTGAGATCGTGCTGAACCAGCGACGTTCCCTGCCGCTGCTGACCGATCTTCGGGAGAAACCTAAGCTGGTTTCGCGATCAGAAAACTGAGCACGCCGCCGTCCTCGGCCGCATCCAGGATATCGAACCCGGAGCTGGCGGCGAAGTGGGGAACATCGATCCGGGCGAGCGGATCGTCGGCGTAGAGTCGGACATTGGCGCCCGCTGGAGCATCTTCGAGCGCGCGGCGCAGGCGCAGGGTGGGGACCGGGCAGCGATGTCCGCGGGCGTCCACGATGATCTCTGACGATGACATGCCCGGGCCATACAGGCTCTCGCCACTGAACCCAAGCAGGGCCTTCGCGTTTCCCTGACTGCATTCAGTGAGGGGGGCGTGCGTGAGTCAGGCTTTTACAACCAACATTCCTGCGCGATTGGACCGGCTCCCGTGGAGCCGCTTTCATTGGCTGGTCGTGGCCGCGCTGGGGATCACCTGGATCCTGGACGGGCTGGAGGTGACCCTGGTTGGTTCGCTGTCGCCGGCGATCTCCCAAGGCCTTGGTCTCACCACGACCCAGATCGGCCTGACCGGCAGCGCCTATATCCTGGGCGCGGTTTTGGGAGCCTTGGTGTTCGGGCGGCTAACCGACACCTTCGGCCGCCGCCGGTTGTTCACCATCACGGTCGGGGTCTATCTGGCGGCCACCATCGCCACTGGCTTCGCATGGGACTTCTGGTCCTTCATGCTGTTCCGGTTCCTGACCGGCGCGGGGATCGGCGGCGAGTACGGCGCGGTGAACTCGGCGATCCAGGAACTGATTCCGGCGCGGCGGCGCGGCTATACTGACCTAGTCATCAACGGCAGCTTCTGGATCGGCGCGGCGCTCGGCGCGGCCGGTTCCCTGGTGGTGCTGAACCCTGAGGTCGTCGATCAGGCCTGGGGCTGGCGGCTGGCCTTCATCATCGGCGGCCTACTGGCCCTGATCGTGATCTTCATCCGGCGCTACATCCCCGAGAGCCCGCGCTGGCTGATGACCCATGGCAAGCCGCAGGAGGCGCTGGCGATCATGGAGGCGATTGAGGCTGGGGTGGAGCGATCCAGCGGCAAGCCACTGTCGCCGGCCAGCGAATTGCCAACCCTGCGTCTGCGGCCGACGCGGACCTCATGGTTCGATATCGCCAAGACACTGGTCGTCCATCACCCCAAACGCACCACGCTGGGGCTGGTGCTGATGGCCACCCAAGCCTTCTGCTACAACGCGATCTTCTTCACCTACGCGCTGATCCTGACCAAATTCTACGACGTGCCGGGGTCAGCCATCGGCTGGTTCATCCTGCCGTTCGCGGCGGGGAACTTCATGGGTCCTTTGCTGCTGGGGCACTTCTTTGATTCAGTCGGGCGCAAGCCGATGATCGCCCTGACCTATGGGGTGGCGGGCGTGCTGCTGTGCCTCACCGGCTGGATGTTCTCCGAGGGGATGCTGACCGCGACGACGCAGACGGCGGCCTGGACCGTGATCTTCTTCTTCGCTTCGGCTGGAGCCAGCGCGGCCTATCTGACGGTCGGCGAGAGCTTTCCCCTGGAGATCCGGGCGGTGACGATTTCGCTGTTCTACGCCTTCGGGACCCTGCTCGGCGGGGTGGCTGGGCCGGCTCTGTTCGGGGCGCTGATCGACACCGGCGAGCGGAGCCAGATCCTGTGGGGCTATCTGCTGGGCGGAGGGCTGATGATCGTCGCGGCGATTGTCGAGCTGTTCCTGGGTGTCGCGGCGGAGCGTAAATCTCTGGAGGATGTGGCGCCGCCGCTCTCCCTGGTGGCGGACGACGCCCCCTAGGCGGGCCAAGCCGGCGGATGACTGCCGAGCGGCACGGTCGGCCGTGACCAAGCCGTCGGCGTCGCCGAAAGGGAAACCGGCGGCCGCAGGTGGCGGACCGGGCCGAAGCCCGACTCTGAATCGATCCGCCAGCCGTCGATCTCCTCGGGTGTCAGCGGCTTGACCTCGTCCAGCGCTTGGGCCGGCTTGATCCCCAGGCCACGGAGCCACGTGCCGGTCTGGGCCAGGGAGACGCGGACCATATAGCTGCCGCCAAAGCGGGCGCGGCGATCCAGGGCGACCATGGTCCCGAAGGCGGCGAGGAAGCCGGTCGTGTAGTCGGTGACCGCTCCGGGTTGGAGCTTTGGACCCGCATCCCCGCCTTGAATGTCGGCCATGCCGGTGACGGTCTGGGCCAGTTGCTCCCAGCCTGGGCGCTGGCTCCAGGGCCCCTCGTGCCCGTAAGCGTTGATCGAGGTGTAGATAATGCCAGGCCGCAGCCGGGCGAGGTCGAGTGGACCAAGGCCCATCTGCTCCAACGAACCCTGGCGGTAGCCTTGGCTGAAGACGTCGCAATCTGCGACGAGGGCCTTGAGGCGCGCGAGGTCGGCGGGGTCGGTCAGGTCAAGCCAAGTCGACAACTTTCCGTGGTTGACGTCGCTGATGAAAAACTCGGTCGCGGGCAGCTTTGGCGAGGCCACATAGAGAACGTCCGCGCCATACTGGGCCAGGGTGCGGCCGCAGGTCGGCCCGGCCAGGACGCGGGTCAAGTCCAACGTCCGGATACCTGAGAGCGGGCGGTCTCCGTGGATCGGCAGGGGCATGGGCGGTCCCTCGGCGATCTTGACCACCTCGACGACCGGCCGAGAGGCCAGGATCAAGCCCTGGTCGGAGGTGTCCCATTCCTCGGCCGTGCGGACCATGGCGCCGCAAACGCCCGCCTCGGCGATCGCGTTCTCCAAATCGAGCGCGTTCCAGGTCAGGACGTTGGCGGCCACCGCCGCGACATCGCGCGGCGACCCAATCAGCTTGTGCAGCTTGGCGGCGCTAGCCGGGAAGCTGGGGTGCAGGAAGACCCAGCGGCCATCCTTGGTCGGAAAGAAGCCCATGGCCGGGGTTCCGCGCCCGCCGCCGCCGGCATCCTCTGGACGCGTCGGCGGCGCTCGCGACGCATCGGCGAACTTCTGAAACGCGAAGCTGATCAGCGCCGCGCCAGCCTCACGGGTCGAGACGGCGACCTTCTGGGCCTGGCCGGTGCGCTGGGTCCATAGGTCCGCGGCCATGGCTCCCGTGGCGGCGAGGGCCGCCGCCGCGGCGGCTTCGGCATGAAAACGCGTCTGTAGTCCCGGCGCGCCTTCGCTGATGACAATCGAGGCTCCGGGCGCCTTGCCCGCGATCCGCATCAGTTGCGCGAACGCATCGGTCGCCGTCGTCATCACACCGTTCCCCAATTGTTACGCGGCAGTATGGGGCCGGGCGAGTGCAGGGCAACCGCATCCCGCGAGGCTGACGCCTTGACCGTACTGGTCTAGAACCCGGTGCGAACTACGTGCGGGATGCAATATGACCACCATCGCCACGATCGAAGAGCTTGAAGCCCTCTATGGGCAGCCGGGCGAGACCTCCACCGTCAAGGAAGCCGACTGGATCACCCCGCAGTATCGCGCGCTGATGGACGCCTCACCCTTCGTGGCCTTGGCGACCGCAGGGCCGGAGGGGCTCGACTGCTCGCCGCGCGGCGACTCCGGCCAAGCGGTGAGGGTGGTGGATGATCGCACGGTGATGATGCCGGACCGTCGCGGCAACAACCGCTGCGACTCGCTCCGCAATATTGTCCGTGATCCGCGTGTGGCGCTGTTGTTCCTGATCCCCGGTTCGGGGACGACCCTGCGGCTCTATGGAACGGCCCATCTGTCGGTCGATCCTGATCTGCTGGCGTCCTTCGCGGTGAAGGGCCAGGCACCCAGGTCAGTGATCGTGATTGACATCGAGCGGGTCTACTTCCAGTGCGCGCGGGCGATCGTCCGCTCCGAATTGTGGAACCCGGAGCGGTATGTCGATCCGGCGAGCCTGCCGACGCCGGGCGATATCCTGGCGACCATGAGCCAGGCGCGGGTGGGCGGCCAGGCCTATGATGAGGAATGGCCCGAGCGCGCCGCCAGGACCATGTGGTGAGGCCTTAGCCCGCGAACACCTGCTCGGCGGTTTCCGCCGGAAGAACGCGGAAGGACCCAGGCGCCAGGTCATCGGGTAAGGTCAGGCCGCCGATACGGTCGCGGTGCAGTTCGACCACGTGATTGCCGACCGCCGCGAACATGCGCCGCACTTGATGGTAACGGCCTTCCTCGATGATCAGGCGCGCCTTGGTGTCAGACAAAGGCTCCAGGATCGCCGGGAGCAGGGGCTTTTCCTCGCCTTCCAGCATCAGGGTTCCGGCGGCGAACACCGCGCTTTCCTCACCTGTCAGGGGACGGTCGAGCGTGGCGATGTAGCTTTTGGGCACATGACGCTTGGGCGAGATCACCCGGTGCAGGAAACCGCCGTCGTCGGTGATCAGCAGTAGCCCCGAGGTGTCCTTGTCCAACCGACCAACGCTGGACAGCGCCGGATCGCGCACTCGCCAGCGGGGCGGCAGTAGGTCGTAGATGCGGCGACCGGTTTCCTTGTGCGAACACACCACGCCGACCGGCTTGTGCAACATGATGACGACTGGCGGCGGCGGATCGACCGGATTGCCCATGATCAACATGCGTGACGGCAGGTCCGCGCCGATAGCGATCCGTGCATTGGCGTCGGTGAGTTCAGTCCCATCGAGGGTCACTTCACCGGCGGCGACCAGGCCGTGCATCTCCTTGCGGCTGCCATAGCCGAGATTGGAGAGCAGGCGGTCGATCCGCATGGTCGGCGTCTTACTCATCGGCGCGCCTCATAGACCTTGAAACCGCCGGCGTCGGCCACCGGCTTCACCACCTTGAACGCCTCGTTGAGCACAGCTTCGTAGGGGAGGTGGCGGTTAGCCGTCAGCCAGAGCGTGCCGCCCTTTCGTAGAGCGCTGGACGCAGCTCGGATGAAGGCCTGCCCGAGGGCGCGGTCCTCCGCCCCGCCATCGTGGAACGGCGGGTTCATCACCACGAAGTCGAGGTCGGTGAGCGGGGCGGCGACCTTGCGCACGTCGGCCCATTCGATGGAGACCCGAGCGTCCTCGACGTTGCGCCGCGCGCAGTCGAACGCGCGGCGGTCGAGTTCGATGAGCCGCAGCTTGGTTACGGCGGGCTGCTTGAGCACGGCAAGCGACAGCCAGCCGATTCCACCGCCAAGGTCGGCGCCCTCGCCCTTCAGTTTCGGCAGATGCTGGATCAGCAGTTCGCTGCCGGGATCGAGACGTTCCCAGCTGAACACGCCAGGCTGCGACCACAGACCGGAGGGCAGCAGACGCGGCGCGCCCTCGGCGATGGCTTCGTCTAGCCCGGTGAGCGCGGCAGGCCGTTCGACCTCACAGATGCGATGATGGCGGCGGGCGGTCTCGGCGACCTCGCAACCGAAGCCCTCCAGGGTGCGCTTCAGGCGCAGGCCGCCGCGATCCTTGGGCGCCGCCGCGCTTAGCGTGCCGCCCGGCGCCAGGACCCGCAGGGCCTGGGCGACCACATAGCGCGCCTCCACCGCTCCAGGCGGGACCAGCAGCACGATTTCGTCCAGCGACGCATCGGCGATCTGGGCGACATCGTCGGAGCCAGGCAGCAGCGGTGAGAGCTGGCGTGCGCCCTTTGGCGTCTCCAGGACGTCGGCGAGGGGAGTTCCATAGACGGCGGCGGGCAATGGGCAGGTCCGAAGTGGCGAATCTCAAGGCCTACATGTAGGCGATCAAGCGGCCCAGCGCCGCGACGATCATTCGGCGCCGCGCCGCGCCCGTCGCAATCGGACACGCAAGTTGAGTTGGCGCTGTCGGATCCAGGCCTAGGGTCCGGCGAATGTCGAGCATTCACCCTACGGCCGTTATCGCCTTCGGCGCATCTATCCATGAGAGCTGCGAGATCGGCCCCTATGCGGTGATCGGCCCGGGTTTTCGCCTGGGCCCCGGGAATGTCGTCGGCCCACACGTGGTCATCGAAGGCGATACCGAGATCGGCGCCGGGAATCGCTTCCTGGCCTCCTGCTCGATCGGCGCGAGCCCACAGATCGCCGGACGCAGCGGCGATGTCGGGCGGCTGATGATCGGCGACGAGAACGTCTTTCGAGAGTTCGTGACCGTCCATGCCGGCGGCGACGCGATCACTGTCCTCGGCTCGCGCAACCTGGTGATGGCTACAGCTCATGTGGCGCACGATTGCCGGCTGGGCGACGACATCATCCTGGCGAACGGCGCGACCCTGGGCGGCCATGTCGAGATCGAGGACCTAGCTCAGGTTAGTGGTCTTTGCGCGCTCCATCAGCACGTGCGAATCGGATCCCTGGCCTTCGTGGCGGGCGGATCCATCGTGACCCAGGATGTCGCGCCCTATTGCCTGGTGCAGGGCGACCGCGCCCGGCTGGTGTCGTTGAATCTTGTGGGCCTGAAGCGGGCGGGACTTTCGACGGCCGAGGTCGGCGCGCTGAAGCGCGCCTATCGCGCGCTGTTTCTCGGCCAAGCCCCAATGGCTGAACGGATTGCGGCGGTAGATGCGGGGAATGGCGACGAGCGGGTCAGGCGATTGACGGCCTTCCTGCGAAGCAGCGCGCGTGGGGTGATCACCGCGCCCCGGCGAAGCTTTGCAACTGCGGCCTAGCGCCCAATCGTCCACCTTCGGCTTGCCGTTTGTCGCCCGATAGGCGAAGGGACCGCCATGGCCATTGGACGCAGGAGAATAGATCGGGCGCAGCGCTTTCGGGCGCGCCGGATCTGGTGGGATCGGCACGGCGCCTTTATGCGTGGCATGGTGACCGGCGCCGCCCTGTGCGCGCTGGTCATGTGGATCACGCAGGTCGCGAACACTTTCTAAGAGCTGGGGATAGGTCGCGGACCGCCCGGTTCGCACCACAATCCT
Source organism: Phenylobacterium sp. (assembly GCF_030654915.1). Classification (GTDB taxonomy): domain Bacteria; phylum Pseudomonadota; class Alphaproteobacteria; order Caulobacterales; family Caulobacteraceae; genus Phenylobacterium. The sequence goes on along the minus strand of NZ_JAURWM010000130.1, from coordinate 16,407 downwards.
GTGGAACTGGTCGGCGTTCGGTTGCGGAATCGCCGCCGATCACGGCAGGGACGTATGAGGGATTTTCGGAGCATGGCAGTGTCACCCCACAACGGTTCGCGGCCGGCGGTCACCCAATTGAAGCCCCGTATCGTCGTGTTCGGCGTCGGAGGCGCCGGGGTCAACGCCGTCAACAACATGATCGAATCGGGTCTGGAAGGCGTCGATTTCGTCGTCGCCAACACCGACGCTCAGCAGCTCTCGCTGGCGCTCGCCAGCCAGCGCATTCAACTCGGCATGCATGTGACTCAGGGTCTGGGCGCGGGCGCCAACCCGAACGCCGGCTTGAGCGCCGCTGAAGAGTCGATGAGCGACATCGTCCACTACCTGGACGGCGCTGACATGGTCTTCATCACCGCGGGCATGGGCGGCGGCACCGGCACAGGCGCCGCGCCGTTCGTGGCCCGTTGCGCGCGTGAGCGCGGCATCCTGACGGTCGCCGTGGTCTCCAAGCCGTTTCGTTTCGAGGGCCGCCACCGGATGCGGCTGGCCGAGGCCGGCCTGCGCGAACTTCAACAGTTCGTCGATACCTCGATCATCGTGCCGAACCAGAACCTGTTCCGCATCGCGACCGAGCAGACGACCTTCGCCGAAGCCTTCAACATGGCCGACCAGGTCTTGCATGCGGGCGTGCGCTCGATCACCGACCTGATGGTGCTGCCGGGCCTGATCAACCTCGACTTCGCCGACGTGCTCAGCGTGATGGGTGGCATGGGCAACGCCATGATGGGCACCGGCGAAGCGATCGGCGAAGGCCGCGCCAGCGTCGCGGCTCACAACGCCATCCAGAACCCGCTGCTGGACGAGACCTCGCTGGCCGGCGCCAAGGCCGTGCTGGTCAATGTGACCGGCGGCTCCGACATGACCCTGTTGGAGGTCGATGAGGCGGCCAACGTTATCGCCGACCAGGCCGATCCGGACGCCAACATCATCTTCGGAGCCGCGTTCGACGCTTCGCTGGAGGGCAAGCTGCGGGTCTCGGTCGTGGCGACCGGCATGACCTCGGGCAACACCGACGCCCCGATTGGCCCGGTTCCGACCGCGCCGCAGCCTGAAGCTGTCGAGCAGGGCGGCGACCAGGCGCCGGCGACCCGCCGCTTTTGGTAGCTAGAAGCCGAAGGTCACACCGAGCACCGGCCCGCCGAGCGCGGCGTCGTACTTGATCCGGTCGCCCGACCAGTCAGCCGAATAGTATCGATAGCCGACCTCGGCGGTGATTTTCGGCGTGAAGCTGTAGGTCAGATAGCCGTGGAGCTCGTACAGCGAGTCCGAGGACACGCCGAAGCCGCCGTAGGTGGCCAGGCCGGCCAATCCGATATGTTCAGTGAGCCGGGTCTTGGCCCGGACGCCGATCACTGGATCCCACATATCGTCATCGACGCTGCGGGAAATCTGGCGATTGGCGCCGATCACGTCCACGTCGAGATCGGCGCCCAGATAGTGGACGCCGGCCATGACGTCGACGGATGACTTTTCCGTCTGATAGGCTCGGTAGTAGGCCACCAGCAAGGCCTTCGTTCCCGCCAACTCGACCTTGCCGGATATGGCCGGAAGAGGACCTATCGTGAGGTCTTTGTCGGCCTCGATGCTGTAGTAGGTCAGGTCGCCCAGCATCCCGAACCGCCCGTAGCGAACGTCGGCGGCCCCCGTGAAGGCGCCTGACAGGCCCACGTCGTCAAAATGGGCGCGGACGTCGGAATCGGAATTCTCCACGATGGCGGCGATGTCGCCCTGCGGCAGGGCGAGCCAGATATATGGCGTGATCTCGACGCGCCAGTCGTCTTGGGCCTGGGCCGACGCAGTCCCGATCAGCCAAGTCGCCAGGGCGACAACAAATCCGGTGACGTGACGCATGGCCGTTCCTCGCGTGGAAGGCTTGAGCATGACGCCCGCGGCGCGCGATCGCTGTCCGGGAAAGCCCCTATGCCGCGCGTCCGATTGATCTACTCCACCGGCTTCATGCGGTAGACCTCTTCGTCCAGTTCGCCTTCCCATCTGGCGACCGTCACGGCCACCGAGAGGTCGCTGGTGGCGTTGGTGATGGTGCGGGTCATGTCGAGCAGGCGATCGAACGGCAGGACGAAGCCGACGACCAGCGCGGTCTGTTCGGCGCTAAGCCCGATCACCTGAAGCACAGCCGCCAGCATGAACAGCGAGGCCGAGGGCACCGGAGCCGTGCCCAGAGCCACGACCGTCGTTGTCAGGGCGAGCATGAAGTACTGGGCGAAGGTGAGATCGACCCCGAACGCCTGGGCCGACAGCATGGCCAGCAGAGCGACATAGAGCGCGGTGCCGTCCATGCTCAGGGTCACGCCGAGCGGCAGGGCGGTTGAGGCGACCGTGTGGCTGACGCCCAGGTTCTTCTCCGCCACCCGCATGGCGACCGGTAGCGTCGCGGCGCTGGACGATGTCGAGAACGCGATGGTCACGGCGTCGGTGATGTCCCGGAAGAACGGAAGCACGGGCAACCTGGCGACCAGCCGGATCAACCCGCCGTGGATCAAAAGGGTCTGAATCGCGCAGCCGACGATCAGCCCGGCGGCGAGCTTCAACACGTGAACGAAAGCGCCGGGTCCGGAGGTTCCCATCACCCAGGCCACGAGGGCGAAGACGCCGAATGGGGCGACCTCCATGATGAAGCGAACGATCTGAAGCATGACATCGGCGCCGGCCTGGAACACGCGCGCGGCGATCTCGGCCTTGGGCGCGATGGTCAGGATTCCCAGGCCCACCAGTATGCCGAAGAAAATCACCGACTGAATCTCGCCCGCGGCGAGCGAGGCGATCGGATTGGTCGGGATGATGCTGATCAAGTGTTCGCCGAGGCCCGGTGGAGCCTTGGCGATGACCTCCGGCGTGGCGCCCATGACATTCATGCCGACCCCTGGCTGGAACAGCGTCCCAATGGTCAGGCCGACGGTGACGGCGATCACGGTGAGCGTCAGATAGAGGGCCAGGGTCTTGACCCCGATGGAGCCCAGCCGGCGCGCATCGCTCATGCCGGCGATCCCGGAGACGATGGAAAAGAACACCAGCGGCGCCACCACCATGCGGATCAGGCGGATGAAGACGTCGCCCATCCACTTGATCTGGGTCGCGACCTCGCCCAGCGCCAGACCGGCTATCGTGCCGAGCACCAGAGCCGCCAGGATACGCTTCCACAGGACGACATCGAACCAGTAGCGCTGGATGAAGCCTCGGCGTGCTGGCGCTTTTGTCGGCTGAACGTCGGGACCTGTCGCCATGGGGACTTCCTGAACTACGCTGAGAGCCGGCGTCGCAGATGACGATAGGCGGAACCTGCCTGCAAAAGCGATAGGTTTGCATCCAACGGTTGGAACTCTGGCGGGAGTGTGAGAGCCAGGGCGCTGCAACTCAGACGGAGCGCCCTTATGGGCAGGAAGGACGCCTATGACCTCCCCGAAGATCGAAACCTTGGCCATCCATGCTGGAGCCGCGCCCGATCCGACCACCAAGGCGCGGATCACGCCGATCTATCAGACCGCGTCCTATGTCTTCGATGACGCCGATCACGCCGCGGCCTTGTTCAATCTGGATCAGGTCGGCAACATCTACACCCGGCTGATGAACCCCACGACCAGCGTGCTTGAAGAGCGCGTCGCGGCGCTGGAAGGCGGCATGGCCGCCCTGGCGGTGGCCAGCGGCCACGCGGCCCAGTTCATTGTCTTCCACACCCTGATGGAGCCCGGCTGCAATATCGTCGCCTCGCGCAAGCTCTATGGCGGCTCGATCAATCAACTGGGCCAGAGCTTCAAGCGGATGGGCTGGGACGTCACCTTCATCGATAGCGACGAGGCGTCCGACTTCGCCGCCGCCATCGATGACAAGACCCGGGCTGTATTCGTGGAATCCATCGCCAATCCGGGCGGCGTGATAACCGACCTGGCGGCGATCGCCGATGTCGCCCACGCGGCCGGCGTGCCGCTGGTCGTCGATAACACCATGGCCAGCCCCTATCTGTGCCGGCCGTTCGATCATGGGGCGGACATCGTGGTCCACTCGCTGACCAAGTTCCTGGGCGGCCACGGCAATTCGCTGGGCGGCGTGATCGTCGACAGCGGCCGCTTCGACTGGAAGGCGGGCGGCAAGTACCCGTACCTGTCGGAGCCCAATCCCAGCTACCACGGCAAGGTCTTCACCGAGGCCTTCGGCCCCGTGGCCTTCATCCTGGCCTGCCGGGCTCTCGGCCTGCGCGATCTAGGGCCGGCCCTCTCGCCGTTCAACGCCTTCATGATCCTGACCGGCATCGAGACCCTGCCGCTGCGGATGGAGCGGCACTGCCAGAACGCCCTGGCGGTCGCCCAATGGCTCCAGAAGCATCCGAAAGTGGCCTGGGTCTCCTATGCCGGCCTGCCGGACGATCCCTACTACGCCAAGGCCCAGAAGTATGCGCCGCGCGGGGCGGGTTCGGTCTTCACCTTCGGGCTGAAGGACGGGTTCGACGCCGGTGTAAAGCTGGTCGGCGGGGTGAAGCTGTTCTCCCATCTGGCCAATCTGGGCGACACCCGGAGCCTGATCATCCACCCGGCCTCGACAACGCACCGGCAGTTGGAAGAGGCCGCTCAACGCGCGGCCGGCGCTGGCCCGGACGTGGTCCGGTTGTCGGTTGGGCTTGAGCATATTGACGACATCATCGGCGACCTGGACCAGGCCCTGGCCCAAATCTGATCTGGAGCTCCCGGCGGGCTAGCGCTCGCCGGGAGTTTCATCCGGCCCCGCCGAGTGCGGCCAGGACACCCGCCTCGCCAGGGTGCGCGGCGATCGCGACGTTGCAACCAACCTCGATCAATGGCCGGGCCGCCGCCGCGGAAATACAGACGACCCGGCATGACGCCGGGATCGGCCCGTTCAGGAGGCTGGCGAGACGCCGTCCCGCCCGTGGCGAGTGGATCAGCACGGCGGCCATATCACCGGCGAGAACCCGCGCCACCTGCGGAATGCTGGCGTTTAGGTCTGTCGCAATGGTCTCGTAGACGACGCAACTCTTGGCCTGGATTCCGCGCGTCGCGAGTGCGCTATCAAGATCGCCGGCCGGTTTGCCAGGACCTGGTCGCAGCAACAGGCCAGAGAAGCTCTCTCGACGCGCGGCGATCAGCGCGACCAGATCGTGCACGTCCCCAGCCGCCGAGAAGACCTTGGCGAAGCCGGCGCCGCGCGCGGCGTCAGCCGTTCCATCCCCCACGGCAAAGACCGGGAGGGCGCGCTCATCGCGCAGGCGAGTAAAGGCGGTGACGCCGTTCGGGCTGGTGAAGGCCAGTGCGCCGACGCGGTCCATGCATACCGGCGTATCGAGCAGTCGAACCTCCAGGAGTGGGACGACCGACGGTCCCCAACCCAGCCTTCGCAGGCGCGCCGCGGTCAGCGCGGCGCCCGGGAGGGTGCGCGTGACCCAGACAGTCAGGCGCGGGCCGCCCCCGGCCCGAACGGAGCCCTCAACCATTTCCAGACGCCGCCCCTTTTCGGCTGTGGCTTAGTGCGTTCGATCTCGCGGCGATTGATCGCCTCGAGTCGCAGACTCAGGCCGAGTTCGCCAGCCCGCATCAGCCGGCGCGCGTTCAGATCGGCGGTGATGCGCGGATCATCCCACAAGGCGGACTGCAAGGCGATCTCGTCGGCCAGACGCTCGGCGAGCTGACGAGCGGCGGCGAAGGAGTCGCCGCCCTCCTGCAGCAGGCGAGCTTCAATGGTCGCCGCCACCGAAGCGGCGACCGCGTCGGCGGGCTGGTAAGGCGTCACCATCCGCCTCAGTTCCGCTCGACTTTCCGGGCTGGGGCGATGCTCCGCGGCGAAGAAGGTCGGCCAGTTGGACAGGGCCGCACGCCCCCAGGCGAGATCGTCGGCGGCCACTTCCAAGGCGCGGCTTTTCAGTTGCTCGCGGGCCGCGCCAGACTGCGACAGTTCGGCCGCCCGTTCGCGAAGACGTGCGACGATTCCGGCCCGTCCGGCTTGGGCGGACAGGTCGTGGATCTCATCATGCACCTCGATGATCGCTGCGGCGGCGGCCGAGGCGACGATGGAGTCGGATATCCCGATGGCTGGGGGCGGCGACGCCATGGCCTGACCTCCTAGCGGCGATAGGCGGCCTGGGCGGCCGCTCCCTCTAGCAACCCCGCCGCGCCCTTCGCTCCCTTGGCGCGCAAGGCGCGTGCGGCCTCGCTCACGGCGAAGGTGTTGGCGGCATGGCTCCCGGCGAAGGTCTGGACCAGGGCGGCCAGGGCGGTTTCCAGATCGGCGATGCGAAGCTGATGATCGTGAAGGCTCAATGACATGTCGTGTCTCCGGTCGGGCGCGCAACGTCGCGGCGCAGAAGCGTCAGCGCGGGGAGGCGATTGGATGTGGATTTGTCCCGTCAAAGGCTGGTGGACAGGCCAGCCGACCCCGAACTCGGCGGGGGGACGCCTAAGCTCGGGGTAGCTCGCCTTCGACGCGCCGGCCTGCATGGCAGCGACGGCTATCGGGGGGAGGGAGGGACCACATGACCCCTTGAAGATGGCCAGCCAGGTCGGAAAGTCAATCGCTGGGCGGCGGGGTTCTGGAAACTCTAGATAAGAAACCGCGATTTGACATGTGGCAGGCCCTGGCCCATCCTTGGCGCATCATGAATTTGCGGACCTCGAACAGCCCGCGCCGGAAGCAACAACGCGGCGCCGCCGAACAGTCTTAGCCCCGAACTGCTTGCGGCGAACGCCGCGCGGTTCGGGGAAGACTTCATTGTCCCTGTCAAAAATTGCATGAAAGCTTGCCGCAGGCCTCGGCCGCGCAAGAACGAAACATGTCTTATCAACAGAAGAAGCTCGCCTCTCCGGAGACGGGCAGGGTGGTCGTGGCCGCTCGGGGCGCCAGATTGAGCGCCATTCCATTTCTGCCGCGGGCTCTCTCGCCGCGCGCCTATCCCGTCGATCTGCGACGGGGGCAGGGGGCCGTCTCGCGAGGTCGCCCATGACCGGTCCCGTCATGGTCGCCCTGGTGATGGCGGCCCTCGCCGCCCTTGGCGGGGTCGTTCGCTGGCTGACCTTCAGCCGTGCCGTCCGTGCCGGACGTTTCGATGATCCCATCGGCGCGATCTTCGACGTCTGGCTGGATCGGGGCCGGCCGCCAGCCGCAACGGCTGATTTCCACGCCAATTGACGTCAATTTTGAAGGAGTTTCCTATGACCAATACTTCCCCGCCACCGGTGTTCGTCTCGAACGACGACTTCCTCGCGCTCGCCAGCCTGGGACGGAGCCTCGAAGGCGCAACCGCGCCGGGACCCGTGCTGCTAGCCGCCGAGATCAGCCGTCTGTCCGTCGTCGAAGATCCAAAGGCCGGGGCTCCGTTCGTGCGGATCGGCTCGCGGGTCACCTATTGCGACGTGCAACGCCGTCGGGTGCGGACCGCGCGGGTGGTCATGCCTGGCCAGGGCAGCATCCATGAGAACAGCATTCCCGTCACCTCGCCGGTCGGCGCGGCCCTGCTGGGCCTGGGCGTCGATGATGTGTTCAGCTGGTGGACGAATGGCGGAGTGCGCAGCGTGCACGTCCTGGACATCGGCAAGTGAGCGGTGAGGGGACCAGGCCCGCGCGCCAATTCGCCGCCCTGCCGTTTACGATCGGCAGTGACGGCGATCCTCGCATCCTGCTGGTCACCTCGCGAGACACCGGGCGTTGGGTTCTTCCGAAAGGCTGGCCTGATGGAGCCGACGCCACGGATGCCGACACCGCGCGGCGGGAAGCCTTCGAAGAGGCCGGAATCCACGGTGAGATCGTCGGCCTACGGGAGGTCGGCGCCTATCGCTACGTGCAGACCGGTAAGGACGGCGTGGCGGTCAATTGCCGGGTGGGGGTGTTCGCCTTGCGGGTCTCGGGTCTGGCCAAGACCTGGCCGGAGAAGGGGCAGCGGGTCCTGCGTTGGTGCGCTCCGAAACAGGGGGCTCGGCTGGTTCAGGAGCCTGAACTGGCCGCTCTCTTGTCGACCTTCAAACCGCCTGTCGAATTCTGACGACCACACGAGGATAGCCATGTTCACACGTCCACCGATCTATGCGCTCGCCGACGACGTCCCTAGGCTGAAGAGCCTGGTGGAGGGACATGCGCGGGACGCGCCGGGCGCATCCCTGTTGGCCGAGGAGTTCAAGCGGCTCTGCGTTCTCTCCCACGGCGGCAGGGAGCCGTTCGTCCGCCCGGGTTCCTGGCTGACCTACCGCGACCTGCGCACGAAAGAGGAGCGCCGAGTTCGTCTTTCGCATCCTGGTGATCAGGACCAGGGCGCGGACGATGTCTCGATGCTGTCACCGCTGGGCGCGGCGCTGATCGGCCTGATGGAAAACGCGATTTTCCGCTGGTCTGAGGCCGACCGGCTCCGGGCGGTGAAGGTCGTCTCGATCGAGATGTGACCTGGCCTAGCGGTGTCAAAGCAGCCAGGTGCGGATCAGCAAGCTGATCGCGCCGACGGTCAGGACACCGCCGAGCCATAGGCCGACAAACCACAGTAGTCGGCGCCACAGAGCCGGTGGGCGGGCTGTCATCAATGATAGCCCTCCTGCCCGACCTTCCCGCGGAACACCCAATAGGCGTAGCCGGTGTAGGCGAGGATGATAGGCACCAGTACGACGGCGCCCACCAGCATGAAGATCAGGCTCGAGTCCGGGGCGGCGGCCTGCCAGATCGTCACCGCGCCCGGCACCACATAGGGGAACATGCTGATCCCCAGGCCGATGAAGCTGAGGCCAAATAGGCCCAGGGCCAGCAGGAACGGCCAGCGCTCATGACCGCGCCGCAGGCTGCGGAAGAACAGCACGGTCCCGATCAGCACCAGCAGCGGCACTTGGGCGGTCAACAGGACGTTGGGCCAAGCGAACCAGTTCTCGTAATAGGCGCCTTCCAGAAATGGTGTCACGGCGCTGACCACGCCGATCAGGGCGACGGTCCCCGCGCCCAGCCATCCGGCCATCTTGCGCACATGGACCTGCATGTCGCCCTCGGTCTTCATCACCAGCCAGGTCGCGCCTAGGAAGGCGTAGCCGACCACGAGGCTGACGCCGGTCAACAGGCTGAACGGGGTCAGCCAATCCCACCAGCCGCCGCCGTACTGACGGCCGTCAACGGTGATGCCCTGGAGCAGGGCTCCGAGGGTGATCCCCTGCGCCAAGGTCCCGATGATCGAGCCCCCGGTGAAGGCGACGTCCCAAAAGGCGCGGTGATCAGGATCGCGCCAGCGGAACTCGAACGCCACGCCACGGAAGATCAGGGCCAGCAGCATGACGATGATCGGGGCGTAGAGCGCCGGCAAGATGATGGCGTAAGCGAGGGGGAAGGCCGCCATCAGACCGCCGCCGCCGAGCACCAGCCAGGTCTCGTTGCCGTCCCAGACAGGCGCGACGGAGTTCATGGCCGAGTCGCGCTCGCGGCCCGGCTTAAAGGTTGGGAACAGGATGCCGATGCCAAGATCGAAGCCGTCCATCACCACATAGGCGAATACGGCGAATGCGATGATGCCGGCCCAGATGGTCGGGAGGTCCAGAGCCTGGCTCATGACGCATCTCCCTCGCTAGCATGATGGATGCCGGGCGCGGGCGTAATGCCGGCCGTCCGGACAGGTTGATCGGGTCCTTCCTCCAGACCGGGCTCGCCGGCGTGGGGGGCGTGGCTCATCAGCTTCAGGATGTAGCCGGTGCCCGCGGAGAAGACGACGAAGTAGACGATCACGAAGGCGAGCAGGGAGGCGGCGACGGCTGGAGCATCCAATGGCGCGGCCGAGTGCTCTGTCCGCAGCAGGTGGTAGACAGTGAAGGGCTGACGTCCGACCTCGGTCGTCACCCAGCCGGCTAGGACGGCGACGAAACCGGCTGGCCCCATGGCTACGGCGAAGCGGTGCAGCAGCGGCCAATCGTAGAGACTGCGTCGAACCCTCGCCAGGACGCTGAAGGCCCCGAGCGCCAGCATCAGCAGGCCAAGCCCGACCATGATGCGGAAAGACCAGAAGACGATCGGCACTGATGGCCAGTCCGCACGCGGCACGGTGTCGAGACCGGCCAAGGGGGCGTTGAGGTCGTGCTTGAGGATCAGGGATGAGGCCTTCGGGATCGCGATCTGAGCGCGGACCTCGCCGGCCTTCTGATCAGGAATACCGAACAGGATCAACGGCGCACCGTCGGGGTGGCTCTGATAGTGGCCTTCCATGGCCATCACCTTGGCGGGTTGGTGCTCCAGCGTATTGAGGCCGTGCAAATCGCCCACGAAGATCTGGATCGGGGCTGCGACGGCGACCAGGCCCATCGCCATGTTGAACATCACCCGCGCGCCGGGGTTAGTCTTGTCCTTCAAGAGGTGCCAGGCGCCAACGGACCCGACCACCAGAGCCGTGGTCAGGTAGGCGCCGAGCACCGTGTGGACCAGGCGATATGGGAACGATGGATTGAAGATGATCGCCAGCCAGTCGTCGGGTTCAAACTGGCCCACTGCGTTCATGGTGAAGCCTTGCGGCGTCTGCATCCAGCTATTGGCGGACAGGATCCAGAACGCCGAGATGAAGGTGCCAACCGCGACCGCCAGGGTGGCCACGAAGTGCAACTTGGGTCCCACGCGATTCATGCCGAACAGCATGACCCCCAGGAAGCCGGCCTCGAGGAAGAAAGCGGTCATCACCTCGTAGGCCATCAGCGGCCCGATGATCGGTCCGGCCTTGTCGGAGAACACCGACCAGTTGGTGCCGAACTGATACGACATGGTGATGCCGGAGACGACGCCCATGGCGAAGGCCAGGGCGAAGATCTTCAGCCAGTACTTGAAGAGGTTGAGATAGACCTCGTTCTTGGTGCGCAGCCACAGCGCTTCCAGAACCGCGAGGTAGCTGGCCAGGCCGATCGAGAGAGCCGGGAAGATGAAGTGGAACGAGACGGTGAAGGCGAATTGAGCCCGCGCCAGATTGAGCGCACTGATGTCGTCGAACATCTTACTGCCCCTCGGTTCTTGGCCGTCGCCGTAGCTTACCCCCGGTAACAACCTTCAGGCGATCTTTCATTTCGAACACCTTCTGGACCTTGGAGCCCACCTCCAACAGTTGGATGAGGGTTTCGGTTTCAAGCTTCTGGATATCTTCCGACCAGCGGGTGATCAGCTCGATCAGCCCATGCATCTCGGCCATGCGCTCCTGGGCGTGTCGCTCCCCCGGGGTGGCGGGGGTTTCGACCAGCGCTTGGCGCAACATGGAGAGAGTGGGGTCGATCTCCCGCTTGCGCCGCTCCTCGGCCAGGATGCGAACGATCTCCCAGATGTCGTCGGGCGTGGAGAAGTACTCGCGGCGGTCGCCGGGTTTGTGCTGCAGCTTCACCAGCCGCCAGGAGGTCAGCTCCTTCAGCCCCATGCTGACGTTCGAGCGCGAGAAGCCCAGCTTCTCGGTGATGTCGTCGGCGTTCAGCGGGTCCTCGGCCAGGAACAGCAGGGCGTAGATCTGGCCGACGGTCCGGCTGATTCCCCAGCGGCTCCCCATCTCCCCGAAGTGGAGGACGAAGGACTGGGTGAGGGGCGGCAAATTCATTTTCGTGAACTTTCAGGAATTCCTGAAAATTAGAAACATAATGCCGCCGGGTCAACCGCCACTATGACGCGGCGGCGACCCGTCCATGACTGGAACCTACTCGGCGGCGATCGCCATCGGGGGGTGCTGCGGTCCTCGGATCAGCTTACCGGGCATTTCGCCAGTGGCTTCCCCGGCCTCGAAGGTCACCACGCCGCTGACGATGGTGGCGGCGTAGCCCTGCGCGCGCTGGATCAGGCGCCGCCCCTGGGCGGGCAGGTCGAAGGCCATTTCAGGCGCCATGATCTCCAGCTTGTCGTAGTCGATCAGGTTGAGGTCGGCCTTCATCCCGGGCGCGATTGTGCCGCGGTCATGCAGGCCGTAGAGCCGGGCGGTGTCGCGGGTTTGCATGGACACCACCTTTTCCAGTGACAGGCGCGGCCCCCGCACGCGGTCGCGGGCCCAGTGGGTCAGCATGTAGGTTGGGAAGCTGGCGTCGCAGATCACGCCGCAATGGGCGCCGCCGTCGGAGAGGCTGAGCACCGTATTGGGGTGGTTCATCATCTCGTGGATGTGGTCGAAGTTGAACTCCGCATAGTTCAGCAGCGGCAGGTAGATGTAGCCGGAACCGTCCTTCTCCATGAGCATGTCATAGACGATCTCATCTGGCGCTCGGCCGGTGGCGGCGGCGAGGGCGGCGATCGAGTCCTCTGCGCGCGGCTCGTAGTCCAGCCCGCTGGCGTGCTCCAGCCGGAACATCCGATCGAAGCCCTGGGTCAGGATCATGCCGATGGCGCCCATCGGCTTCGAAGGCTCGGCGAGGATTCGCGCACGCACCTCGGGATCGCGCAGATGCACGATCCGTTCGGCGAAGGGCAGGGGGGCGAGCTTTCGATAGCTCTCGCGCCCGATGAACGGATGCACCGTGCTTTGCCAGCCGAGCACCATGCCGGTCGGCCGGCAGGCGATCTGGGCGGTGATCTGGGCGCCCTCGGCGCGGGCCTCCTCGGTTAGGGCCAGCATGCGCACCCAGTTGTCGGCCTTGGTCGGCGATTGCAGCAGGCCATAGGTCACCGGGACGCCGGTCTCGGCCGACATCGCCTTCATCCATTTGAACTCGTCCTCGGCGGGGGCCATGTCGGAGGCCATCTCGAACACGCCGTGGCCGACCGCGCCCATGGCCCGGCCGATGCCCAGCAGTTCGTCCTCGGCGGCGAAGGTGCCAGGCACCGGTTCACCATCCTTGGCAAGGTGCAGCATGGTGCGCGAGGTGGAAAAACCGAGCGCCCCGGCGGCCACCCCCTCGCCGACAATACGGGACATCTCGGCGATGTCCTGCGCGGTCGCCGGTTCGTTGCGCGCGCCGCGCTCGCCCATCACATAGGCTCGAACGGCGCCGTGCGGGACCTGGGTCGCCACATCGATGACACGCGGTTGGCCGTCTAGGCTGTCGAGATACTCCGGGAAGCTCTCCCAGTTCCAGGTGATGCCTTCGGACAACGCCGCGCCGGGAATGTCCTCGACGCCTTCCATCAGTTCGATCAGCCATTCGTGGCGATCTGGCCTGACCGGCGCGAACCCTACGCCGCAATTGCCCATGACCACGGTCGTCACGCCATGCCAGCTAGATGGCGCGAGATAGGGGTCCCAGGTCACCTGGCCGTCATAATGAGTATGGATGTCGACCCAGCCGGGGGTGATGATCAGGCCCGCGGCGTCGATCTCGCGCCGCCCGCGCGCGTCGATCTTGCCCACGGCCGTGATCTTGCCGCCATCCACGGCGATGTCGGCCGTGAAGGCCGCGGTCTCGGCGCCATCGATAACGCGCCCATTACGGATCACCAGATCATGCATGCTTCCGCCCTCGGTCGAGGTCATCGCAAGCGTCATTCCGTCCGCGCCTGCGTACCCAACAGCGCCGACTATGACTCCATCCCGAATGTTCGAAAAGTGTGACGCGGCGGCAAGCCCCGGCTTGCAGGCGCATCGATGCTGTTTTCCCTGACTTTAGCGACTTCGGCGCTAGGCGCGGCGTTTGGCCGGGCGCTGTCGATTTGGTCTGGTATGGACGCCCCAAATCCTATCAACCAGCCAGGCCGACCTCGCGAAGGTCGCATAGCTCCCACACGTCCGTCGGATCGGCCGGAGATGCTGGCGACTCCAATGCGCGCCACGGCAAGTGAGCGATGAGTTCGAGAGACATCTATGAGTTCTGATTCCCAGCTTATCGCGTCTGACGAAGTGCTTTTGATCCGCGGTGGACCCGTCGGCCGAAGCTGTAAGATCGACGTGCGGGACGGCTTCGACCCTCCCCGCATGGTTCTCAATGGCACCGCGAGCTTTCTGCCCTACGTGCCCGAGCTGCTATCGCGCGCCCAGCAACTGTGGCTGGGTCCTGGCAAGTGGACGAAGCCGGTGACGATGCGCCGGCGCCCGGTCATCAACTACATGGCCGACGTCGACATCTACGAGGAGGCCCTGGGCAAGGCCGACCTCGTCGTCCGGCAAGTTCGCCAGCCGGCCTTCAATGCTCCGGCCGCGGTGCTGCGCTCCGGCCGCGACCAGGTGGCGGACAGGTTGGCCGACCTTCCCGGGGTGCGCATGCCGCGGACCATCCGCACGCCTGCTCCTGATCGGGCGACGCTCGCCGAGACGATTGCGGTGGCGGGCCTGACGTTCCCGCTGCTGATCCGCGCGGCGGGTGCGCATGGCGGCGAGGGCATGATTAAGGTCGATCGACCCGAGGATTTGGAGACAGCCAAGATCGGCTTCGACGACGGGCCGGTCTATGTCACCGAGTTCGTCGACTTCGCAGACGCCGACGGGCTCTATCGCAAGCACCGGGTGGTGGTGGTCGGGCAGGAGATCTTCCTGCGTCACATCATCATCGGCGATAGTTGGCTGTTGCACGCTGATCGTCGCGCTCAGAACACCGAGATTGAGGAGCGGGCCGCGTTGGCCGCGTTCGCCGAGCGGATCTGTCCGGCCATCCGCCCCACGGTGATGGCCGTGGCTGAGGCCTTGGAACTGGACTATTTCGGGATCGACTGCTCGCTTCGACCGGACGGCGGCATGCTGGTGTTCGAGGCCAACGCCTGCATGAACATACTGCACAACAGCGCCGCATCCCCGAGCATGTGGGACGCTCCGATCGCAACCATCCTGGAGGCGCTGCGCGGCCTGCTAGCCAATCCGGCGCGCTGGCGCGCCCAACCCTCAGCGAACGCATGAACCTTGAGTACGGCGACATCTTCGAGGTCCGGGGCCAGCCCTATCACCGGGCGATGACGCGCCATCCTCGGGCACGGCGGCGCGAGTTCGAGCAACTCTTCGCCCGGCGGCCGCTGATGGGGGGTGAAACAATCCTCGATCTTCCGGCAGGGGGCGGCTACCTGCAGGCGATGGTTCCCAACGGTTGCACCGTCGAAGGCTACGAGCTGGCGTCCGGGTTCAGCGGCGAGGAGAAATTGCTGGAGCCGGCCGAGTCTTGGCCCTTTGGCTCGTTCAGCCGGGTGGTCTGTCTGGCGGCGTTGCACCACATCCAGGACAAGGCCAGCTTTCTTGGCCAGCTCATCTCACACACCGAACCAGGCGGGGTGCTACACGCCGCGGACGTCGCCCGGGACTCTCCGATCGCGGCCTTCCTTGACGGCTTCGTCGGCCGTTTCAACGGAACCGGGCACGAGGGCGCCTATCTGGATCGGCGGATGTTCGAGCAGGTAGAGGGTGCGCAGGTCGCCGCCTATGAGGACCGCGATTGCCCTTGGGCGTTCGGCTCGCAGGCCGCCATGCTGGAGTTCTGCACTGACCTCTTCGGCCTGCAAGACTGCCCGCCAGCTGAACTGCTAGCGGCGCTGGAGCGCCACGTCGGGATCGCAAACGGGGCGGATGGCCCGATCCTAAACTGGCGGCTGACCTATGTGGACCTAGTCCCAGCCCAAGCCGTGTCGTCGACGTGAATCGCAAACAAGCCGCTATGGCGGACGGGGTGGGATTCGAACCCACGGTAGGCTCTCACCTACGGCGGTTTTCAAGACCGCTGCCTTAAACCACTCGGCCACCCGTCCGGGGTGGGGGCTATAGCAGGAGCCGGGCGGCGGCTCCAAGTCACCAAACAGCCTTAACGAAAAAGCCTTGGGCGTTAACCCTGGCTCAAAGTTCTGCGGTCACGATCAAACCGACCTTTGGCGCTGGGGAGCGTAGATCTAGAGGACTGCGGTCATGATCCGTAACCATTCGCGCACGCGCGCTCAGAGCCTGGCCGTTGTGTTTCTCGCCGGCGCGGCGCTGGCAGCCTGCGCCACACCGCAGCCCAAGTTCGCCGCCAAGCATCCTATCGATGGCCCGACGCCTGGTCAGATGCCGACCGGAGCCGGCGGCAAGTACAAGGTTGGCTCGCCCTATCAAGTCGCCGGGGTCTGGTATTCGCCCAAGGACGAGCCCGGCTATGACCAGCAGGGGTTGGCCACTTGGTACGGCGCCGAGCATCACCTGAAGCCGACCGCCAATGGCGAGGTTTTCGATAAATACGCATTGTCGGCTGCCCATACGACCTTGCCGCTGCCGTCGATCGTCGAAGTGACCAACCTGCAGAATGGCAAGTCCATTCAGGTGCGGGTGAATGATCGCGGGCCGTTCCACGATGGAGGGCTGATCGACCTTTCACAGGCCGCCGCCCAGCAACTGGGCTTTGAGCAGCAGGGCCGCACCAATGTGCGGGTCCGCTACGTCGGGCCCGCGCCGTTGGGGGCGCCGGACGCTGGTCTGCGCCATGCGGGCTATACGCCGACGATGCCGACCGATCAGATGCCGCACGGTCCGACGCCCTACGTCGGACTAAACCCGGCGCCGGC
>NZ_JAURWM010000127.1 GCF_030654915.1 Phenylobacterium sp. | reverse complement strand
CCTGATGGCCGGCGACATCGGTCGCATCGAAATCCTGCGCGGCGCCCAGTCGACCCTGTGGGGCAGCCAGGCCATCGGCGGCGTCGTCAACATCATCACCCAGGAGGCGCAGACGCCGTTCGAGGCCAGCGTCACCGCCGAGGGCGGTTCGATGGGCACGGGCTATCTGCGCGCCGCGGCCGGCGGCAAGACCGACCGCGTCACCTGGCGTCTGGCCGGCGGACGTTATGAAACCGACGGCGTCTCCTCCTACCGCCTCGGCAAGGAGAAAGACGGCTATGAGAACACCGGCTTCAGCGGCCGGGCGGTCGTCCGCGCCACCGACGCGGTATCGATCGACCTGCGCGGCGTCTACTCCAAGGGCAAGAACAACTTCGACGGCTTCCCGCCTCCGAACTATGTCTTCGGCGACACCCCGGAATACGGCGAGACCGAAGAGTTCGTCGGCTACGCCGCGCTCAACTTCGACCTGTTCGAAGGCGCCCTGCAGAACCGCATCGCCTATGGCTACACCCGCACCGACCGCCAGAACTTCAATCCCGACCAGGCGGTGACCGACGTCACCTTCGACGCGCGGGGCGAGAACAAGCGCTGGGAGTACCAGGGCGTCTGGACGATCAACGACGCCTGGACCGCCACCTTCGGCGGCGAGATCGAGGATTCCAAGATGCGCACGGCCTCGCCGAGCGCTTTTGATCCGAGCCCGGCCGCGACCCACGCCAAGGCCGGGATCGACGGGATCTACGCCCAGGTCCAGGGCGAGATCGTCAGCGGCCTGACCCTGACCGCCGGCCTGCGCCGCGACAGCCACGACACCTTCGGCGACAAGACGCTGGGCCAGCTCGCCGCCGCCTGGTCGCTGAACGACGGGAACACCATCCTGCGCGCCAGCTTCGGTCAGGGATTCAAGGCTCCGACCCTCTACCAACTCTACAGCGAGTACGGGAACACCGCCCTGGCGCCGGAAGAGGCGGACGGCTGGGACGCCGGGATCGAGCAGCGCTTCGCCGACCGGTTCATGGTCCGCGCGACCTATTTCGACCGCGACACCACCAACCAGATCGACTTCGTCTCCTGCACGAGCGTCACCACCAACCCGCTCTGCTTCGTGAACGGGGCCCGCCGCTCGGGCGCCTACGACAATACCGCGCGCACCAAGGCTCACGGCGTCGAGTTGGAAGGTTCGGTCGATCTCGGCCCGCTGCAGGTCCTGGCCAACTACACCTGGACCGACACCGAGAACGACTCGGTCGGCAACGCCAATCGCGGCAAGCAACTGGCTCGCCGGCCCGAGCATCAGGCCAACATCCTGTCCACCTACACCTGGAGCAACGACGCCACCCTGGGCGCGGCGATCCGCTATGTCGGGGCCAGCTTCGACAACGCGGCGAACTCCTACGTCCTGCAGAGCTACACCCTCGTCGACCTGCGGGCCTCCTATCCGGTGAACGAGACCTTCGAGGTCTATGGCCGCGTCGAGAACGCCTTCGACGACAGCTACGAGACCACCCGCAACTACGGTTCGCCGGGGCGTGGAGCCTATGTCGGTGTCCGCGCCAAGTTCTGACCCGAACCTGGAGGACTTCCTCCGTCACGGCGGCCGGCTGGCTGCGGCGCGGCGTGCGTTTCCCGATGCGCCGACGCCGTGGCTGGATCTGTCGACCGGTATCAACCCGCGTCCCTGGAAAGGGGCGCGGGCCACCGCCGTCAGCCTGACGCGGCTGCCCGATCCCGACGAGATCACCGCCCTGGAAGCCGCCGCGGCGGGCGCCTTCGGCGTCTCGCCAGATCGTGTCGCCGCCGTGCCTGGCGCGGAGGCGGCCCTGCGCGCCTTGCCGCGTCTGCTGGGCGCGCGCTCGGTCGCCATCGCCGCCCCGACCTATGGCGGTCATGCCGAGGCCTGGCGCCTGGCCGGCGCCAAGGTTCAGTGCGTGGCGCCGCGCGACCTCGCCGCTGCGGCGAGCGAAGCGGTGGTGGTGGTCAATCCGAACAACCCGAACGGCGCCCGCCACGAGGACTTGGCGGCCGGCGACCGCTGGCTGATCGTCGATGAGTCGTTCGTCGAGACCGCGCCCGAACTCAGCGTCGCGGCCCGCGCCGGCGGCCGGCTGATCGTGCTGCGCTCGTTCGGCAAGTTCTATGGCTTGGCCGGCGTGCGCCTGGGCTTCGTGATCGCCGAGCCAGGGCTGGCCGCGCGGATCGGGGCGCAGTTTGGCGACTGGCCAGTCAGCGCCGAGGCCATCGCCGCCGGCAGGGCCGCCTATGCCGACCATGCTTGGCGCGAGGCCACCGCCGCGCGACTGACCAAGGAAGCCGCCCGGTTGGACGCCCTTTTGGCCGCTAGCGGTTTCGAGATTGTCGGCGGAACCTCGCTGTTCCGGCTAGCCGCCACCCCCGACGCGGCCGGTCGCTTCACCGCCCTGGCGCGGCGCGGCGTGCTGACCAGGCCCTTTTCCGATCAGCCGACCTGGCTCAGGTTCGGCCTGCCAAAATCCAAAGACTGGCCCAGACTGCAATCCGCCCTGGAGGGCTCCTGCCGATGAGCGACCAAGAAGACGTCAAGAACGCCGAGCACAAGGCCGCCATGCAGGCGCTGAAGGCCGAACGCGACGAACTGATGGCCACCAAGACCGACGAGGCGCCGGGCCTGCTGCTGGTCCACACCGGCGACGGCAAGGGCAAGTCTACGGCCGCCTTCGGGATGGTCGCCCGGGCTTTGGGCTGGAACCAGAAGGTCGGCATCGTCCAGTATATCAAGGGCAAGTGGATCACTGGCGAGCGTCAGTTCTTCAAGAAGTTCCCGGGCCAGGTTCGCTACGAGATCATGGGGCAGGGCTTCACCTGGGACACCCAGGATCGCGCCCAGGATATCGCAGCCGCCGAAGCAGCCTGGGCCACCTCGGTCGAGATGCTGCACGATCCCGAGCTGGATCTGGTGATCCTGGACGAGCTGAACATCGCCCTGCGCTACGACTATCTCGACATCGCCAAGGTGGTCGCCGACCTGAACGCCCGGCCGCGCGACAAGCACGTGGTCATCACCGGTCGCAACGCCAAGCCGGAGCTGCTGGCCATCGCCGACCTCGTCACCGAGATGACGCTGGTCAAGCACCCGTTCGAGCAGGGTATCAAGGCCCAGCGCGGGATCGACTTTTGAGCTGGAGGATCACCCGGCGCTCAGTGCTCGCCACGGGCGCGGTGGTGGGGCTCGGCGGGGCTGGGCCAGGCGATCCGCCGGGTCCCGATCCACGGCGCATCGTCTCGCTCAATCCGTGCCTGGATGTGATCCTTGTCCACCTGGCCGACCGCGCTCAGATCGCCGCGCTCAGCCACTATTCGCACGAACCCTCCAGCTCCAGTCTTGGCGAGCTGGGGCGGACTCTTCCGTTCACCTATGAGAGCGCCGAGGAGGTGCTGGCCCTTCGGCCCGACTTGGTGCTGACCGGCCGCCATTCCTCACCGGCCACCCGCGCGGCGCTGAAGCGGCTGCACATTCGCGCCGAGCTGTTCGGCGTACCCAACACGCTTGACGAAAGCCTGGAGCAGGTGCGCCAGGTGGCCCGCGCCGTCCATCGCCCGGCGCGCGGCGAGGCTTTGGTCGCCAAGATCGCGGCGGCCGTCGCCGCCTCCGCCCCGCCGCCGGGCACGCCGAAGCTGACGGCGCTGATCTACCAGTCCGGCGGCTTCGCCTCGGCCCAGGGGACGCTGATGGACGACATGATGCGCCGCGCGGGCTTCGAGAACGCCGCCTCGCGCTATGGCCTCAAGCGCACCGGCAACGTGCCGCTGGAGAACCTCGTCGCCGATCCGCCCGACGTGCTGCTGGCCGGCGAGACAAAGCCTGGCGCCCCGACCTGGGCTGATCGGGTGCTGAACCATCCGGCCCTGTCGCGCGTCGCCCACCGCATGCACCGCGCCAGCTTCCCGCAGCAACTCACCTTCTGCGGCGGGCCGGTGCTGATCCAGACCGCGCAGATGCTGGTCCGCGCCCGGCAAGGCGCACTGGCCGTCCGCGCCCAGGAAGCCCGCGCATGAGCCGCCGCCAGGCCACCATCCTCGCCCTGATCGGGCTGACCGTTCTGCTGTCGATGGTCAGCATGGCCGCCGGCCGCGTCTGGGTGCCGTTCAGCGACTGGCTCGACCGCGGCGATCCGCGCTGGGCGATCATCTTCGAACTGCGCCTGCCGCGCACCATCCTGGCCATCGGCGTCGGCGCGGCGCTCGGCATGTCGGGCGCGGCCATGCAGGGCTACACCCGCAACCCGCTGGCCGACCCCGGCGCGCTCGGCGTCTCCTCGATGGCCGCCCTCGGCGCGGTGCTCACCCTCTATCTGGGGGCCGGCGCGGCCGAGCCCTGGGTGATCGCCGGCGCCGCCATGATCGGCGCCCTGATCGCGGTCATGCTGCTGCTGGCGCTGTCGGGCCAGGCCTCCAGCATCGTCACCTTCATCCTGGCCGGGGTGATCTTGCAGACCATGGCCGGGGCGGGTGTGGCCCTGGCGCTCAGTCTCGCGCCCAATCCCTGGGCGGTGAACGAGATCATCAACTGGCTGATGGGATCGCTGGCCGATCGCAGCCTCGGCGAGGTGCAGATGGCCCTTCCGCTGATCGCGGCGGGCTGCGTGATGCTGATGTTCATCGGCCGGGGGCTGGACGCTTTGACGCTCGGCGAAACCGGCGCCCGCTCGCTTGGCGTCAACATGACCGCCACCCGCTGGATACTGGCTATCGGCGTCGCCCTGACCGCTGGGGCCAGCGTCGCGGTGACCGGCGTGATCGGCTTCGTAGGCCTGATCGTCCCGCATTTGCTGCGACCGTTGGTGGGGGCCAGGCCCGGCGAGCTGCTGATCCCCAGCGCCATCGGCGGGGCGGTGCTGGTGCTTGCAGCCGACATCGCCGTGCGCCTGACCCCGGCCGCCGGCGAGGTGAAGTTGGGCGTCGCCATGGCCGTGCTGGGCGGGCCGTTCTTCTTCGCCCTGCTGCTCTCGCTTCGCCGGAGGATCGCATGAGCACGCTCAGCGCCCACGACATCGAAGTCCGCCTCGGCGGCAAGCTGGTGGTGGCCGGCGTCGCGGCGACCTTCCAGTCCGGCACGGTCACCGCGATCCTGGGCCCGAACGGCGCCGGCAAGTCGACCCTGCTCGCCTGCCTGGCGGGCCTGCGCAAACCGGGCGCCGGCCGCGTCCGTCTCGATGACGCCGACGTGCTGTCGATGCCCGCCCGCGCCCGCGCCCGCCGGATCGGCTTCATTCCGCAGACACCAGAAGTCGCCTGGGCGGTCGAGGCCCGGATCCTGGTCGGCCTCGGGCGCACACCGTTTATCGGCTCCAGCGGACTGTCGCTGGAGGACGCCGCCGCCATCGACCGGGCCATGGACGCGGCCGGCGTCACGGAACTCGCCGACCGCGACGTCACAACGCTTTCGGGCGGCGAGCGCGGACGGGTGCTGATCGCCCGCGCCCTGGCCGGCGATCCCGAGTGGCTGCTGGCCGACGAGCCGCTGACCGGCCTTGATCCCGGCCACCAGCTCGACGCTGGCGATCTCTTCCGCGCCATGGCCCATGAGCAGGGCAGGGGCGTGATCGTCACCCTGCACGACCTGTCGCTGGCCGCTCGCATCGCTGACCGCATCATCGTCATGGCGGCCGGCAAGGTGCTGGCCGACGGACCGCCGGCGCAGGCCCTTTCACCCGAGGTGATGGCCAGCGCCTACGGCGTCCGCGCCCGCGTCATCGAAGGCGCTGGCGGCCCGCTGATCGAGATCGTCGGACGTGGCGGCTGATCCCTGGCTGGTCCTCGCCGCTGCGGCGGTGGAGGGCCTGTTCGGCTATCCGCGCAGGCTGCATGCGGTCGTCCCGCACCCGGTCGCCTGGATCGGTTGGCAGCTCCGCGCGCTGGAGCGGCGACTGAACCACGGCGGCGACCTGCCGCGCCGGGTCGCCGGCCTCGCCACCCTGCTGATCGTCGCCGGATCGGCGGCGGGCGTCGGCCTGTTGCTGGATCATCTGCTCACCGGCTGGGCTGTGATCCTGGCGGCGCTGCTCGGCTCCCTCGGCCTCGCCGCCCGCAGCCTCTACGACCACGTCGCCGCCGTCAGCCGCGCGCTCGGCGAGCCCCTTGAACCTTTCCTCCCC
>NZ_JAURWM010000119.1 GCF_030654915.1 Phenylobacterium sp. | reverse complement strand
GCCGTCGTCAGAACGCGTACTGGGTTCGCAGCGAGTAGATGTTGAAGTCCTGGCCGACCTGGGCGCCGGCCGGCGGCGTCGCCGTGCCGGTTCCAAAGGCCGTGCCGCCTGGCGACAGGCGGTCCACCGAGACGTCCTGATAGGCCGCCTGGAAACGCAGCACGTTGTTGACGTACCAGTTGAGACCCACGGTGAAGATCTCCTGCTCGCCCCCACGAATGGCCGAGGCGACCGGTGCGGTTCCGGCGGCGCCCGCGAGGTAGTTGAGGTCCAGCTTGGAATAACGCAGGCCGAGCTCCCAGGCTCCCCAGGTCCCCTTCTTCAGGTCGAAGGGCTGCGCGGGCTTGGGCGCATCGAAGGTGCCGGCGGTATAGCGACGGGGCTCGCCGGTGATGGTCCAGCCGACCTGGGCGTACCAGCCGGAGAAGTCCGGGTCGCTGAGCGGCCCCTTACGATCGACGTCGATGTCGAAGTATTCGGTCTGGAGATAGAGGTTCTTCCACTGGGCGCCGAACTCGGCCCCGATGGCGGTCAGGCCGTCGGCGTCGATATTGCCGGTGTCGATCAGGCGCGTACCGTCGACGCGGATTTCCGGCCGGTCGCGCAGGCGGATGTTGGTGACGGCGGCGCCGGCCACGTCCGGGCCGCTGGCGGCCGGATTCAACACGATCGAGGTGTTCACGCCGACATGGATCACGGCGTCGTCGCGGCGGAACGGCACATAGGTCAGGCGGCCAACGAACGAGGTCTGCTCATCGAAACTGGAGGTGCCGATGACGTTGCCGGTGATGGCTGCTGTGCCGGTCCAGTTGTCGCCGCTGGCGAGCAGTGCGACCGCGGTGCGGCCGTCGCCGCCGGCGATGGCGCGAACGGTCTCGGAGGGCGAGGCGCGCTCGACGAACAGCGAGCCGTTGGTCGAGACCGCTTCTTCTAGTCCGGCCGGCGGGGAGAAGGCCCCGATGCGCAGCTTCAGATTGGCGACCGGGAAGCCGTATTGCACCCAGGCGGCGCTGATCTTGCCGGCTTCCTCGTTGCCGGACCCGCCGAAGTCATAGAGGAAGTTGTAGTCGAAGGCGCCGAACGCCTTGCCCTCGATGCCGATCCGGGCGCGGCGGAAGTTGGCGCCGTCGGACAGGTCGCGGGCGTGGTCGTTCTCGGCCGCGTCGCCGAACGAGCCACGGCGGAAGTCGGTGGCCAGCGGGCCGGGAGCGGCCTGATCGTAGTGGGCGGCGTCCAACTGGAACACGCCCCGGAACGATGCGCTGAATTGTCCGTCATCAGATTCTATGGTGGGGCGACCGTTGTTGATCGAGACCTTCGTCGCCGTGGAATCCTTGCGGACTGCGGCGATGTTGTTGGCGGTCGACTGCTTCAGGTCGGCGATCTGGCCCTGCAGCAGGGTCAATTGCTCTTCCAGCAGCTTGATCCGTGCGTCAGTGGCCTCGTCAGCCGCCGCCAGTCCCGGCCAAGCGAGCGCGATCGCCGCCGCTCCGGAGATGAGTTTGGTTTTCCACGACATGTGGTCTTGCCCCTCGATTGTTGGAGTTCTTACAAACTCGACCGCATAAAGATCCGATAAATCCTATCGGTTAAATGGAGATTGACTTCAGGCGGTCGTAGATTTCCTGACAGCGGGTCTTTCGCGCGGTCTCGCGCTTGGGTGGCTGTCATCCCAGTGACATAAGGGTCGGGCTTGGTCGGAATTTGCAGTTCAGGATAGATTCGCCTTGGCGCTAACCCAGCCGCCCGCTCCGCGCAGTCCCCCAGAGTGGCTCGTGTCCATCGGCCCCGTGCTGGTCGCGGGCGGCGCCGGCGTGGCGGCCATCCTGGGGTTTGGCTTCCTGGTGCGGGCCGATCCGCAGGCTGTCTCATGGATGGTGCTCGTGGCCGCGGGCGTCACCGGCCTCTGCGCCTGGCACGTCATCGAACGGGTCGGCGTAACGACGCCCACGCTGAGCGCCGCCGACCGGCCCGCCCATGAGGACGCGCCGCCCTACGGGAGCCTTATCAACGCCCTTCCGGACCCGGTGCTGGTGATCGCTGCACATGAACCAGATGACCTCACAGGACGGCGTTTCGTGCTGGTTAATGAGGCCGCCCGGCAGACCTTCCGGATACAATATGACGCAGGGTTGCTGGTCACGGTTATTCGCGATCCGGACGTGCTGGAAGCCGTCGACGAGGCGCTGTTCCACAGCAAGGAAGCCGAGGCGATCTACGAACTGGGCGGCGCCCAGGAACGGGTGATGCGCGCCTTCGCCAAGCCGCTGGGAACCGCCCCGGACGGCGCGCCGCTGGCGCTGCTTGTCCTGCGCGACGAGACCGACATCCGCCGGGCCGAACGCACCCGCGCCGACTTCCTGGCCAACGCCAGCCACGAGCTGCGCACGCCCCTGGCCTCGCTGTCAGGCTTCATCGAAACCCTGCGTGGCCACGCCAAGGACGATGCGAACGCGCGCGAGAAGTTCCTCAGCATCATGCAGACCCAGGCCGAGCGGATGTCTCGCCTGATCGACGACCTGCTTTCGCTGAGCCGGATCGAGCTGAACGAGCACATCGCGCCCGAGGGCGAGGCGGACTTGGCCATGGCGGTGATGGACGTCCTCGATGCGCTGGGTCCCTTGGCGCGTGATCGCGGCGTGCGCCTGGAGGCCGACGACCTGCCGGCTCGTGGCCAGGTGATCGTCGCCGGCGACCGCGACCAGATCATTCAGGTGGTGCAAAACCTGGTCGACAACGCGCTCAAGTACACGCCTCGGGACGCGGCGGTGAAGATCTCGCTGCGTTCAGGGCTTTCGGCCTCCGCCGCTGGCGCGCCGGGCGATAGCCGTGCTGCGCGCCTGTCGCTGCTGACCCCGGACCGCGCCAGCGATCTCTACGCCGCCCTGCGGGTCACCGACGCCGGCGTCGGCCTGGCCCGCGAGCACCTGCCGCGCCTGACCGAGCGCTTCTATAGGGTCGAGGGGCAGAAGAGCGGCGAGCGGGCCGGGACCGGACTTGGCCTGGCCATCGTCAAGCACATCGTCAATCGCCACCGCGGCGGCTTGGCGGTGGAGAGCGTGCAGGGCGAAGGCGCCACCTTCACCGCCTATTTCCCGCTCGCCCGGGCTGAGCCGGCGCCGGTGGAGATAGCGAGCCCCGTGGCCTAGGATCTCGCCGCGCACCGGGCAGGGGGAGAGCCATGATCACCGACTTTCAGACCGCGCTGGAAACTGGCGACCTCGCCGCGCTGCGCGCCTGCCCCAAGGCTGACCTGCACGTCCATGCGATCATGGGCGGCAACCGCGAGTTTATCCGCGAGCGAACCGGCCACGACATCGCGCCCTTGGATGGCGTGCTCGGCTCGATGGACGAGATGCATAGCTGGGTGGGCGAGCGGGTCGGAGCGCTGTTCCAGGGCGCGGCCGGGCGAGCCGTCGCCTTCGAGGCGACCTTCGTGCAGGCCCGGCGCGACGGGGTGAGCCGGCTCGAGGTTGGCGAGGACATCTGGTCGATCACCCTGCACGACGGCTCTGCCCAGTCGGTCTGGGAGATGTTGCAGACCGCCCATGCCGAAGGTGGCCCGCAGGTCGAGTGGATCCCGCAAATGGGGATGTCCCGGCACTGCCCGTTCAGGGCGCTGGAATGGTGGATGGCGCCCATGCTGGAACTGGGGACCTTCAAGACCCTGGACCTGTCCGGCGACGAGTTCGCCCAGCCGATTGAGGTCTTCGAACCCCTCTACCGCCGCGCCAAGGCCGCCGGCCTGACCCTGAAGGCTCATGTGGGCGAATGGGGGACCGCCGACGATGTCTGGCGGGCGGTCGAACTTCTCGAGCTGGACGAGGTGCAGCACGGGATCGCCGCGGCGGACTCCCCGCAGGTGATGCGGATGCTGGCCGAGACCGGCGTGCGGCTGCACATCTGCCCGACCTCCAACCTCAAGCTCGGCCGCGTGGCGCGGATGGAAGATCACCCGATCCGGCGGCTCTACGACGCGGGCGTGAAGGTGACGGTCAACACCGACGATGTGCTGATGTTCGGCAGTTCGCTGTCGGAGGAATTCCTGGCTCTCCACCAGGCCGGCTTGATGACCGCCGCCGAACTGGACGCCGTGCGGTTGGAGGGGTTGCGCTGACAAGGATCTAGAACGGGTCTGTTCGCACCCCGGGCCGTGCCGGGTACGTGCCTTGTAATAAAACTGTCACCGAACTGTCGCGAGCCGACAGCATTAGGCAGGCAATTTCCGGCCTGCGCGGTCAGGAGACTCCGAAAGGGGCTCCGAACGTCCGGGCGAAGACAAGCACGGAAGCCTGATGCTCACCTGGATCGCCCTTACGGCGCTGTTGCTGTTCTCGGTCGCCACCTTCATGGCTGGCCGGCGCAAGGCGCTGAACGCCGCCGGCGGCAAGTCCGTCAATCTGCATTCTCTGCCCGGCTATTACGGCAGCTACGCCGCACTCTGGGTCGGTGTTCCCGCAGCCTTGCTGATCCTGATGTTCGCCATGTTTGGCGGACGGTTGGAGGCCGCTCTGCTGCGCGCCGATCCCCCGCCGGCGGTCCAAGCCCTGACCGCCCCGCAGCAGGATGTCTTCTTCGATGACGCCCGCGCCATCGCCCACGGCGGCCAGCCCAGCGAAACCCCTTATGAAGGCGCGCTGAAGACCGCCCTGGACGCCAAGGCGGCCAAGGCGGCGCATCTTCAGAGCCTCATCCAACTTGGCTCCCTCGCGCTCGGCGCGCTGCTGGCCCTGGCCGGCATTCTGATCGCCTATCCCCGCATCGGTCCGCAGTTCCGCGCCCGCAACAAGGTCGAGGGCTGGATCGCCGGCCTGTTCATCGTCTGCTCGGTGACCGCCATCCTGACCACGGCGGGCATCGTCGCCTCGCTGGTCTGGGAAAGCTGGCGCTTCTTCCAGGCGGTGCCGATCCACGAGTTCCTGTTCGGAACCGAGTGGAACCCACAGATCGCCATGCGCGCCGACCAGTATGCCGGCACGGGCGCGTTCGGCGCGGTGCCGCTGTTCGTCGGCACCTTCCTGATCATGATGATCGCCATGGTCGTGGCCGCCCCCATCGGCCTCTACTCGGCGATCTACCTCTCGGAATACGCCAATCCGCTGACCCGCTCGGTGGTCAAGCCGCTGCTGGAAATCCTCGCCGGGGTTCCGACGGTGGTCTACGGCTTCTTCGCCGCCCTGACCGTGGGACCCATCTTCCGCTCGTTCTTCAACTGGATCGGCGCGCAACTGGTTGGCGGGACGTTCGACGGCCTTGGCCAGTACCTGATGCAGGTGCAGAACCAGATGGCGCTGGTGGCCGGCGCGGTGATGGGGATCATGCTGATCCCCTTCGTCTCCTCGCTGTCGGACGACATCATCAACGCCGTGCCCCAGTCGCTGCGCGACGGCAGCCTGGCCATGGGGGCGACCCGCTCGGAGACGGTGAAGAAGGTGGTGCTGCCCGCCGCCTTGCCGGGGATCATGGCCGCCATGCTGCTGGCCGTCTCCCGCGCGGTGGGCGAGACCATGATCGTCACCATGGCCGCCGGCCTCCAGGCCAAGACCACCCTCAACCCGCTCGACACCGTCACCACGGTGACCGTTCAGATCGTCACCCTGCTGACCGGCGACCAGGAGTTCGACAGCCCCAAGACGCTGTCGGCCTTCGGCCTGGGCCTCACCCTCTTCGTGGTGACCCTGATGCTCAACATCGTCGCCCTGCGCATCGTGCAAAAGTATCGGGAACAGTATGACTGACGCCGCCATCCCGACCGCCGCCAACCTGCGCCAGACCGTCGAGGCGCGCCTGAAGAAGCGCCACGCCCAGGAGATGCGGTTCCGCCTTTATGGCCGCATGGCCATCATCGTGGCGCTCAGCTTCCTGGCGCTGCTGCTCGGCCGTATCGTCACCCAGGGGTACTCGACCTTCATCGACTACCAGATCGCTGTCCCGGTCTATCTGGACCCCAGCCGCATCGACAAGGCCGACCCCACGGGCGCCAACTACGACATGATGGTCGCGCAATCGATCCTGGCCAAGCTGGGCGAGAAGGATGACGATCTTGGCGAGGCGTCGGGCAAGGTCATGGAGATCATGTCCAACGACCTGGGCTTCCAGTTGCTCAGGATGGTCCGCGAGGATCCGTCCCTGATCGGCAAGACGATCACCGTCACCGGCCCGATCAAGTCCAACGCCGCGCTCTACTTCAAGGGTCAGATCAAACGCTCGACCCCGGAAGACAGCCGCAGGCTGGACGACCAGCAGCTCGACTGGATGGACAAGCTCAAGGCCTCGGGCGCGGTCACCAGCGGCTTCAATGTAGGCTTCTTGACCAAGTCGGACTCCACCGAACCGGAACAGGCCGGCGTGCTCGGCGCTATCGTCGGTTCGGCGATGATGCTCCTGGTCACCGCCTTCCTGGCGGTGCCGATCGGGGTGCTGGCGGCGACCTATCTGGAAGAGTTCGCGCCCAAGAACCGCTGGACCGACATCATCGAGGTCAACATCAACAACCTCGCGGCCGTGCCCTCCATCGTCTACGGCCTGCTCGGCCTGGCGGTGTTCATCAACTGGCTGGCCGTGCCGCGCTCCTCGCCGCTGGTCGGCGGGCTGGTGCTGGCCCTGATGGCCCTGCCGACCATCATCATCGCCACCCGCTCGGCGCTGAAAGCGGTGCCCCCCTCGATCCGGGAAGCCGCGCTCGGCGTCGGCGCCTCGCGCACTCAGACCGTGTTCCACCATGTCCTGCCGCTGGCCATGCCCGGCGTGATGACCGGCGCGATCCTCTCGCTGGCCCATGCGCTGGGCGAGACCGCGCCGCTGCTGATGATCGGCATGGTTTCCTTCGTCCCTGGCGTGCCGGAAGGTTTCACCGGCGCCGCCACCGTCCTGCCCGTCCAGGTGTTCATCTGGGAAAACGCGTCCGAGCGCGGCTTCCACGAGCGCACCGCCGCGGCGATCATCGTGCTGCTGGTGTTCATGATCATCATGAACCTGGCCGCCATTCTAGTGAGGCGCCGCTTCGAGCGGCGGTGGTAGTCTCCATGCGCCTGATCCCGAGGTTCTCCATGCCCAACCAGCGTGACGACGCGATGGCCCACGACACAGCCCCGGTTCACATCGCGGTCGATCGTGCTCACGCCAGCCAGCCGGCCGGGCCGATCAAGATCCGCGCCCGCGACGTCAATGTCTTCTACGGCGACAAGCAGGCCCTGTTCGACGTCTCGCTGGACGTGCCGGAAAACTCCGTCACCGCCCTGATCGGCCCGTCGGGCTGCGGCAAATCGACCTTCCTGCGCTCGATCAACCGGATGAACGACACGATCTCCGGCTGCAAGGTCACCGGCCGCATCGAGCTCGACGGCGAGGACGTCAACGACCGCTCCATCGACCCGGTCGTGCTGCGCGCCCGCGTCGGCATGGTGTTCCAGAAGCCGAACCCGTTCCCCAAGACCATCTTCGAGAACGTCGCCTACGGTCCCCGCATCCACGGCATCGCCACCGGCAAGGCCGAGCTCGAGGAGATCGTCGAACGCTCGCTGAAGCGCGCCGGCCTGTGGGCTGAGGTCGCCGACCGCCTGCATCAGCCGGGCACCGGCCTGTCGGGGGGGCAGCAGCAGCGCCTGGTCATCGCCCGCGCCATCGCCGTCAGCCCTGAAGTGATCTTGATGGACGAGCCCTGCTCTGCGCTCGACCCCATCGCCACGGCGCGGATCGAGGAACTGATCGACGAACTGCGCAACCAGTACTGCATCGTCATCGTCACCCACTCCATGGCCCAGGCCGCGCGGGTGTCGCAGAAGACCGCCTTCTTCCACATGGGCAAGCTGGTGGAGGCTGGCCCGACCGGCGAGATCTTCACCAATCCGCGGGACAGCCGCACGCAAGACTACATCACCGGCCGGTTCGGCTAAGGGCGAGCGACATGAACGAGCACATCGTCAAATCCTACGAAGACGAGCTGAACACGCTCACCGCCGACTGCGCCCGCATGGGCGGCTTGACCGAAGCCCAGGTCGGCGACGCCATCGACGCGGTGGTCAAGCGCGACCAGGCCCTGGCCGAGGCCGTCGTCGGCCGCGACGAGCGGCTGGACGTGCTGGAGGTTGATATCGAGCGCAAGGCGATCCGCCTGATCGCGCTGCGGCAGCCGATGGCCAACGATCTGCGCAAGACGGTGGCGGCGATGAAGATCGCCTCCAACCTGGAGCGCTGCGGCGACCTGGCCAAGAATAACGCCAAGCGCACCCTGGTGTTGAACGAGGCCGAGCCGATCACCCCGCTGACCCGCTCGATCGAGCGGATGGGCCGGCTGGTGGTGGGCCGGCTGAAAGACGTGCTGGACGCCTATACGGCCTCCGATCTCGACCGCGCCCTGGCCGTCTGGTCGCGCGACGACGAGGTGGACGAGCACTACAACAGCCTGTTCCGCGAACTGCTGACCTACATGATGGGCGATCCGCGCACGATCACCGCCTGCGCCCA
>NZ_JAURWM010000139.1 GCF_030654915.1 Phenylobacterium sp. | reverse complement strand
GATCTTCACCTTGCCGGTCTGCAGCGCCGTGGACATGGGTTGAGGAGAGGCCAGCGCGGCGACCCAGTCGGCCTTGGTGGCGGCGACCACCAGCGGCGTCTCGGCGCCAAGACCTTTGAAGGTCTCGGCCACACCGCGCCGTACCGCGATGGTCCAATCCCCCTCGCCGGCTAGGCGCAGGCCCATGGCGATTTGCGCCGTGGCGGCCTTTTCGGCGTTCAGGCGCACCGGGAAGGTCGCGACCAGGGCCGAGGCCGGGAGGCCCGCGGCCTGGGCGCCTTGGCGCGCGCCGATGATCTGGGTCCAGCCCGGCGCCTTCTTCTCCAACTCGGCGGCGCGGGCGAGATAGTAGTTCCGGCCATTGGGTGAGACGCTCTCATAGCCAAGTTGGCGCAAGGCCTTGGCCTGGGTGGCGTCGGCCTGGGCCTTCAGTCCGACATCGGCGCGGCCGGCATAGCCGGAAAGCTCGGCCGCCCATTTCCAGCGGCCGTCGACATAGGCCTTTTCGGCCGCCGCTAGGGCCTGGGGCGCGCCGCCGGCCAGGGCGACGATTTCCTTGGCCCGGACCTGCGGCGCGTCCAAGGACAACTCCGCCGGATCGCCGCCGAACCAGCCCATATAGCCGTCGAACACCGAGCGCGCCGACCACTCGACCGTGCCGTAGTGCTCGGCCAGATAAGGATCGGCGGCCAGGTGGGCCGGCAACTTCACCTTCTCGACGATCTCGTCAGGGGTCAGGCCCTGGTTCATCCAGCGGACCGTTTGGTCGTGGGTGAAGCGGATGGCGTCGCGATAGTTGGTCAGGGTCGACTGGATGGCCTCGGCGCCGGCCAGCGGCCGGGTGTGCGAGGGAACCATCACCTCCGGCGCCAAGGCCCGCATCCGGTCGAGCGATTCCGCCCACTGCACCGGGTCGCGATAGCTGGTGCCGCGGATCGTGTAGAGGTTGGGGAAGGCCTTATAGATGTTGTCGCCGGGGAACAGGATCTTGGGGCCTGGCATCCACACCAGGATCTGGTCCTCTGTCTCGCCGGGCGCATGCTCCAGCACGAACTTCTCACCGCCGAGCGTGATTTCCAGCCGGTCCTTGAAGACTGTGTTCGGCGCGATGAAACCGCCCGAGCCGCCACCGGAGAAGGCCGACAGATAGGGGCCGATTCCGACGTTGACGAAGCCGTCCGGCGTGCCCTTGGGCAGGAAGACGCCGTACATGCGAGCCGCGCGGGCGGCGATGGCCGGGGCGGCGACGCCGTTCCACTTGGCGGCCTCTCGCATCAGGCTCTCGTGGGCGATGATCTTGGCGCCCTCGGCCAGGGGAAAGCCCGCCGCGCCCGAGATATGGTCGTTGTGATTGTGCGTGTAGATCACGCCCACGATCGGCTTGCCGCCGGCGTGGGGTTCGAACTGCGCCCAGACCTTCTTGGCCTCGTCGAGGCTGTCGGTGGTGTCGATGATCACCACCCCGGTCTTGCCCACCACCATGATCGAGTTGGCGATGCCGTAGCCGACCGCTGAGAAGACGCCGGGGGCGGGCTCATAGACCTTGGGCGGCGCGAACTCGGCGGTCTGGGCGGCCAGCGAGGGTGCGATCCTTGGCCCCGGCTCATGCGCTTTAGCGGCGGTGGCGGCGGCGAGCGCGCCCAGCAGGGCCAGGGTGCGGATCATCGGCAAGCTCCTCATTTGGCATAGTCCGCGCCAAATGACCCGCGAGGTCCGCGAGCGTCAATGCTTGTCAGCCGAAACCCCGCCGCCGATGATGCTCGAAAATTAGATCATTAGGAGGAACCCCCATGGGTCTATTGGACGGTAAGGTCGCCATCATTACGGGCGCGGGCGGCGGATTGGGCGAGGCCTACGCCAAGCTCTTCGCGAAAGAAGGCGCGGCGGTCGTGGTCAACGATCTGGGCGGGCCGCGCGATGGCTCGGGCGCGGACACATCGGCGGCGCAGAAGGTCGTCAACGACATCGTGGCCGCTGGCGGCCGGGCCGTGGCCAATGGCGACGACGTGTCGACCATGGAGGGCGGCGAGAACATCCTGAAGACCGCCTTGGACAATTTCGGCCAGGTCGACATCTTGGTCTGCAACGCCGGCATCCTGCGCGACAAGAGCTTCGCCAACACCTCCGAACAGGACTGGGACCTGGTGGTGAAGGTGCACCTGAAGGGCACCTATTGCTGCACCATGCCGGTCTGGAAGTGGATGAAGGACAACGGCAAGCCCGGCACGATCATCATGACCTCGTCCACCTCGGGGCTCTACGGCAACTTTGGCCAGTCCAATTACGGGGCGGCCAAGGCCGGCATCTACGGCTTCATGCGCGTGCTTTCGATCGAGGGCCGCAAGTACGGCATCCGGGTCATGGGCCTGGCGCCGGGCGCATTCACCCGCATGACCTCCGACCTGCCCGGCTTCCGCGACCGCGAACCGGACGCCATGGCCCTGCCCGAAAACATCGCACCGGGCGTGCTCTACATGGCCTCGGACCTGGCGGCGGACCACACCGGCAAGGTGCTGGGCGTCTCCTCACGCGGGGTTCGTGAGATCAAGATGGTGCAGACCGACGGCTTCCAGCCGGGCCGACCCTACACGGCCCAGGAAGTCGCCGAGCATGCCGCGCAGGTGTTCTTCCCAGCGGCGGCGGAACGCACCGCCGCGAGCGCTTAAACCACCGCCTCGCCATCCTCCGGGCTCGCGAAGCGAGATCCGGAGGATGGCGATGACTATCGGGTGAAGGTCGCCAACCGCGCGTCCAGACGGTCGCGAACGGCGGGCCACTCGTGGTCCAAGACCGAGAAGATCACCGTGTCGCGGATGCGGCCGGTCCAGGTAATGCGGTCCTGGCGCAGCAACGCCTCCTCCACCGCGCCGAGCTTCAGCACCGCCGCACGCGAGCGCAGGTTGATCGCGTCGACCCGGTAGACCGCGCGCCGAGCCCCGCATTCAAAGGCATGGCCCATCATCAGCCGCTTGGCGGCCGGATTGACCGGCCCGCCGCGCAGGTCGGGCCGATAGTAGGTGCCGCCGATCTCCAACACGCCGTTGACGCCGTCCATGTTGCTGAAGCAAGTCAGGCCCACGCAGCGCCCCTCGACCATCACCGCAAAGCCCACCGTCGTTCCGTCGGCGATGTGCTCGGTCAGGATGGCCCAGGTCGGGTCGAAGTGCTCGCCGGCCCAGGAGAAGGGATAGAGCTCGGTCCAGATCGCCTGGTCGGCGTTGCAGGCCTCGCGCAGGCCCTCGCGATGCTGCTCACCCATCGGTTCGAGCCGCACGAAGCGGTTCTCCAGGATCTTCGTTTCGATCTTCATCCAGCGCCCCTTGCGAATAGTTGTGCCGCCTGGAGCAGATAGATGACGCCGATCCCGGTCACGATCCACTTCGTCCACTTCTTGAAGTCCACATCGTTCATGCGGTCGAGGATGCGGCCGCCCACCACCGTGCCGGCCATCGACAGCGGCACGGCGAGCGCGAACATCCACCAAGGCGGCATGTCATGAGACGAGCTGGTCAGCAGCGGGGTCCCGTAGACCACGATCTTGGCCAGATGGGCGAACACCTGGGTCGCGGCCTTGGTCGCGACAATGGCGTGACGGGTCAGGCTGGTGCGGACGAAGAAGAGATCCAGCAAAGGCCCCGCGACGCCGGCCGTCAGGTTGAGGCCTGTGACCAACAGGCCGGACGCAAAAGCCTGGGGCGGGCGGGCGGCGTCGAGATTGATCAGCCGCTGCGGCAGCCACAGCAGGCCAGGCACCAGTCCCATCAGTAGATAGAGCACCGGCTTGGAAGGGACGAGCGAGATCAGGGCCACCGCCGCGCCGGCCACCGCCGAGGCCAGGGCGTACCAGCCGACGATGTCCCAACGCACGTGCTTGGCGTGGAGGATCGCGCGCCAGCCGTTGGCGACCAGTTGCAATATGCCGTGAGTGACGAAGGCCGCCGACACCGGCAGGACGAGGACCAGGCCCCCCATCAGGACCAGGCCGCCGGCCATGCCGAACACACCCGACAAGGTGGCCGTGACAAAGCCCAAGACGATGATGAAAAGAGCCGCGGGAATGCTCACTGGGGTCGTCCTCCGGGTTGCGACCCGCCCCGACGGTGGACACAGGCCACCCACGGTCACGGACCAGCTGCGCGTCGCGCGCGAAAGAGTGCGGGTCCGCCCGCTCACCCTCCGGAGGAAGGCGCTGTGCTCTCAGACGTCCGCCGGTCGCGGCGAGGACGGAGCCCGGGGATCACGCGACAGCGGATCGACCCTGGCTCGTTGGGAGCGGGTTGGCTCTACACCCGAACAAGCGGGGCCGTCGAGAGCACATCGCACTGTGAAACGGCGTGTCAGCCAGCCCAGGACTACAGCCGTCAACTAGCTCTACTATGCAAAGTTCAGGTGCGGCAGCGCAGGCGTCGAATGACAATTACTGACAAGGCCAAGGCCGCAAACTGGCTGACTGTCGTAGCGGTCGCCGTCGCAGTGACCATCCCCGTATGGCAGGCGATCTCGGAGCACGGCTGGCTGGGCCTCGCCATGGGTCGCCTGTCGCCCCTGTTCTGGGTCGCCGTTGGCGTGTGGATCGTCTGTATCGTCTGCGTCGGTGCGCTGATAGGCAGTGCAGCGACAGGCGGGCATTTGCCTTCGAGCTGCCGCGATAGGCGGAGGGAGGCAGCGAGACCGACTGCGACACGGATCCGGAGTCGTCGCAGTCCGATTCGTGGCGCGATTC
>NZ_JAURWM010000109.1 GCF_030654915.1 Phenylobacterium sp. | reverse complement strand
GCGCCGAAGATGGTGATCTCGTAGTGGTCGGGGGCGCGCTTGAGGATGTCCTCCACCACCCGGCACCCGGCCATGCCGTTGCCGATGACGACGAGACGCTGCTTGGAAGCTTGCTGGGTCATGAGCTTCAGACCCGGACCGGAGCGGCGTCGGCGGGCGCCAGGGTCGGCCAGACCGCGCGCCAGTGGTTCTTCAGTCCGGCCAGCGCCACCAGGGCGAAGACCGCCAGGGCGGCGAAGCCCAGGAAACCGAACTGGTAGGTGCCGCCCAGCTTCTTGGCCAGGCCGAGGGTGGAGGCCAGGTAGAAGCCGCCAACCCCGCCGGTCATGCCGATCAGACCGGTCATCACCCCGATCTCCTTGCGGAACCGCTGTGGGGCCAGTTGGAACACCGCGCCGTTTCCGGCGCCCAGGGCCGACATGCAGAGGAGGAGGACCCCGAAGGCCATCCAGACATTGGGCATCTGGAAGCTGGCGGTGACCAGACCTATGGCCGCGAAGCCCAGCACCACGATCAGGGTCCGCACCCCACCGAAGCGGTCAGCCAGCGCCCCGCCCACCGGCCGGATGAAGGACCCGGCGAAGACGCAGGCGGCGGTGAAGAAGCCCGCCTTCACCGGATCGATGCCGTATTCGGAATTGAAGTAGATGGTCAGGGACGAGGACAGCCCCACGAAGCCGCCGAAGGTCACGCTGTAGAGCAGCATCAGCCACCAGGCGTCGGCGACCTTCAGAACGTCCAGATACTCCGAGAACTTCTTGGGCTCGGGCTGTTCCGGCGCGTCCTTGGCCATCAGCAGATAGACCACGAAGGCGACAGCCAGCGGTATGATCGCCAGGCCGATGACGTTGTTCCAGCCGAAGGTCTTGGCCAGCATCGGCGCGAACAGGGCCGCCAGGGCGGTGCCCGAGTTGCCGGCGCCGGCGATCCCCAGGGCCAGCCCCTGGAACTCCGGTGGGTACCAGCGCGAGGCGAGCGGCAGGGCGATGGCGAAGGAGGCCCCCGCCACACCCAGCACCAAGCCGAGCGCCAGGACCTTGTGATAACTGTCGATGCCGATCAGCCAGGCCGCGCCAAGGCCCGCCAGCACGATGAGCTGGGCGATGATCCCCGTCTTCCTGGGACCGATGTGATCGACCAGGACGCCGGCGACCAGCCGCAATAGCGCCCCGGAGAGCACCGGCAAGGCGACCATGAAGCCCTTCTGGGCGGGATCGAGATTGAAGTCCTTGGCGATCGCGACGCCCAGAGGTCCGAGGATCACCCAGACCATGAAGCTAAGGTCGAAATAGAGGAACGCGGACAGCAGGGTTGGCGTGTGCCCCGCCTTCAGGAACGAGCGATTCAGCATCGGATGAGCCCCGTACGGATTGGACGGAAGCGGCGGCGTCGCCGAGGGTTTTGGGAGGGCTCATCATCGAGCCGATCCAAGAAGCCGCGAACGCCGTTGTCCTGGGCTGAATCCAGGAGGACATCGCCGGGTCCTGTCGTCACGCCGCATGGGCGATGACCGAGCCTCAATCATGCTGCAGTGCAAAACCTAGGCGCCAGATTTCGCCCGTTGACTGCTTTTCAGGCTAGAACCGCGGCTTGGTCGTGCATCTCGGGCGCGTAGACCGCCAACGCCGACTGGATGTCGGCGTCGGGGGGGATCTGGCCCCAGCGCCGCATCTGCTCCAGCAACCATGTCGCCTGGGCCCGGTCAGGTCGGGCAGCTCCGCCGCGATGGAACACGACGTGTCGCAGGCCCGCGGCGATGGCGTCGCTCGCCACCCCGACGTGCTGGGGTTCAGCCAGCAGCGCCGCCAAGGCCTCGCGGTTCTCCGCGTCATCGGCCCAGGCGAGGGCGCGCAGCAGCGCCCGCAACACCGCTTGGAGGGTTTCGGGGTTCGCCTGCGCCCAGGCCCGGGTGACGCCGAACACCTTGTCTGGGGCTCCGGGCGCGATCTCGCCGGCGCGCGCCGCGACAACGCCAGCCCCGGCGTTCACGGCCACGGCGTTCCACGGCTCGCCAACGCAGAATCCCTCGATCACGCCCCCGGCCAGCAGCTCGGCCATTCGCGGCGGCGGCGCCACCACGATGCGGACGTCGCGATCAGGATCTAGCCCCGCCTCCGCCACCCACAGGCGCAGAAGGTAGTTGTGGATGGAGAATGGGAACACCACGCCAAAGGTCAGCAGACTGGCGTCCATCTCTCGCCGCTCAGCGACCAGGTCGGCGAGGCCGGCCCGGCTCGGACTGGGGCCGAGGCCCAGCCGCGTGGAGAGCGTGATCGCCGCGCCGTCCGTGGCCAAGGCCAGCGGCGCGATCATCGCGGTGGCCTCTCCGCCGATCCCCAAACTCTGGGCGAGCACCATCGGCGCCAACATGTGGGCGCCGTCCAGCGCCCCCACCGCCACCTTGTCGCGGATCGTCGCCCACGACGCCTCTCGGGACAGCTCGACCTCCAGCCCTTCGTCGTCGAAAAAGCCGAGAGCCTTTGCGACGATCAAACCCGCCGCATCGTCCAACGGCATGAAGCCCAGCTTCAAAGACCCACTCATGAGGCGTCTCCCTTCAACACCCCGGCGAATGCGAGCAGATCGGCCGCGACAGCCCCCAGGGGCCGGCCAGTATCCATCGAGAGCTTGCGCAGCAGCTTGTAGGCGTCCGCCTCCTCCAGCCCCCGCTCCTTCATCAGCAGGGCCTTGGCGCGCTCAATGGTCTTGCGCGAGACTAGGTCCGCCTTGGCCTTGTCGAGATCCTTGCGCAGCTGGTTCATGAGCTGGAAGCGGCTCATCGCGACCTCCAGCACGCCGCGCACCCGGCCAGGCGCCAAGCCATCGACGACATAGGCGGCCACTCCGGCCCGCACGGCCGCTTCCGCCAATCCTGGCTCGGATCGGTCGACGAACATCACCACGGGGCGCGGATTGGCCAAGCTCGCCTCGCGTAGACTGTCGATCGTGTCCCGGTCGGGGCTTTCCGTGGCCACCACAACGACATCGGGCGCGAAGGCCGCGGCTTCAGCCTCGTCGTAGAGCGGTCGATGACGCACCTCGAGCGGATCGACGCCCGCCAGGCCTTCGGCCACGAGCGCTGCTCGAGCGAAATCAGGATCGATCACCAAGACGCGCATACGGCCAGACTAGTGGAGGTAGGCGCGCTGGAGGCGGAGCTCTTCGACTTGCTTCCGACACGGCGACGATGAAACGCACAGTTCGCGGTCAGCCGACGCC
Organism: Phenylobacterium sp.; assembly: GCF_030654915.1. GTDB lineage: Bacteria > Pseudomonadota > Alphaproteobacteria > Caulobacterales > Caulobacteraceae > Phenylobacterium. The sequence continues at coordinate 13,407 of NZ_JAURWM010000109.1, read as the reverse complement.
GCGATTTTGGGCATTCTCCCGAGCAGCCAGTTCCGCGAGCAGGGCCTCGCGCTCCTGCGGAGTGTTGGCCCCCCGCAACCTGGCCTGGGCCTGGGGTGGTCCCACAAGCCGCATGACGCCTGCCCGCTCGGCCAGTCGCGCCATGGGCCAATCGGCCCGCGCGTCGGACGGTAGAGCGCCCAGCGCCACCACCAGCGGAAGATGCAGGCCTTCATAGGCGGCGCCCATGGCGTCGGCAGCCAGCAGAGGCGCCAAGTCTTCGGCGGCCAGACTGGGCGCGTCGACCGCGAGCACCAAGGCGCGCAGGCATCCAGCTTCGCGCAAGGCCGCAACCCCCGCCAGCACCCCGCCTACCGGTCCGCCCAGCGGCGTCTCCTCGGCGACGACCGGCAGGCCGTAGTCGGTGGTCCCCACCGTGACGATGGTCTGCGCGCCGACCTCGAACGCCAAGTCCGCCACCCGGTCCACGGCGCGGCGACCGAGCCAGTCCATGAGCGCCTTGTCGACCCCCATACGGCTGGACGCGCCACCACTCAGAATTATCGCGCCAAGTCGCACCGACACCTCCTAGTCCCAGCCTTGGGTAGGATCAAAAGCGCCGTAACCACGCACGGAATCCGCCTCACGTCACCAAACGCCCAGACTTGTTCCCGCTGCGATCACACGGAGGCGCTTGCAAGCCTGATCTGCCGGGGCGAGCAGCAGCTGCGGTAGGCGGCTTGGATGTGGCCTCCTTAAGAAGGGCGGACCACTCTGGACCGGCTGGACGCCTCCGCCGACAAGAAGCGGCTGAGATCAGTGTCCGCATCCAGAGGCTTGACGATGACGCCGTCCAGATCAAGCGCGGCGGACGCTGGAACGTCGCTGCCGGTCAGGGCCACGATAGCGGGCGGAACACTGAGTTCCGCCCTCAGCCGCCGCGCGAGCGCCAGGCCAGAACCGCCCCGGCCAAGATCGATATCAAGTAGGATCAGGTCGAACACCTGCCCCGCCGCACGGGCTATCGCCTCATCCTCATCCGCCGCCGCCTCGACCTGGTGCCCGACGGTGCGCAACAAGGCCGCGGTCACCTCGCGGCTGATTGGATCATCTTCGACGAGCAGGATGGAGAGCGCACGCGAGGGCGCGCCCAACAAAGAGACGGGCGGCGGCTCGCTAGCCGGGAACGGAAGGGCCACGCGAAAAAGGCTCTCCCCGTCGCGGCGCGCATAGGTCATTTCCCCGCCCATCGCCTCGGTGAGGCGCCGACAGATGTCCAGGCCGAGCCCGAACCCCGTGAGGGCGGCAGCAGTAGGGCCTTGAACGAACGCCTCGAACATTCGAGGCGCCGTGAGGGGATCAAGGCCCGGCCCTGTGTCCCTGACCTCAATCTGCAGTGGCAGCCGCGCTCCAGATCGCCAATCGGCCTCAATCCAGATCCCGCCCGAGGGCGTATAGGTCACGGCGTTGGAGACTAGGTTGCCGACCACCTGTTCGAAGCGCAGCCGGTCGCCCGCCACCCATGAAGGCAACGCCTCCGTGCGGCGATACGACAGCGACAGCCCCTTGCTGACCGCCGCGGGCGCCTGAAGCCGGACGACTTGGTCGAGACTCCGGTCGGGATCAAATGGCACCAGCCGGATGACCGGCGCGCTGGCGTCGGTTCGCGCGGATTCCAAGATGTCGGCGACCAAGTCCGCCAGGGTGCGGCCGGCGCGAAGGCCCAGATCGATCAGCCGCCGCTGCTCAGGCCCATGCGGCGAGCGCGCCAGCACCTGCATCACCCCGACCAATCCGCTCAGCGGCGTGCGCACGTCGTGGCTGATCATGGCCATCAGTCGGAAACGGCTGGCCGCGATAGCCTCGGCCAAGGCGCGCGCGCTGCGTTCCAACGACAAGGCGCGCCGTAGGTCCGCCATCACCGCCGCCGACAGTTGCGCCGTCAGCGTCTGTGCGAAGACGAATGCGTGCAGGAGCGCCAAGGTTTCGGAGGGATTCCCACCGATAAACGGCCCCAGGCCCGAGACCGTGACAGCGCAAGCGCCCAAGGCCATCAGCAAGTTGACCGCCGCGCCGCCATGGAGTCCGAAGCGCCCCACGGCCGCCAGGCTGAGCATCAACGCCGACAGCTTGTAGAAATCCGCCACCCAAATTCGCCCAGGCAGCCAGGCCAGGGCCAACACCACCGCGACGCATCCGACGAGAAAGCCCGACACCACGGCGGCGAAGCGCCAAGTCCAGCGGTGGGCAAGCCAGCGACCGGCCAGGAGGATGGCGGGCGCCATCAGCAACACGCCGGTCGCATCGGCCAGCCACCGGGCGGCGAAGGTCGACGGCGAAGGATAGGCCGGTCCGCCTGCCCCCACCCAGGCGATCACGACGGCGCAGACGGCCGCGCTCAACACCGGGCCGGCGAGGACGGCGACCCCGACGAAGGCCAAGTCGGAGAGCACGGCGCGGTTCAGGCGGCCGCTCGCGCCCCAGGCAAGCAGGAGCCGAGCGGTCACGATCGCCGGCAGCATGGCGCCGGCCGCGACGATCAGAGCCGGCGCCCAGGCCCCGAAAGCCCAGAAGTTCACCAGGAAGGCGCCGATGAAAGCGCCCGGCATCATCCGGACACCGCCCATCCACGCCGCGGCGAATGCAATGCCGCTGGGCAACCAGATCAGCGGCAGCTGATCGGCCGCAAGGCCTAGCTTCAGCCCGGCGTATCCCGTCGCCGCGTAAACGACGAAGATCGTTGCATGAAAGGTGAATTGCGCTGGCAGCCGCGTGACCTTGCCCGAAGTCGCCATTGGGCTATAGCGCTCTAGAGGCTTCGCTGCCGGAGAGGATTGTGCAATGCCCCCGCAGCTGTGCGCCGACCGCCTGGAGCAGGTCCGATCCGCTGTCGGCGCGTCCCGAACCCTGGAACTCGCCGATGCGCTGGCGAGCCGGGTCGCCGACTTGTTGGAGGCGATCAGCTGCGAAGCGCAAACGAACGCTGACCTCGCCGCCCAAACGCACCAAATCCGTAGCGCCGCGGGCGCCCTCGCGCTTGTGAGGTTGAGCGACAACCTGGCAAGACTCGAGACGGCGCTGCGCCGGCCGCACGCGCAAGCCGCGGTCGCCGCCGCGGCCCAGGCTGTTCAGCGTGCGATGTCGGCTGGGGCGGCGGCTCTTAGCGAGGCCATTTCGGCGCAAGATTCCGCTCATCCCTCCGCCCTCCCAAGCACATAGCCCTGAGCATGAACGGTTAGGATCCGTGGGGCGCCCGGACCTGCCGCGACTAGCTTTCGCCGGATCCGGCTGACCAGCACATCGACCGTGCGCAAGTTCGTCGGCGCGTCAACCGAGCCAATCACCTCGACGAGATAGTCTCGACTGAGGGGCTCGGCCTTCGCCTGGGCCAGAGCCGCGAGCAGATCGAACTCAGCGCGTGTCAGGCGCAGGACCGCCCCGCCAGCATCGGCCAATTCGCGCCGCACGATGTCGAGGGTCCAGTCGGAAATCTCGATGACTCGATCAACGCCGGCGCGCTGGTAGCGGCGCAGGACCGCCCGCACGCGCGCGGTGAGTTCGTGCAGGTCGACAGGCTTCACGATATAGTCGTCACCCTGCGAGAGCCCCAGGAGACGATCTTCACTCGTCCCGCACTGGGTCACATAAATCGTGGCGCAATCCCGACGCATCTTCATCCGGCGCACCATGTCGCGCCCGAGACCGTCGGGAAGGTTCACGTCTGCGAGTACAAGATCAACGGGGAGTTCCGAGAAGAGACGCAAACCGCCCGCGACGTCCCGAGCGCAGACAACCTCCAGCCCCTCGTTGAGCAGATGGGCTGCGACGATCTCACTGAAGATCGGATCGTCCTCGACGAGCAGGACCGTGATGGTGTTCACGACAACACGCTGCTCCCCGCCCTCGATGAAGGCCTCTTACCTCAGAGGTGGCGCCGCACAACCTTTTGTAGTTCATCGCCGAGCTTTTGGTGTCGCGCCGGCGAGGGAAACACAGTTCAGGTATCCAGCCCCAATCCGGGCATTTGGGCTCGACACAATCGAGGGCGCCGAGCGCCGCGTCGCGATACATGCATGCACTCTGGCGTGTACAATCAAACTTGAGCGTGCAGTCCAGACCAGTAGGCGTGATGACCCAAGATAGCGAAGCGATGACCCTGACGTTCCGGTGCCCCAAGGAACTCGAGGGGTTGGCCCCGCCCCCCATACCGGCCATGCAGGGCCTGCCCGACTGGCTGAAGACCATGCCCGCCCAGGCGTTCAGCACGGTCGTCGCCGGTGACGACGATACGGTGAAGCGCTGCCCGCCATTCGTGGACGCCATGACCAACGGCTTCTTGATCCCCCTGATCTGCGACGTCAGGGTCGAGAACGGCGAGTTCACCTGGGACCACGACCTGCCGCCGGGGGGCGGGTCAGGCTTCGCGCGCTCGCCTATCGGTTTCCATGACGCCAGTCAGGTCACCGGCACGCCGCTGTTCGAGGCCGACCGCTTCCTAATCAAGTTCCTCAACGTCTGGACGATCGAGGCGCCGCCTGGCTACTCGCTGCTGTTTACGCACCCGGTCAATCGCTTCGACCTGCCCTTCACCACGCTGACCGGACTGGTCGATTGCGATCAGTATCACGACGCCTGGATCCACTTCCCGGCCCGCTGGCACGATGAGGGGTTCAGCGGCGTGCTGCCGAAGGGTACGCCGGTGGCGCAGTGTTTCCCGATCAAGCGAGAAAGCTGGAGCGCCACGACCGCCGTACTCACGCAGGACGAGTCACAGCGGACGCACGAAGTCCTGGAGGCGATGAGCCGCGAGAGCGGCGTCTATCGGCGGCGCTTCCGAGCCTAGACGACCTTCATCCTGCTTCGGCGCGCAAGAACGTCAAAGCCGCGCTGGGCCGCAGGAAGAAGCGGCCGTGCGCGGTGGCGGCGAGCGCCGAGATCGCCGGCCCGGCCAACTGCGCCGCCTGTTGGCTGGCCGCACGGATAGCCGCTTCCCCAGTGTCCCGCTCATCCATTTCCAGCAGACATTTGCCAAGGCTGATGCGGGCGCCCGCATCGTCAGGTCGCAGGATCAGGGCGCGCCGATAGAGATCGGCCGCCTGCGCATATTCGCCATCGAGGGCCAGCACCTTGGCCAGCCCGACCATGGCGTCCTGCCGCCGCGGCGCGGCGGCGCGAACCTCCTGGAACAGGCGGCGGGCACGAGAGCGATCGTTGCGCTTGAGCTGAAGATACCCAAGAGCAATGCGCAGGCCGTCGGCCTTGGGCGTCAGCGCAAGCCCGGCTTCCAGGACCGCGACACCCTCATCCAACCGCCCTGCGGCGCCGAGGCCCTCACCCAGTTCGAGGAACGCCAGCGGGTAGGGTGGCCGACGCCCCGTGGCTCGGCGCAGTTGATCAAAAGCCTCGTCCCGCCGGCCGGCAGCCGCCAAGGATCTAGCCAGCAAGGTTTCCACGGCCGGATCGGCGCTGCGCCGCGCCACGCCCTGCAGGGCGTCGACCGCGTCCTTGGGCCGGCTCTGCAAGAGCAGCGAGGTTCCAAGAACCTGAGCGGCGGCGGCATTGCCGCGGTCGCGCAGCAGGACCGAGGCGGAAAGCCGCTCGGCCTCCTGCAGCTGCTGGGCCCGCAGGGCGGCCATGGCTTGTTCAAGCGTCTGACTGGTCTGGTTCAATCGCGGGTCGGATACTCGGGGCGGCTTTGACATCACTCCCGAGTACCGGCCCAACCGAGCGTCGTCGCCCGCTATTTTAGCGTGAAATCGACATGCTCCACGCCGGCCAGCGGGAACGGAACACGATAGTCCTCAATCACCGGCGTGCCGCTGTCCCAACCCACCGTTGCGCCTTCCAGCGACCAGGCCCCAGCGACGGTCTTCTCGAGCCGGGTGCGGCCGACCTCGACGCCGTCGACGCTCATGGTCACCACGCCGCCCTGCCCCATCCCGCCGCCGTCATAGGCGAAGTCGAGGTCAATGCGGTGCGCGCCAGGCCCCAGCGCCGTCGGGCTCTCCAGCCGGTACTGGTCTTGCGGCAGGCTCGATCGCTTGTAGGCGAAGGTCGGTTTGCCCGACAGCATGACCAGCCCCCAACCGCCGAACCGGCCGCCCTGGGTCACCACCGTTCCGCTCTCGCCGGCGGCCCCGAGTTTCACGGACGCGGAGATATTCCACGACTTGCTCCGAATGTCGGGGAACACCCCGTTCGGGAACCGCGTCTCGCTAGGGTAGAACCGCAGTCGCCGCCGCCCCTCGAGCGGACTTGGCCGAATGCCGTCGCCAAGTCGATCGAAGATCGAGGCCTGGACCGGCAGGACGTTGTTGCCCTGCGCCTCCTGCTCGAAGGTCGCCTGCAACTGCGCCAGCTTCCGCGGGAACTTGGCGGCCAGATCGTCGGCCTGGGAGAAGTCCTTGTCGAGGTTGTAGAGCTCCCACTTGAACTTGCCGGCGTCGACGTCCTTGCCTGGCGTCCAGGGCAGCCGCTCGGGCGTGGTGGAGGCCAGCCAGCCATGATCGTAGATCGCCCGGTTCCCGAACATCTCGAAGTATTGGACGTCGCGGCCCGGGGCTGTCTTCGAGCTGAACGACGCGGCCAGGCTCTTGCCGTCCAGCGGCTTGATCGCCGCGCCGTCAACGCTGGCCGGGACCTTGATCCCGATCACGTCATAGAGCGTCGGGGCGATGTCGATGACATGAGCGAACTGCGATCGCACCTGGCCGACGTCCTTGATCCGCGCCGGCCACGACATCACCATGCCGTTGCGCACGCCGCCGAGGTGGGAGGCCACCTGCTTGGACCATTGGAACGGCGTGTCCATCGCCCAGGCCCAGCCGACCGGATAGTGGCCGAAGGCCATGGGACCGCCCAGGGTGTCGATCTTCGACAGCGTGAAATCCAGCGGCTCGTAGATGCCGCCCAGGCCGGCCATCTCGTTGGTGGTGCCGCCCAACCCACCCTCGGCGCTCGCGCCATTGTCGCCCTGGATGTAGACGATCAAGGTGTTGTCGAGCTTCCCTTGCTGGCGGATCTCGTCGATCACACGGCCCATCTGCTTGTCGGAATAGGCCAGCGCTCCAGCATAGACCTCCATCATCCGGGCGTAGAGCTTCTTCTGGTCAGGGCTGAGCGAGTCCCAAGCCGGAATTTGGCTCGGCCGCGGCGTCAACTTGGCGTCGGCCGGAACCACGCCCAGCTTCTTCTGCCGCGCGAAGCTCTCCTCACGCATCTCATCCCAGCCCCGGTCGAACTGGCCCTTGAAGCGGTCGATCCATTCGCGCGGCGCATGGTGAGGGCCGTGGGCGGTGCCTGGGGCGTAGTAGACTAGGAACGGCTTGTCCGGCGCGGCCGAACTCTGGGTGCGCAGCCAGTTGATCGTTCGGTCGGCGAGGTCGTGGTCGAGGATGTACTTCGGGTCGTTGGTCGGCGGCTCGATCAGATTGCGGTTCTCGACCAGGGCCGGCGCCCACTGGTCGGTCTCCCCGCCGTTGAAGCCGAAGAAGTAGTCGAACCCGAACCCGTTGGGCCAACGCTCGAAGGGACCGTCCGGGCCGGTCTCCCAGTCCGGGGTGGAGTGGTTCTTGCCGATGAAGGCGGTGCTGTAGCCGTTGTCCTTCAACACCCGGCCAAAGGTCACGGCGTCATTGGGCAAGATGCCGTTGTAGCCAGGCCGCCCCGTGGCGATCTCGCTGATCACCCCGGCGTTCACCGCGTGGTGGTTGCGCCCGGTCAGCAAAGCGGCGCGGGTCGGCGAGCACAGCGCTGTCGTATGGAAACGATTGTAGCGCAGGCCCTGGCCGGCCAGGGCGTCGAAGGTCAGGGTCGAGATCGGACCGCCGAAGGTGCTGCTGGCGGCGAACCCGACGTCGTCGGTCATGATGATCAGGACGTTCGGCGCGCCCTGCGGCGCGCGCGGCGATGGGGCGTAGCCTGGCGCGGTCGTCGGGGTGGCGGGCGCCTGCGCTGCGACCGGCAAGGCGCACAGCATCGCCAGCGCCGAGACCGAAGCGAGCAGGGCCGAGCTTCTTAGGAATTGCACCACGTCTATCCTCCCAGTTTTTATTTTTTGGCTGGCGGCTGGTCACGCCCATCAGGCGTGAGGCCCGCCTTAGCGGTCGACGGCGCCGACCCGGGTCGTAAAGCCGCCGTCGACAGGCAACAGCGCGCCGGTGATGTATCGGGCGTCATCGGAGGCCAAGAACAGAGCCGCGTGGGCGGTGTCCCAGGCCGTGCCCATCCCGCCCTTGAGCGGCACCCGCGCGTTGCGGGCCGCGCGCACGGCGTCCTGGGCCTGCCCCGACATGTCGGCGTTGGCGCCGATGGCCATCGGCGTATCCATCAGGCCCGGAAGCACGGCGTTGCAGCGAACTCCGTACTCGGCGTTGGCGCTGGCGACGGCGATGGTCAGGCGGTTCACAGCCGCCTTCGAGACCATGTAGGCGATGGCGCTGTCTCCGGCGACCGAGGCCAGCGACGAGATGTTGACGATGGAACCGGCGCCGGCCTCGCGCATGATCGGGATCGCAGCCTTGATCGTAAGCCAGGTTCCCTTGAGGTTGACGTCCATCGTCGCGTCGAAGCTGGCCTCCGTGGCTAGGTGAGCTGGTCCGTCGCCGACTAGGCCGACACCGACGTTGTTCACCAGGATGTCCACCCGCCCCATGTTCGCCAGGGCGGCGATAAAGATGCCTTCCACATCGTCGGCTTGGCCGATGTCGGCCCGGACGCTGCTCGCCCGCCCGCCCTCCGCCGCGACTAAGGCGACGGTTTCCTCGGCGCTGCCTAGATCGCGATCGACGCACAGCACCTGCGCGCCTTCGCGGGCGAAGAGCAGGGCCATGGCCCGGCCGTTACCGATCGTGTCGCCCGCCTTCTGGCCTGCGCCGACGATGACGACGGTCTTGCCTTCCAGCCTGCCCATCGTCCTACCGTCGCAGATCAGGATCGAGCGTCAGGCCCCGATCCAGTTGGACGCCGAAGGTGTTCAGGAACATCGAGACCTGGGTGTACTGGCCGGCGGTGTAGACCGCGTCCATGACGTTCTTCTCACTGAAATGCGCCCGAAGTTGCGCCCAAGTGGGATCGCTCACGAAATGGTCGGCGACCAGTTCATCCGCCATTCGGATCAGGGCGGCCTCCTCCGGTGTCCAGCCGGCCTCGGCGCCTTGCTTGATCTTGCCGATCTCGGCCTCGGTGAGGCCCGACTGCAGGCCGATCAGCACGTGCTGGGCAAACTCGTAGCCCGACCTGCAAAGGTAGCCTACTCGCAGGATGACGATCTCACGTTGGCGTGGCGTCAGACTGTTGTCGGCCGACATGATGTAGCCGCCCCAGGCCAAGAAGGTCTGCAAGGCCTTGGGCGTCCGCGCGAAGGTCCGGAAGATATTGTAGAGCTGGTCGCTCGCGATCAGCGGCGAGAGGATCGCAAGTTGCTCGTCGGTCAGTTCGGCGTCCTGCAGCGGCGCAATCCGCGGTGCATTCAATCGCATGAGAGACTCGTTCTTTGGCGGTTTATGGTCCGAGGCGGTCATCGCGCCGGCAGGGGCTTCAGCCACGGCGCTCGTCGCGGCGAACAGCGCCGAGACGACAACGGCAGCCATCGCGCGGTTGCGCCCGATCGGGGTGATTTTCATTTTCACGGTACCTTGGTGCGCGAAGCGGCGCCGGCGCATCAATGACGAAGCTGGCGCGAGATCCAGGCGCCGGCCTCATCGATGGCGGCGAGGCCTGAGACCGGCAGGGCGAAGTGGAACAGCGGCCATGCGTGGACCATGTCGGCCCAGACATGCAGGCGCACATCGATGCCGGCCAAGGCGGCGCGGCGCGTGAACTCGAGGGAGTCGCAGAGCAAGACTTCGTCGGCGCCGACCTGGATGAACAGCGGCGGCAGGCCGGCGAGGTCGGCCTTGGCGGGCGAGATCAACGGGTCTTCGGCCGAGGCGCCGGCCCGGTATGCCGCCGAACAGCCGGTCAGAGCGGCGTGGGTGATCATCGGGTCGTGCGGACCGCGCGCCTCGTAGGACGCGCCGCTCTGCGTCAGGTCGAGCCAAGGGCTAAGCAGATAGGCGCCGGCCGGTTGCGCCAGACCAAGGTCGCGCAGTTTCAGCAGCAGGGCCGCGGTCAGGTTGCCGCCGGCGGACTCCCCTCCGACGATCAAGTTCTCGGGCTTGAAACCTTCCCCGAGCACGAAGCGATAAGCTTGCTCGGCATCGTCGAGACCAGCGGGATAGGGGTGCTCCGGCGCCAGCCGGTATTCCATGTTGTAGGCCACCACGCCCGCCGCCGCGGCCAGGCGCGAGACGAGGTGCCGATGGCTCAGCGGGCTGCCGAACATGTGGCCGCCGCCGTGGTGGTAGATCAGCGCCTTGGAGGTGTCCGCGCCCTTGGGCGTAATGCGCTCGCCGCGCACCGAGCCAACGACGATCGGCGTGATCTCGCATCCCTCGGCCGGCGGCACCGCGCCGTGCTGACCGTCGAACGCCGCGCGCTGGGCCTCGACGCTCGGAGGCGTGCTTTCCCGCACTTTTGTCATTTCGACGAGTTGCTGCTTGAAGCCCGCGATGTCGGGATCTTGCCTGCTCATTGTTTCCTCCGCTCCGGGCTTCGTTCAATCGGCCCGAATTTGACGATGTGGTGCACACCATCCCGGTCGCATCAATGTGAGTCAAGGATTTTGACAAATAAGTATCTCGTGGAAATCATTCGTCGGATCGACGCGAGCCAAAAGGCGCCTGGGCGACGGAACGCCGCCAGTCGTGACAGGAGTGGAAGACGCGCCGCGCGGGGCGCAGCGCCGCTAGAGCGGGCGCAGGCCCAGGGCGATCAGCTCTGAAACCTCGCGGGCCGCCTTTTGGCGCTCCTCCGACGAGAAGGTGTCGAACCACTTGGGCAGCCATTGGTAGACGCCCGGAACAATCGCCACGATCGCGCGCGGGTTGGTCGCCGACATCGAGCCCTGGGCTTGGCCCACGGCGAAGATTTCCAAGTGAATGTCCATCAGGCGCACGGCCGAAGCGTTGATCTCATCCTGGGCTTCCGTCGGAAGGGCTTCGAACCCCGCCAATGGCGAGAGGGTCGCCAGGTCTTCGCGCAGGCTGGCCTCGGCCCCGGCGTTCATCGACGCGCAAAAAGCCTCGAGCCGCGAGCCGTCATGGGTCCGGGCCCATTGCGCGATCTCCTCCCACATTCGGAAGGAGCGCCGATAGCACTCGACCACCAGCGTCTCCTTGTCGCCGACGTTGTGGTAGATCACCTTCTTGGTGACCCCGACGCGGGTGGCGATTTCCTCCAGCGACGTGGCGTCCACGCCCTTGAGGTTGAACAGCCAGGAGGCTGAGGCGAGCAGGGCCTGCTGCTTGGCCGCGGCGAGGGCCTCGGCGTCGAACACCCGGTCCAGCCGCACGTCGGCGAACGAGAAGTCGAACGGCGGGATTTCGATCGGCAAGCGTCGCTCGACCGCCATCCCGTGATCGAGCAGGGTCTTGATCGCCTCGACCATGTCGCGATGAGACAAGGCTTGGCTCGAACGCCAACGCCGCGCCATGGGGATCCAGGACACCAGGCCGATAATCGCCTGAGCGACGATGCCGGCCGAGCATGGGCGCAGCTCCCCACGCCGCGCGCCGGCCTGAAGAATTTCGGCGATGCTGGCCAGCAGGGCCTCGTAGAGCCCCAGGATCGTGCTGCGCTGCTCAGGGCGCAGATAGGCCGCCTCGCTCAGCGAGGCGAATTCCGGTTCACCCTCGGTCAGCATGCCGTCGATGAACGCCATCAACACGCTCATCGCGTCGCCGCCTGCGTGCGAGGCCTCGCTCAAGCGGCGCGCCATCATTTCGCAGGAGCGCCGGTAGCTCTGGAACACCAGATCCTGCTGATCTTCAAAATAGTAGTAGAGCGCAGCCCGCGAGACCCCGACCGACTTGGCGATCTCGGCCAAGGAGGTCTGCGAGATGCCACGGCTGTTCAGGGCCTTGGCCGCCTCTTCCAGCAGGCGCGCGCGCTTGGCGCCGCGGGTCGAGCGATCATCGGCTTGGGACATTTTCACCCCCCGGCTTCATCACGCGTCCAGCTTGACGTCAACCAGCCCGCGCACACTCAAACGTAAAAACCGCAACGAGACGGCCTACTGTTCATCCCAAGGATAGAAGCTCGGCATCTTCGAGGCCTTGCCGGTGAAGTTGGGGTCACGCTTCTCAAGGAAGGCCGCAACCCCTTCCTTGCCGTCCTCCAGGCTGGTGTAGAACATCGCCAGGGAATCCACCTGGTGGGCCGCGATTGGGTGGGGCTGGGCGCTGTTGCGCAGCATCATCTGGCGGGCCAGCGCGACGGCGACGGGCGAGCGGCCGGCGATGAACTTGCGCGCCAAGGCCTGGGCCGCGCCGAGCAGTTCCTCCGGTGCGTGGACCGAACGCAGCAGGCCGCCGCGCAGCCCTTCCGCCGCATCGAAGATTTCGGCCGACAGCACCCATTCCAGCGCTTGCTGCGGCCCGACAAGGCGGGGCAGGAACCAGCTTGAGCAGGCCTCCGGCACTATGCCGAGCTTGCCGAACACGAAGCCGATCCGCGCTTTCTCGGAGGCCATGCGGATATCCATGGCGAGCATCATGGTCGCGCCGATGCCGACGGCCGCGCCGTTGATCGCCGCGATGACCGGCTTCTTGCAGTTGTAGATCGCCAGCGTCACTCGCCCGCCGGTGTCGCGCACCCCGTCACGGATCGCTGGATCGTCCAGCCGCTCGCGCATGTCGGCCAGGGTCGGGCTCAGGCTCTCGTCGAGACCGAAGACGTTGCCGTTGGAGGACAGGTCCATACCAGCGCAGAAGGCGCGCCCCGCGCCGGTCACCACGACCGCGCCGACGCCGTCGTCTTCGCTGGCGCGCTCAAACGCGGCGATCAGTTCGTGCGCCATCTCGACGGTGAAGGCGTTGAGTTGGTCGGGCCGGTTCAGCGTCAGGGTGAGGACGCGGTCGGCGACCTCCCAGGTCAGGGTCTTGTAGGTCATAGGTCCCCCTTGGCAGGCTGTCTGGTCGCGAGGGGCGACCTGACCATGGATGACGGCCCTCAGTCTAGAACGCGTTCTGGCCGGTGATGGCGCGTCCGAGGATCAGGGCGTGGACGTCGTGGGCGCCTTCATAGGTGTTGACGGTCTCCAGGTTCGCGGCGTGTCGCATGACGTGATAGTCGCCGCTGATGCCGTTGCCGCCGTGGATGTCGCGGGCCTCGCGGGCGATAGCCAGGGCCTTGCCGCAGTTGTTGCGCTTCATCAGGCTGATGGCTTCTGGGACCCAGGCGCCCTGGTCGAGCAGCCGGCCCAGCGCCAGCGCGCCCTCGAAGCCCAGGGCGATCTCGGTCTGCATGTCGGCCAGCTTCTTCTGCACCAACTGGCGCGCGGCCAGCGGCTTGCCGAACACCTGACGGGTCAGGGTGTAGTCGCGCGAG
>NZ_JAURWM010000103.1 GCF_030654915.1 Phenylobacterium sp. | reverse complement strand
GGCCGCACCAGCCCCTACTCGCTGTACGATCAGGACCTGGTCACCTTCGAGGAAGGCAAGGTCACCTACGACCACCGCGACGCCGCCGGCTTCATCAAGCTCAACGCCCTGCGCCTTCGCGTCGCCGCCAAGCGCGACCAACGGATGAAGTAGGACAGACAGCCCCCTCCCCACTCAGTTCGTCATCACCGGGCTTGTCCCGGTGATCCATACACGCCGGCGGCGGCGGTATGGATGGCCGGCGCGAAAGGCCGGCCATGACGAATGGGGAATGACCTCTCAGGCGTCGACCTTGTTGTACGGATACTGGTCGCGGATCTCGTAGGCGAAGAACCTGCCTTTGGAGTCGGCGTCCAAGAAGCTCCGGTGCACCTCCCCCGGAACGCCCACATAAACGTAGCGATCGCCGTAGCTGAACGTGACGAACAGTTTGGCGCGTTCTGCGTCGTAATTGATCTCGCGGATGGCTTGGGATTCGACCTGCACAGCGGGTCTCCAATATTCCGTGGGCCCTCTAGAACGCGCAACCCCGCCGGAGGAGTTCCCCAAAACCTGCGACGCATGCCAAGCTCGGCCGCAACGGCGGACGACCGCCGAGCACTTCAGGGGGAAATTCATGCAACCGCACAGCTATGTGGCGCTGGTCACCATCGCCGCGCTTCTCGTCTATGTCTGGATGGGCGTCAGGGTCGGCAAGGCCCGCGCCGTAAGCGGCGTCGCCGCGCCCGCCATGACCGGCGACCCGATCCTCGAGCGGCATATCCGCGTCCACTACAACACCTTGGAATGGCTGCCGATCTTCCTGGCCGGCCTATGGCTGTTCGCCATCTATTGGAACGACCTGTTCGCCGCGGGCCTGGGCCTCGTCTGGATCGTCGGGCGGATCGTCTATGCCCTGGGCTATGTGTCCGATCCCAAGAAGCGTGAAGCGGGTTTCATGATCCAGCTCGCCGCCACCGCCATCCTGCTGTTCGGCGCGCTTGGCCGGATCATTTGGACGCTGGCCGTCGTCGGCGCCTAGCTAAACAAGACCACCGCCTGCCAGATCGCCAGGCCGGTGACCACGAAGCCGACGATCCAGGTCAAGGCCCGGATCGGCAGCACCTTGGTCATCCAGCCGGCCAGCGGGGCGGCCACCACACCACCCGCGATCAGACCCAGCACCGACCACAGGTGCTGGGCGAGATCGTCAGTCTGCCAATGGCCCGACACGAGGGCCGCCAGGAACGCCGCCGAAACCGCCGCCGCCACGAAGGCCTCGGCGGCGTTGGTGGTGCCGATGGCCTTGCGCGGGTCGGCGCCCGAGCCCAGCAGGGTCGAGGTGACCACCGGTCCCCAGCCGCCGCCCCCGACCGCGTCGAAGAAGCCGCCGACCAGGCCAAGCGGGAACGGACCCTTCCAGGAGAACGGCTTAGGCCGCGCGCCCTTCCAGGCGCGGTAGAGGATCACCACCCCCATCAGGCCAAGCCAGCCCACGACGAAGGGCTTGATCAGCTCGCCGTCCACCGAGGTCAGCAGATAGGTCCCGACCACGCCGCCCAGCATGCCGCCGGCCGCCAGCAGCACCAGCAGCCGCCCATCGACGTTGCGGTGAGCGATGTGCGAGACCGCCGAGGCCGCGCCGGTGAACACCTTGGCCGCATGAACGCTGGCCGAGGCGGTCGCCGGGGGCACGCCATTGGCCAGCAGCACGGTGGTCGAGACGACGCCGTAGGCCATGCCCAACGCCCCATCGACCAGTTGAGCCGCGAAGCCCACGGCGGCGAATAGCCAGAATTCCGGACCCATCGTCCCTCCAGATCAGTTTGGCAGGTCGCAGAGCTTTCCCAGTCAAGCAATGGGGATTACCTCAGGGCGGCGTCAGCATTTCTGCGCTTCCCCTCACGCCAAGGCCCCGACCAGCCCGATGGACCTGCCGATCGACCCCGCCCGCTATGTCGCTTTTCTCGGGGTGATGGCGGTGATGGCCGCAACGCCCGGCCCGGCGAACCTGTTCGCCATCGCCACCGGCGCCCAACGCGGCAAGGCCGCGGCCCTGATCGGCGTGGTCGGCATGAACTGCGCCACCCTGGTCTGGTTCGCCGCCGCGGCGCTCGGCCTCGGAGCCCTCATCCTCGCCTTCCCGCAGTTCTTCCATCTGCTGGCCTATGGCGGGGCGGCCTATATCGCCTGGCTAGGGATCAAGTCGCTGATGGGCGCCTTCCAGAAAGACGCCGAGCCGGGTCACGAAACGTTCAAGCAGGGCAAGTCGGCCTTTGTCGATGGGTTCACCGTGCAGATCGCCAACCCCAAGGCGATCTTGTTCTTCACCGCCGTCCTGCCGCCGTTCCTCGATCCCAGCCGGCCCCTGCCCGCCCAGCTGGCGGCCTTCGCCTGCGCTACCCTGACGCTCGATATCGCGGCCATGAGCGCCTACGGGCTCGGCGGCGCGGCGATCGCCTCACGGATGAGCGAGGCCCGGTTTCGACGAGGGTTTTCGATCTGCGTCGGCATATTGCTGCTCAGCGCCGCGACCCTGATGGCGACAAAGGCCTGAGCCCCCTGGCGAAGCTCAACAAGCGCAACCATAATTAGGCCCACGTGTTTCGTTAAATGCATCGCCTTCCTCGAGGGACGAGGACTTTCGGGTCAAAAACGCCATGTCACGCAAATTCGCCGCCATCGCCGCAAGTCTCGCCCTCGCCGGCCTGCTCAGCGCCTGCGCCACCGCCACGCCCTACCAACCGAACATCGCCGGCCAGGCCACCTCAGGCGGGTACTCCGAGCAAAAGATAGAAGCCAACCGCTTCCGCGTGACCTTCGCGGGCAACAGCCTGACCTCGCGCGAGACAGTCGAGGGCTATCTGCTGTTCCGGGCGGCGGAGCTCACGGTGCAGCAGGGTTACGACTGGTTCGAGATCGCCGACCGCAATGTCGAGCGCGACCGTCGCACCTATATCGAACGCGATCCGCTCTACAGCCCCTGGTACGGGCCGAGCTACGGCTTTTGGGCTCCGTCCTGGCGCTACTATGGCGGCGGCTTCGGCTGGCGCAGCTGGGACCCCTATTGGGGCAGCCCGTTCTGGGGCGACCGCATGGATGTGCGCACCGTCGACAAGTACGAGGCCAGCGCCGAGATCGTGATGTCGCGCGGCGCCAAGCCCGCTGACAATCCCCGCGCTTTCGACGCCCGCGCGGTGATCGAGAACCTGGGCCCGCGGATCGTGCGTCCCAAGGCCTAGCTCTTCTCCTCTCCCCTGGGGAGAGGAGCGACACATCACGCCACGTCGGCCTTGAGAACCGGGGCGATCTCCGCATCGTCCGTCCAGTCGCCTAGCGTATGCAGCGGCGCGGGTCGTCCGATCGCGTAGCCCTGGACCTCGGTGCACGCCTCGCTGCGCAGGAATTCGAGCTGCTCGGCGGTCTCGACGCCCTCGGCCGTGACCGGGATCTCCAGGCTGCGGCCCAGGCTCAGCACCGCGCGCACGATGGCGGTGGCGCGGTCGTGCCGGTGGATGTTCTCCACGAAGCTCTTGTCGATCTTGATCTTGTCGAACGGGAACGACTGGAGGGTCGATAGCGACGAGAAACCGGTGCCGAAGTCGTCCATGGCGATGCGCACGCCCAGGGCCTTCAGGCGGCGCAGATTGTCGAGCGCCCGCTGATAGTCCTTGAACAGCGCGCTCTCGGTGATCTCCAGTTCCAGTCGGCGCGGCGCCAGGCCGGTCTCCATCAGAATCTCATGGACGGTCGTGGCCAGGTTCGTCTGGTGGAGTTGCACCGGTGACAGGTTCACCGCGATCCGCAGCGGCTTGTCCCACTGGGCCGCGTCGGCGCAAGCGCGGCGCAGCACCCACTCGCCGAGCGGCAGGATGAGCCCGCTTTCCTCGGCGATTGGGATGAAGTCGAGCGGCGCGACCAGGCCCCGGGTCGGATGGTTCCAGCGCACCAAGGCCTCGAAGCCGCAGACCTCGCCATCCTCGGCGCGCGCCAGCGGCTGGTAGTGCAGCACCAGTTGCTCATCGGCGATGGCGGTCCGCAGCTCACGCGCCAGGGTGCGGCGCACGCGGATGTTCTCGTCCATCTCGCGCTTGAAGAAACAATAGGCGCCGCGGCCGTTATCCTTGGCCCGGTAGAGCGCCATGTCGGCGTTGGCGAGCAGGGCCTCGCCGCTCGCCCCGTCGTCGGGATAAAGGCTGATGCCCAGGCTCGCGCCGACCGGCAGGTCCTGGTCGGCGTAGCTCACCGGTTGGGCGAGGATGTCGAGCAGAACGGTCGACAGTTCCGCCGACGCCGCTGGTTGGGGGCCGCCGCCGATCTGGACGACCACGAACTCATCGCCCCCGAGCCGCGCGGCGAAGGACGGCGCAACCACCGCCCGCTGAAGCCGCCGGGCGATCTCGGTCAGGATCGCGTCGCCGGCCAGATGGCCATGCAGGTCGTTGGCTTCCTTGAAGTGGTCAAGGTCGATGCAGATCACCGCCAGCTGCTCGCCGACCGCGCCGACCTGCCCGATCGCCTGGTTCAGACGCGACTGCATGACATTGCGGTTGGCCAGCCCGGTCAGGCCGTCGTGCTCGGCGAGATAGCGGATCTTCTCCTCGGCCGAGCGGCGCTCACGCAGGTCGCGGATCGCCAGCACCATCAGGTCGCCCTGGTCGCCGCCGGCCTCGATCACCCGGCCAAAGGCCTCGATCGGGATTTCCGGGCCGCCGTCGCGGGGCCGCAGCCGGCCTTCGCGACGACCGTCCAAGGCCGAGCCCTCGGCGGCGTCGAACGTCAGGATCTCTGGCGCCAACTGGAGCCCGGTCAGCTCGGCGACGCTCGCGCCCGCCAGGGCGCAGAAGGCGGCGTTGGCGTCCTGGATACGGTCGGCGCGGATCACCACGATGCCCTCATAGGCCGCGTCGGCCAATCGGCGGGTGCGGGCCAGCGACTGGGCGTTCGCCCCGCCTTCGATCAGCACCGCGCCGAGCCCGCCCAGGATGATCAGGCTGACGATCAGGGCGACGGCCACCGTCATCATCACCGGGGACAGCAGTTGGGCCGGAACGTCCACCGCGCCGTCCGGCGTGATGGTGATCGCGCCCATGCCGACGAAGTGCACACCGCAGATGCCAAGGGTCAGCAGCAGGCCGCCTAGCAACTGTCGCCGCTGGGTATGAGCCCGATCGGCCGCGAACAGCGCGCCGACGCCTCCGGCGAAGCCGAGCCCCATCGAGGTCGCGACCAGCCCGAGGTCCCAGCTCATCACGCCTTCGGTCACATAGGCCGACATGCCGATATAGTGCATCGCCGCGACGCCGACGGCGGCCAACACGCCGCCGGCGATCTTTCCGGCCACGCCCCGCACGCTCGCCGCCGCGCCGAAAGCGCCCGCCATGAAGACCACGGCGATCAACAGCGAGGCCACGGTGCCACCCGGCAGGAACCCCACCTGGAGCCCCGTCGTATAGGCCAGCATGGCGATGAAGTGGGTGGCCCAGATCGAGCAGCCCGCCACCAGCCCGGTCAGCAGCACCCACGCCAGGCGCATGCCGCGCGAGGCGGCGTCACGCATCCTGGAGTAGAGCTTGAAGGCTGTGAAGCAGCCGCCGAAACAAACCAAGGCCGCAACAAGGACCAGCCTGTGGTCATGCTCGGCGACCAAGCACGTCAATACTTTAATCACTATAAGCCAGCCCGGAAGAGAGACATCTTTCCGCGGGCTTCTAGGAAGTCACAGTAAATAAAAGGCTCATCCGCGACCGAATGCGACAGAACGTCTCAGGCCATCGCCCGCCACCCGAGCCCCACGCCCGTCACCGCCGGCAAGACGCGCAGGCGCTCGACCAGGTGTTGCGCCGCGTCCTCGGCGAGGCCGCCGGTCTCGATGCGGATCGAGGTCCGATCGGGCTCCTGCGCAGCCTCGATCGTCAGGATCTCGGCGCCCTGGACCGCGAAGAGACCGAGCACCCGCAGCACGACGTCGCCACGCTGCTGCGCTTCGATCAGGAATGTGCGCCGGACCAAGGCCGGCGGCGGCCCGTCAGCCATGTTTGAGGCCCTTCGCGCAATAGGCCCGAACCAACAGCAGGCGGCCGGCTTCGTCGAAGGCCCGCAGCCGCAACCCTTCGCCAGCCGCCTCCGTCGCCCAGATAAGCTCACAGGTGGGCGTAGCGCGGGGCCAGGAGAGGTCCAGGGCCTGCTCCAGGGCGAACAGGGCCTCCAGCCCCCCGTCGGCGGCCAGGGTGGCCTCCAGGCGCGCTGTCTGATCGAGCAACGCCTCGGCGGCGAGCGCGGCGGCGAACCGGCGCGCGGCGTCACGCGCGCTGGATGGGTCGGAATGGCGGTCGGCTAGCATGGTGGTCTGGTCCTTCTCGGATTTGAGGACCGACGGCGCGCACAAAAAAACCCCGCTACCTGTTCGGGAGCGGGGTTCCTGATCTTGCGATCCGTCGGCGGTGTTTTAAGTCGCGCGAGTTCGCCCCGTCTCGATGGTGGGGGTAATAATCATCATGGTGGTTTTCGACGCGCAGGCGGCCGGACGCGCGGCGGGGCGCGCGGTCATCGGTCCAGAAAGGGCGAAAGCCAGGGTCATCGCCGCGATCTATAGCGCGGCCCGCGTCCAAGACGCAACGACCTCGCGATCCGACGATTCGCGTGAAGCTCTACGTCGCGCCGAGGTGATCCATGAAAGACCGCAATGGACCCCTAGGCCCAGAAAGCAAAAAGCGGCCCCGAAGGACCGCTTTATTCGCTTCAACTTCCCCAAAAGGAAAATTGGAGCGGGCGAAGAGATTCGAACTCTCGACCCCAACCTTGGCAAGGTTGTGCTCTACCACTGAGCTACGCCCGCGTTCCTCAACGACCCGATGTTTTGGCCGCCGAAAATCGAGAGCGGGCTTATGGCAGAGGGTCCGCGACTTGGCAACACCCTCATCCACCAAATCGTGGAGTCTTTAATCGGCGCTTGTTCACATGGTCCTTCGGGGGCTCTCCGGTCTCCTCGGGGAACTCGCCTTTGAAGTAGTACCGTTGCCAAGCTTCGCGGGTCGCCTCGGGGTCCAAACGGAAGATCCGCTTGTTGAATTCACTGCGATGTTTCTCCCAGGTGTCATACTGGTCGCGCAGTTCAGGGTTGCGATCCATGCCGCGAATGACCGGCTGGAAGTCAGCCAACTGGCGGTCTTGGGTCAGCGTAATAAAACAAAACGGCTCGTTCTTTTCGAAGCGCACCTTGCCCGGCCGGGTGAACATCCAGTTCATCGTGAAGGGGAAGGGCAGCCAATCGGTCTCTACCAGACCGGCCAGCGGCTGGATCCCGTCCTTGATGTGGTTGGGCGGGCCTTGGGCGATCATCGACCAACCTGGCGGGGTCTTGAACAGATAGCCGGGGTGGAAGGTCAGCACCCCATGGCTGAAGTGCGACTTCACGAAATTATGGAAGTCCGGGTTGGGGCGGTCCGGCGTCAGGGTGATGTCGCTCTGCATCAGCCCGCCATTCCACTCGGCGGTGAACGCCATGGGGCAGAGGATCTCCCACCCCGTGGTGTTGGCCATGCTCAGCGGCAGACAGCGATAGGGGTGACGTTCGGCGAAACGGTCCATCCAGGCGCGCTGCGGGCGCCCCGGCACGATCTCCGGCGGCCGCTCGGCGGTGGGATAGCACTCGAGCTCCATGGGGCTCCTCCAGCTTGTTCGTTACATCTGCTCTAACCGGCGCCTGGCCCCTCGGCTAGCGGGGAGACGAACACCGGCCAGTTGCGCTAATCAGCGGCCATGAAGACCCGCCCCGACCTGATCGCCTTCTTCGACGCTCATGGAATCGACCACGCGACCACCGACCACGAGGCGGTGTTCCGGGTCGGCGAGGGCGAGGGGATCAAGGACGACATCCCCGGGGCCCACACCAAGAACCTGTTCCTGAAGGACGCCAAGGGCCGGCTGTGGCTGATCTCGGCCAAGGACGACACCCAGATCGACCTGAAGCGCCTGCACCCGGTGATCGGCTCGGCCCGGCTCTCGTTCGGCTCGGCCGAGCTGATGGAAGAGGCGCTTGGCGTCACCCCGGGGTCGGTCACCGCTTTCGCCATGATCAACGGCGCCGAACGTGACGTGACCTTTGTGCTGGACCGCAGACTGGCCCAGGCCGAGCGGGTGAACTTCCACCCGTTGGTCAACACCGCCACCACCGGCGTCTCGCGGGCCGGCTTCGCCAAATTCTTCCGCGCCCTGGCGATCACCCCCCTGGTGGTGGATTTTGACGCCATGGCGGTGATCGAAGACGCCTGATCGCCCTTGAGCGCCGTTGAAGACGGCGCCGTAAGGGACCATTTTAGCGGCCGGGCGCGTTACGCCCGGATTGACCCCCTTGGGAACCAGACCATGAGCCTGATCGGCGAAACCCAGTCCACCGCCGCCGCCGGCCCCGCCGACCTGATCAAGGACGGCACCGACGCCAGCTTCGTGGCCGATGTCATCGAGACCTCGAAGGACACCCCGGTCATCGTCGACTTCTGGGCGCCCTGGTGCGGCCCGTGCCGCCAACTCGGCCCGTCGATCGAAAAGGCCGTCCTCGCCGCCAAGGGCAAGGTCAAGCTGGTCAAGATCGACATCGACCAGAACCCGCAGTTCGCCGGTCAACTGCGCGTGCAGTCGATCCCGGCGGTGTTCGCCTTCGTCGGCGGCCGTCCGGTCGACGGCTTCATGGGCGCCCTGCCCGACAGCCAGGTGAAGCAGTTCGTCGACCGCATGGCCGGCCAGGCGCCCGCCAACGCCACCGACGAGCTCCTGGCCCAGGCCAAGGAATCCCTCGACCTAGGCGACATCGGCGGCGCGGCCCAGGCCTTCGCCGAGGTGCTGCAGGCCGAGCCCGACAATGTGAAGGCCATCGGCGGCCTGGCACGCTGCTACCTGAACGGCGATGACGCCGAGCGCGCCCGCGAGGTGGTCGCCATGGCCCCGCCCGGCGCCAAGGACGTCGACCTGGACAGCGTCCGGGCCGCCCTGGCCCTGCTCGACGAAGCTCCGGCTGAAACCGGAGAGTTCGAACAACGCCTGGCCAAGGACGAGGACGACCATGAGGCCCGGTTCGAGATAGCCGGCGCCCTGGCGGCCCGCGGCGCCTGGGACGAAGCCGCCGACCATCTGCTGAAGATCATCGAGCGGGACCGGACCTGGAACGACGAGGCCGCCCGCAAGCAGCTCATCACAATCTTCGAGGCCGCCGGCCCGGGCTCGGACGTCGCCCGGACGGGTCGTCGACGCCTGTCCGCCATCCTGTTCTCATAAGGGGGCCCGCCATGCCGGCCGCTGTCTTTCGCCGCGCGTCAGATCTGCCGCAGGTGATCCCGGTGTTCCCGCTGGACGGCGCCCTGCTGCTGCCGACCGGCGACCTGCCGCTGCAGATCTTCGAGCCGCGCTATCTGAACATGATCGACGACGTGATGGCCGGCGACCGGATGATCGGCATGGTGCAGACCCGTTCCGGCGGCGATCGCATGCGCCCGAACCTGGCCAGCGTCGGCTGCTGCGGCCGGATCACCAGCTTTTCTGAAACCTCGGACGGCCGCTACCTGATCGGTCTAACCGGGGTCTGCCGGTTCTTGGTGGGCGAGGAACTATCGATCGCCACGCCCTATCGCCAAGTCCGCGCCGACTTCCTGCCGTTCGCCGACGATCTGAGCGTCGAGGCCGCGGAGATCCCGACCTTCGACCGCCGCCGGTTCGCCGGCGCCCTGAAGCGCTATCTGAACCGCCGCGAGCTGGACATCGACTGGGAGACCGCCGAGTCCGCCCCGCTGGAAAGCCTGATCACCAGTCTGTCGATGGGCCTGCCCTTCGAGCCGGCCGAGAAGCAGGCCCTGCTCGAGGCGCCGACCATCGCCGACCGCTGCGACACCCTCACCGCCCTGCTCGAAATCGACAGCCTTGAAGGCGACGATGACGCGCCGCATTCGATCCAGTAGAGAGGGCCCCATGAGCACCGAGACCCACGCCCCGCTTTCCCTCGCCACCGAAGTCGATCCGCGCCTGCTCGAGGTCCTGGTCTGCCCAGTGACCCATGGGCCGCTGACCTATGACCGCGTCGCCGGCGAACTGGTCAGCAAGGGCGCCAAGCTCGCCTATCCGATCCGCGACGGCGTGCCGATCATGCTGCCCGAAGAAGCGCGCGCGCTGGACTAAGTCTTTCCGCCGCCCTCGCTGCGCTCGCCCTCACCCCGGCCCTCTCCCGGTGGGAGAGGGAGGAGACTCGCACTTTTCCTCTCCCGCTTGCGGGAGAGGATGTCCGAAGGACAGGTGAGGGCGAGCGCAGCGAGGCCGCCGCAAGCGGGATCTACAGCGCCTCGCCGCGCAGCAGCCGGGGCAGGTCGCCGGTCGCGCCGCCGGCGTCTTCCATGAAGAACCGCCGCGCCGGCCCGATCTGATTGACCGCCGACATGCCGACGCCCCGCGCCAGCCGCAGGACCGGATTGTTGTTCGAGAACAGCCGCGTGAACACGTCGGTCGCCGCCGCCAGCATGACATTGTCGAAGTTCCGCCAGCGGGCGTAGCGCTCCAGCACCAGTTCCGAGCCGATATCCTCGCCCAGCCGCGCGGCCTCCACCAAAACCTCGGCCAGGGCCGCCGCGCCCTTCAGGCCAAGGTTCAGCCCCTGGCCGGCGATCGGGTGGATGCCGTGGGCCGCGTCGCCCAGCAGCACGGCGCGCGGCGCGGTCAACCGTTCGGCGAGCAGCAGCGACAACGGATAGGTGAAGACCGGCCCGTCCAGGCTCGCCGTTCCCAGGAACTCGCCGAACCGGCGTTGCAGATGGGCGTGGAAGACCTCGGGGCGCGCGGCCTTCAGCGCCGCGGCCTTGGCCCGGCTCTCGGTCCAGACCAGGCTCGCCCGGTCCTCTGTGAGCGGCAGGATGGCGAAGGGACCGCCCGGCAGGAAATATTCGTGGGCGACGCCCTCATGGCCCCGCGCCAGCCGCACCGTCGCCACCACGCCGGTCTGCGGATAGTCCCAGCCGATCACGCCGATCCCGGCCTCGCGCCGCACCACCGAACCACGGCCTTCGGCGCCGACCACCACCGGGGCGCTGAGCACCCGGCCGTCATCCAGGGTCACTCGCGCCGCCTGGGCGTCGAAGGTGACGCTGGCGACCCGCGCCGGCGCCAGCACCTTGATCCCAGCCCGGCCCACGGCGGCGGCCAGGGCGGCCCGCGAACGGCGGTTCTCCAGCATGTAGCCGAGCGGTTCACCCTCGGAACGGTCGGCGATCTCGGCGGAGTCAAAGCGCAGATAGAACGACGAGGGCTTGCCGGCCGCCGCCCCCGGCGACTTGCCGTCGGTCACCAGGATCTGCTCGATCCGCTGGGCGTGGGGCTCAATGTCATCGGCCAGACCCAGGGTGCGCCACTGCCGGAACGAGGCGAAGGCGATCGCCGATGAGCGGCCGTCAAAGGTCGGCGCCAGCTGTGCGTCGAACACGATGGGGTCGATCAGCAACGGCTCGAGCCCGGCGCTCTTCAGCGCCAGGGCCAAGGTGGCGCCCGCCATGCCGGCGCCGGCGATGATCACGTCCGCATCGAAGGTCTTAAGCATGGAGCGGATATGCCGACGAAAGGGCGCGCGCGTCACCCCCGCCCGGCGATTTTTACGTGGTGATGATTTTTGGACGTTAGCGTCCATTTATCCATTGCGCCCTGGCCGGCGCGCGCCTACTTGCGATCTAGTTTGGACTTGAGCGTCCATTTTTCAGGTTTTTGAGCCCGTCATGGCGATATTGCCCAAGAAATTCCTGCCCCTCGCTGTCGGGGGCGTCGTCACAGCCGCGCTGATCGTCGGCGGCGGGATGTGGTGGATCAACCGCCAGCACTTCGAAGCCACGGACAACGCCTTCATCCAGGCCGACAAGGTGTCCGTCGCGCCGCAGGTCGATGGCTATGTCGCCGAGGTCCTGGTGGCCGACAACGCCAGCGTCGCCGCCGGCCAGGTCCTGGTACGCCTCGACGCCTCGCAGCTGCGCGCGACGCTCGCCCAAGCGCAGGCCAACGCCGCGGCGCTGGACGCCGCCGTCCGCGGCGTCGACGACAAGGCCAAGCTGGAACAGGCGATGATCGCCCAAAAGGCGGCGGGTGTGGATTCAGCTCACGCCGAATCCCAACTCGCCCAGGCCGAACTCAACCGCTACGGCGCGCTCGCCAACCAGGGCTGGGTCTCGCCGCAACGCGCCCAAACCGCGCGCGCCGCCGCCAGCCAGGCTACCGCCGGCGTCGCCCAGGCCCGCGCCACCCTGGAGGCCGAGCGCCGCAGCGCCGCCAGCCTCGGCTCGGCCCGCGATCAGACCCTGGCCCAGGCCCAAGCCGCCCACGCCGCCGTCGACAAGGCCCGCATCGACCTGGAGCGCACAGAGATCAAGTCCCCGGTCGCCGGCGTGGTCGGCGCCCGCGCCGTCCGCCCGGGCCAATACGTCCGCCCCGGCTCGGCCCTGATGACCGTCGTGCCGCTCGGCGACGCCTATGTGATCGCCAACTTCAAGGAGACCCAGGTCGCCCGCCTGCGCGTCGGCCAGCCCGTGACCATCCATGCGGACGCGTTCGGCAAGCAGGAGATCAAGGGCCACGTCGACAGCTTCGCGCCCGCCACCGGCTCGGAATTCGCCCTGATCCCGGTCGAGAACGCGGTCGGCAACTTCACCAAGATCGCCCAACGCCTGCCCGTGAAGATCAAGGTCGATCCGGCCTCGCCGCTAGCCGGCGCCCTGCGCCCGGGTCTCTCGGTCGAGGTCAAGGTCGATGTGCGCACCAATACCGGCCCCAGCTTCGCCGAGGTCCAGCCGGCCAAGGAATACGCCCGCGAAGGCGTGTCGCGCTGACGTTCGCCTAAGGAGCCTTAGGCCATGACCGATGCTGTCCTAGACCGCCCAGCCCAGCCGGCGCCTCCCGGCGGTCACGTGACCGCGTCGGGCGAGGTGGATTGGGTCAAGATCTTCCTCGGCTTCGGCGGGATGGTGGTCGGCCAGTTCATGGCCATCCTCGACATCCAGATCGTCGCCTCCTCGCTCAGCCAGATCCAGGCCGGGGTCGGGGCCAGCGCCGACGAAATCAGCTGGGTGCAGACCATCTACCTGCTGGCCGAGGTGGTGATCATTCCGCTGACCGCCTACCTGACCAAGATGTGGGGGACGCGGCCGGTCTATGTGTTCGCCGCCGGCGCCTTCATCGTCACCTCCATCGCCACCGGCCTCTCGACCAGCATCGAGATGATGATCTTCACACGGGCCCTCCAGGGCCTGGCGGCCGGCGCCATGATCCCGGCGGTGTTCGCCACCGCCATGACCGTCTTCCCGCCCGAAAAGCGCGTGACGGCCAACGTCGTCGTTGGCCTGATCGTCACCCTCGCCCCGACCATCGGCCCGACGCTCGGCGGTCACCTGACCGAGGCGCTGAGCTGGCATTGGCTGTTCTTCATCAATGTTCCGCCTGGCCTGCTGGTGATGTTCCTGGTCGGCCGCTACGGCAATTTCGACAAGGGCGACCCGAGCCTGGCCAAGGGTATCGATTGGTTCGGCCTGGCGACCATGACGGTCTTCCTGCTGTCCATGCAGTACGTG
This sequence comes from Phenylobacterium sp., assembly GCF_030654915.1. GTDB lineage: Bacteria > Pseudomonadota > Alphaproteobacteria > Caulobacterales > Caulobacteraceae > Phenylobacterium. The sequence goes on along the minus strand of NZ_JAURWM010000103.1, from coordinate 2,260 downwards.
ATCGAGGAAGGCTCCAAAGAGGGCTGGTTCGATGACGATCTGATCCTGTGGCTGAGCGTCACCGCCGTGATCGCGGGCGCCGTGTTCATCTGGCGCCAGCTCACCTACCGACAGCCCATCGTCTCGCTGAAACCGTTCAAGGACCGCAACTTCTCCATCGGCTTCGTCATGAACGCCGTGGCGGGGATGAGTCTGTTCGGCGGGACCTTCATCCTGCCGCTGTTCCTTGGCCAAATCCGCCAGTACTCGGCGGCCGAGGTCGGGACGACGATGCTGGTCTCGGGCCTGGTGATGTTCATGACCGCCCCGGTCGCCGGGCGCTTCATCCGCGCCGTGGATCCCCGCATTCCGCTGGTTGTGGGCTTTGGCCTGGCCGCCTACGGGGTCGGCCTGGGGGTCCGCGTCACCGCTGAATGGGGCTTCTGGGAGTTCGCCACCCTGCAGGCCATCCGCGGTGTTGGGGTGATGATCGCGATGATCGCCGCCCAGCAGCTCAGCGTCTCGACCTTGCCGCCCTCGATGATGAAGGACGCGTCCGGCCTGGTGAACCTGGTCCGCAACATCGGTGGCGCGGTCGGCCTAGCCGTCCTAACCACTGTGCTGACCGACCAGACCGCCGTCCACCTTTCGGAGTTGTCGGCCGCCGTCAGCGTCTCCAGCCTCCAGGCCCAGGAAATGCTGTCAGGCCTCGCCGCCATGATGGAGACCAAGGGCCTGGCCGATCCTGAGGGCGCGGCCCACAAGTTCCTCGGGATGGCCCTGCACCGTCAGGCCTCGGTCCTGGCCTTCGGGGACGGCTTCTTCTTCCTGGCGGCCGGTTGCGCCGTGGCCTCGGTGCTGGGCCTGCTGGCCACCCCGGCCAAGGCTCCAGCCGGCCCCGGCGGCGGCGGTCACTGATGCCCAGGGTCGCCGGCCAGATCGACGTCGCCAAGACCGAAGCCATCCTCGATGCGGCGCGCGAGGTGTTTGGCGAGCGCGGCCTGGCCGCCTCCGTGGGGGAGATCGCCCGCCGGGCGGCGGTCTCCAAGCAGACCATCTACAACCACTTCGGGTCCAAGGCGGAGCTGATCCACGCCATCGTCGAGCGCCGGGTCGCGGAGATCACCGCCCCCCTGCTGGTGCCTGAGGCCGAGGAGCACCCCGAAGAGGCGCTCGCCGCGTTCGGCCGCGTCATGATCACCATGGTGATGCAGCCTCGAGGAACCTCGATGCTACGGATGGCGGTCGAAAGCGCCATGGACCAACCCGACGTGGCGCGCGCCTTCTTTGAAGCGGGACCCATGACCTCGCGCCGTCACTTGGCCGACTTCCTGCGGATGGAAACCGAGGCGGGGCGTCTAGCCGTCGACGATCCGGCGCTCGGCGCTGAGTTCTTCGCCGGCATGGTGATCGGCCCCCACCAGCTCGCCCACCTATTGGGCCAGGGCAAGGATCTCGACGACGCCGAGATCGACCGCATCGCTATCGAAGCGGCCCACAGGTTCATGCGAGCCTACGCGCCCTAACTCGCCGTCAGCGGCTCCCAGGCGGCCATGGCCCCGTGGGCGACCTTCTCCAGGACCTCGCGGGTCGCCCCGTCACGGGCTTGGATCGACATGCCCTGCTGGACGGTCAGGTAGAAGGCGGCCACGCCGCCCAGGTCGAGATCGGCCGGCAGCTCGCCCTCGGCGACGGCGCGTTTCAGCCGAGCCTCCAGGCCACGCCGCCCGAACGCGCGCTGCTGGCGCATCGCCTCGCAGACGCTGGGGCTGGCGCCGGTCAGATTGATCGCCGACAACGTCACCAGGCATCCGCGCGGCTTGCCCGGCCGGGTGAACGCGGTGGCGGTAGCCAACAGAAACCCCTCGATCGCCTGGCGCGCGGTCGGCGCGGCTTCGACGCCATCCCAAAGCTGGGGTCCCTCGGTTCGGCCGTAAAGCTCGACCGCCTCACGGAACAATCCCTCCTTGGAGCCAAAGGCCGCATAAAGACTGGGCGAGCCGATCCCCATGGCGGCGGTCAGCTCGCTGAGCGCCGCGGCCTCGTACCCCTTGATCCAAAAGACTTCCATGGCGCTGGCGAGCGCTGCGTCCCGATCAAAGCTGCGAGGTCGTCCGCGTTCGACCATGGCTCCATCCTTTTTGTATCGACCGATATATAAATTCATTGACGACAGCGGGCAAGCGGCGCACCAATTATGTATCGAATGATACAGATATGGAGAACTGCCCGTGTCCACCCTCTCTGGAAAACGCGCCTTGGTCACCGGCGGCAGCCGCGG
>NZ_JAURWM010000102.1 GCF_030654915.1 Phenylobacterium sp. | reverse complement strand
ATGTTCGAGAACCTGACACCGCTGTTCCCGAATCAGCCAATGATTCTGGAACGCGACATCCGGGCGGAAGAGAACATCACCGGGCGCGTCATCGACATGGTCGCGCCGATCGGCAAGGGCCAGCGCGGCCTGCTGGTGGCCTCGCCGAAATCCGGCAAAACCGTGATGCTGCAACACATCGCCCATGCCATCACCGCCAACCATCCTGAAGTCATCCTGATCGTTCTGCTGATCGACGAGCGTCCGGAAGAAGTGACCGACATGCGCCGCACGGTTCGCGGCGAGGTCGTCTCCTCGACCTTCGACGAACCGGCCACCCGCCACGTGCAGGTCGCTGAAATGGTCATCGAGAAGGCCAAGCGCCTGGTCGAGCACAAGCGCGACGTGGTCATCCTGCTGGACTCCGTGACCCGCCTGGGCCGCGCCTACAACACCGTCGTCCCGTCCTCGGGCAAGGTGCTGACCGGCGGTGTCGACGCCAACGCCCTGCAGCGCCCCAAGCGCTTCTTCGGCGCGGCGCGGAACATCGAGGAGGGCGGCTCGCTCACTATCATCGCCACCGCCCTGATCGACACCGGCAGCCGGATGGACGAAGTCATCTTCGAAGAGTTCAAGGGCACCGGTAACTCGGAAATCATTCTGGACCGCAAGGTCGCCGACAAGCGGATCTACCCCGCGGTCGACGTCATCAAGTCGGGCACCCGGAAGGAAGAGCTCATCACTCCGAAGGAACACCTGCAGAAGTCCTTCATCCTGCGCCGCATCATCACCCCGATGGGCGCCCAGGACGCGATCGAATTCCTGCTCGACAAGCTGCGCTCGTCCAAGAACAACGACGACTTCTTCCAGTCGATGAACACCTGAGGCCACCAGCCTTAGCGGACATGAAAAAGGGGCTCGCGGCGACGCGGGCCCCTTTGCTTTGGGTCAACCACTTGATTTCAGGCGTGTTTCACGTGGAACGCCGACCAAGCGCCTCTCGCCCGCCGGGAGAGGAGCTTTAGGGGATCAGCAAACTCGCTCCGACCGTCTCCCGGCCCTCAAGCGCCTCATGCGCCTTGCGGGCTTCGGCGAGCGAAAAGGTCTGGCCGATGTCGATCTTTACGGCGCCGGACTTGATCACCTCGAAGAGAGCGGCGGCGCTTTCATCTAAGTCGGCGGTCGTGGCCTGGTAGTCGCCCATGGTCGGCCGGGTGAAGAACAGCGACCCGGCCATCTGCAGCCGCGCCGGCGCGAACGGCGGCACGGGTCCGGAGGCGTTGCCGAAGCTGACGAACAGCCCCCGCCGCGCCAGGCTGGCGAGCGTGCCCTCGAAGGTCGCGGCGCCGACCGAGTCATAGGCCACCGGGACGCCCCGGCCATCGGTGATCCGCCGAACCTCGGCGGCGACGTCCTGATCGCGATAGAGGATGACGTGGTCGGCCCCCAGGTTCTTGGCGCGGTCGGCCTTGTCCTCCGACCCGGCCGTGGCGATCACGGTGGCGCCCAGGTGCTTGGCCCACTGGACCAGGATCGAGCCCACCCCGCCAGCGGCGGCATGAACCAGGATCGTTTCGCCAGCCTTCACCGGATAGCAGCGGCGCAGCAGGAACTCGGCCGTCATGCCCTTCAGCATGGCCGCAGCGCCGGTCGCCGCATCGACGCCGTCGGGCAGATGCACCGCGCGCTCGGCGACGACCGCATGGAACTCGGCATAGGCGCCCAGCGGCCCGGAAGCGTAGGCGATCAGGTCGCCAGCCTTGAACCGGGTCACGCCGTCGCCGACCGCCTCGACCACGCCAGCGCCTTCCATTCCGAGCCGCGAGGGCAGCTTCACCGGATAGAGGCCCGAGCGATGGTAGGTGTCGATGAAGTTGATGCCGATCGCCTGCTGGCGAACCAGTACTTGACCCGGCCCCGCGACCGGGACGGGGAGGTCGACGACCTCGAGGACCTCAGGCCCACCGGTCGCCGTGAATTGAATGGCTTTCATCATGCCCCCAGGTGCTGTTGGAAGAAGGCCAGGGTCCGTCCATTGGCCAGCTTGGCGTCGGCGGCGTCATAGTGCTCGCCGCCCTTGCGCGCGAAGGCGTGGTCGCGGCCGGGATAGGTGTGGATCTCGATCTGCGGATGGTTCTTCAAGGTGGCCAGGATCAGCGCCTGGGCTTCCTTCGGCACGAACTGATCTTCCTCGGCGATGTGCATCAGCAGCGGGTGAGCCTGCTTCTCGCTCTCGACCAGATTCTTTTCGATGCCGACCCCGTAATAGGCGACGCTGGCGTCGCTGTCGGTCCGGGTCGCGGTCAGGAAGGCCAGCAGCCCGCCCAGGCAGAAGCCGACCGCGCCAACCTTGCCGTTGACCTCGGCCATCGCCCGCACCTGGTCGATGGTGGCTGCGATATCCTTGACGCCGGCCTCGACGTCAAAGGCGTTGTAGAGTTCGAACGCCTTCTTCCATTCGGCCTCGGATTGGTCGGTGATGTCGATGCCCGGCTCGATCCGCCAGAACAGGTCGGGACAGACCGCCAGGAAGCCGGCGGCGGCCAGCTCGTCGCAGGTGTCGCGCATCACCGCATTGACCCCGAAGATTTCCTGGATGACCACCACGGCGGGGGTCTGGCTTCGGCCGGGGACTTTCTCGGGTCGCGCGACATAGGCGGCGAATTGGCCGTCTTCGGTCTTGATGGTGATCGTCTCGCCCATTGGCGTCTCCCGGTTCACTAAAAAAGGCCCTCACGCGGCTACTAGCTTGTGGGGGCCGGCTGCGCTCATAACAATGTGGTCAGACCCGACATGGCGCTTGGAGGTAATCAGATGAAGATGACGATCGAAATCGACTGCTCGCCCCAGGAAGCCCGGACCTTTCTGGGATTGCCCGATGTCACGGGTCTTAACGACAAACTGGTCGAAGAGATGCAGAAACGCATGACCGCCAACATGGCGATGGTCTCTCCCGATGAGTTGATGAAGAACTGGGCGGCGTTCGGCGCCGGGGCGCAGGAGCAGTTCCGCACCCTGATGTCGGCGGCCGTTGATGCGGGCATGGGCGCCAGCCGCAACAAATGACCGACACTATCTTCGCGCCGGCCACCGCTCCCGGGCGTTCAGCGGTCGCGGTCGTGCGCCTGTCGGGTCCCGCGACGGGGAGGGCGGTCACCGCCTTGACCGGCGGGCTCCCGCAGCCGCGGCTCGCCGCCCTGCGGACCCTACGCGACCACGCCGGCGACTCGATCGATCAGGCGTTGGTTCTCTGGTTCGCTGGTCCCAAGAGCTACACCGGCGAGGACTGCGCCGAGTTTCACGTACACGGCGGCCCGGCGGTCGTCGCCGGTCTGCTGGAGGCGCTGGCCGCGCTCGGCCTACGTCTGGCCGATCCCGGCGAGTTCACCCGCCGGGCCTTCGAGAACGGCAAGCTCGACCTGGCCCAGGCGGAGGGAGTCGCCGACCTGATCGAGGCCGAGACCGAGGCTCAACGCCGTCAGGCGCTCGACCAGCTCGGCGGCGCGCTCGGCCAGGCCCAAAGCCGTTGGCGCGAGGCCTTGATTGAGGCCCTGGCCATGTTCGAGGCCGCCGTGGATTTCGCCGACGAGGAGGTGCCGGCTGACGTCGCCGCCCGCGCCCGGCCGGTGTTGACCGATCTGATCGCGGAGCTTGAGCACGCCCTGGTTCACGTGAAGCGCGGCGAGCAGGTGCGCGAGGGCTTCCGCATCGCCCTGATCGGCGCGCCCAACGCCGGCAAGAGCACGATCCTCAATGCGTTGGCGGGGCGCGAGGCGGCGATCGTCACCGCCACGCCGGGCACCACGCGAGACATCATCGAGGTGCCGATGCGGTTTGGCGGCTACAAAGCGCTGCTAGCCGACACAGCCGGCCTGCGCGAGACCCACGACGAGATCGAGGCCGAGGGCGTCCGCCGGGCTCGCGCCTGGGCGGGGGAGGCGGACTTACGGATCTGGGTGGTGGACGGCGCCAGCGACGCGGCGGCCACGGTCCCACAGCTTCATCCACACGACCTGTGCGTGATCAACAAGGCCGACCTGCCGTCCGGCGCCGAGACCGGCCACGCCTTGGTCGAGGCGCGGGCGTTTGGCGTGGAGGCCTTGCGGCTCAGCGCCAAGTCATCCGACGACATCGCCGCGCTTGAACACGCGCTGGAGACGCGGGTGGTCGAGGCCCTGGCTGGCGCCGAGATGCCGACCGCCACGCGGCTGCGTCACCGCGAGCTTCTGGCCGAGGCCCTGGAACGCCTGCAACGCGCCCTGGTCCTCGAAGACGATCTCGAACTCGCCGCCGAGGACGTCCGCCTGGCCGGCCGGGCCCTTGACCGCATCACCGGCCGTATCGATCCCGAGGACGTCCTCGACCGGGTCTTCTCCAGCTTCTGCATCGGCAAGTAGGCGCGCGCCCGGCGTTCACGTGAACATGTCCTTAGGCCCTCTCCCTCGGGAGAGGGTTGGGTGAGGGGGCCGCGCAGCGGCGTCACGCCCGGCCGCCCACAAGCCGAGGACAGCAAGACCCTCACCTAACCTCTCCCGGGGGGAGAGGAACAGGACGGTGTTTCACGTGAAACACCCTTCCACCCTATCCCCGCCGTGGAATCCCACGTGAAACCCGGAGCATTCTGTCCTATATAGCTCGGCACCGCCCCCGCCTCGCCGGGGGCGTCTTTCGTGGAGACGACAAGCTTGAGCGCCTGGGACGTCATCATCATCGGGGGCGGGCACGCCGGCTGTGAGGCCGCGGCGGCGTCCGCGCGCTTTGGCGCCAAGACCTTGCTGCTCACCCACAAGCTCGAAACCATCGGTGAGATGAGCTGTAACCCGGCCATCGGCGGCCTGGGCAAAGGCCACCTGGTCCGCGAAATCGACGCCCTCGACGGCTTGATGGGCCGGCTGGCCGACGTCGCCGGCATTCAGTTCCGCATGCTCAACCGCTCCAAGGGGGCGGCGGTCCGCGGTCCGCGCTCGCAGATCGACCGCAAACTTTACCGTGAGGCCATGCAGGCCGAACTCGCCGCCACCCCGAACCTCAGCATCCTGGCCGAAGCGGTCGAGGACCTGATCGTCACCGATGGCGTGGTCCAGGGCGTGGTCGGCGCCACGGGAACGGAGTACCGGGCGGGCAGGGTGGTGCTGACCACCGGCACCTTCCTCAAGGGCGTGATCCACCTCGGCGAGAAGCGCATCCCGGCCGGCCGTGTCGGCGACGCGCCGGCGATCGGCCTCGCCGACCGGCTCTACAGCCTCGGTCTCGACATGGGCCGGCTGAAGACCGGCACCCCTGCGCGGCTGGTCGGCTCGACCATCGCCTGGGACAGGCTGGAGATGCAGGCGGCCGACGAGACGCCGATCCCCTTCTCCTTCCTCAACCGCGAGATTACGGTGCCGCAGATCCCGTGCGGCA
>NZ_JAURWM010000098.1 GCF_030654915.1 Phenylobacterium sp. | reverse complement strand
AGGTCAGGCCCACGAACTGGGGCATGATCGTCGAGCGGCGCGACCAGGTCTTGATCACGTCCTTGCGGCCGGAGCTTTGAACGGTCTCGGCCTTCTTGAGCAGGTATCCGTCGACGAACGGACCCTTCCAGACAGAACGGGTCATGGCTTAGCGAGCCTTCCGTGCATGGCGCGAACGGATGATGAACTTGTCCGTGGCCTTGTTGCTGCGCGTCTTGGCGCCCTTGGTCGGCTTGCCCGCGGGGGTCACCGGGTGGCGACCGCCGGAGGTGCGGCCTTCGCCGCCGCCGTGCGGGTGGTCGATCGGGTTCATGGCCACGCCGCGAACGTGCGGGCGGCGACCCTTGTGACGCGAACGCCCGGCCTTGCCGAGGTTCTCGTTCATGTGGTCGGGGTTCGACACCGCGCCCACCGTGGCGAGGCAGCTGTCCTGCACCATCCGCAGTTCGCCCGAGTTCAGGCGGATCTGCGCGTAGCCGGCGTCACGACCGACCAGCTGGGCGTAGGCGCCAGCCGAACGGGCGATCTGACCGCCCTTGAGGGGCTTCAGCTCGACGTTGTGAATGATCGTGCCGATCGGCATGCCACGCAGCGGCATGGCGTTACCAGGCTTCACGTCGGCCTTTTCGGCGGCGATGACAGCGTCACCGGCCTTGAGGCGTTGCGGGGCCAGGATGTAGGCCAGTTCACCGTCTTCATACTTGATGAGCGCGATGAACGCCGTGCGGTTCGGGTCGTACTCGAGACGCTGGACCGTGGCCGGCATGTCGAACTTACGACGCTTGAAATCGACCTTACGATACAGGCGCTTGGCGCCGCCGCCGCGGAAGCGGACGGCGATACGGCCATTGCCGCCACGGCCACCCGACTTCGTCAGACCCTCGACGAGGGACTTTTCGGGGCGGCCCTTGTGGAGCTCGGAACGATCGATCAGGACGAGGCTACGACGGCCCGGCGAGGTCGGATTATAATGCTTCAAGGCCATCGGACTAGAGCCCCGTGGTGATGTCGATGGACTGGCCTTCGGCCAGGGTCACGACAGCTTTCTTGACGTCGGAACGACGACCAGGACGGCCGCGGAAACGCTTGGTCTTGCCCTTGACGACCAAGGTGTTGACCTTGGTGACATTGACTTTGAACAGCGCCTCGACGGCGGCGGCGATTTCGTCCTTGGTCGCGTCATTGGCGACCCGGAAGACCACTTTATTCTGCTCGGAGAGCATCGTGGCCTTCTCGGTGATCACCGGCGACAGGATTGCGTCGTAGTGGCGGGCGACTGGGTCGGCCATTACGCGGCTTCCTTCTCAGCATAGCGCGCGTTGATCGCTTCAACCGCGTCCGTCGTCAGGACGAGGGTGTGGCGACGCAGCACGTCATAGACGTTCAGGCCGGCGTTCGGCAGCACGTCCACGTTCGGGATGTTGCGGGCGGCGAGCTTGAAGTTCGCGTCGACTTCGGCGCCGGCGATGACCAGCACGTTCTTCAGACCGATCTTCTCCAGGCTGGCGCGCAGGCCGGCCGTCTTCGGATCGGAGAGAATGACGCTATCCATGATGACCAGCGAGCCGGACTTGACCTTGGAGGACAGCGCATGGCGCAGGGCCTTGGCGCGGACCTTCTTGGGCAGGTCGAAGGCGTGGCTGCGGACCACCGGTCCGTGAGCCTTGGCGCCGCCGACGAACTGGGCCGCACGGC
>NZ_JAURWM010000093.1 GCF_030654915.1 Phenylobacterium sp. | reverse complement strand
GGGAGCCTCTTTCGCGCCTACCTGAAGATCCGCCCGTTCTGCGACGTCTGTCGGCATGAGAATGGCCGGTATCCGGCCGACGAAGCCCCACCCAACTTCACCATCCTGATCGTCGGCCATCTCGTCGTCGCACCGCTGCTGGCCTTCCGGGTGATCTGGACCGTGCCGACCGGACTGCTGCTGGCGATCCTGCTTCCGGCGCTGACCGCCCTCATCTTGCTCGTCCTGCCGATCGTCAAGGGCGCGGTCGTGGGCGTGCTTTGGGCGCTCGGCGCCCAGTCAACATCCTGAGGACATCGGCTATGCCCCTCCAAGATCGGCGCGCCCGCGACGAGCAGGAAGCCCTGGATTTCCACCGCTACCCGCAGCCCGGAAAGATCGCGATCGCGGCGACCAAGCCCATGGCGACGCAGCGTGATCTAAGCCTTGCCTATTCTCCGGGCGTCGCCGCGCCGGTGCGCAAGATCGCCGACAACCCAGACGCCGCCTACGACTATACCTCCAAGGGTAATCTGGTGGGCGTGATCTCCAACGGCACGGCGATCTTGGGGCTCGGCGACCTGGGCTCCCTGGCCTCGAAGCCGGTCATGGAAGGTAAGGCTGTTCTCTTCAAGCGGTTCGCCGATCTCGACTCCTTCGACATCGAGGTCGCCACCCGCGACGCCGACGCGTTTATCGAGGTGGTGCGCCACATCGGCGCGACATTCGGCGGCGTCAATCTCGAGGATATCTCGAGCCCAGACTGCTTCCGGATCGAGGCTGAACTGCAGGACCTGCTCGACGTCCCGGTCTTTCATGACGACCAGCATGGGACCGCCATCATCTGTTCCGCCGGCTTGATCAACGCCTGTGAGGTGACGGGCCGCAAGATCGAGGATGTGCGCCTGGTTCTGTGCGGCGCCGGCGCGGCGGGCTTGGGGTCCATCACCTTGATGAAGGCGCTTGGCGTCCGCGCCGAGAACACCATCCTCGTCGACATCGATGGGGTCGTTTATCGCGGCCGTCCCACGGGAATGGACCAGTGGAAGGCCGTCCACGCGAGCGACACCCCGCATCGGACCCTGGCGCAGGCGCTGGTGGGCGCCGATGTCTTCATCGGCGTGTCGGCCAGGGGCGTGCTGACCAAAGCCATGGTGGCGACCATGGCGCCCAATCCCATCATCTTCGCCATGGCCAATCCGGACCCGGAAATCACCCCCGAAGAGGCTCTGGAGGTGCGCCAGGACGCCATCATCGCCACCGGGCGGTCGGACTATCCAAACCAGGTGAACAACATCCTGGGCTTCCCCTACATCTTTCGCGGCGCGCTGGACGTTCAAGCCAGGTCGATCAATCACGAGATGAAGATCGCCGCCGCCCAGGCGCTGGCGATGCTTGCCCGTGAAGACGTGCCCGACGAGGTGGCGATCGCCTGCCAGGGGCGTCAGCTCAAGTTTGGGCGCGACTACATCATTCCCTCGCCGTTCGATCCGCGCTTGATCTGGTTCGTGCCGCCGTTTGTGGCCGAGGCGGCGATGCGCAGCGGCGTGGCCCGTCGCCCGATCGCCGATATGAACGCCTATCGGGCTCAGCTTCGCCGCCGCCTCGACCCGTCAGCGGGCTTCCTACAGACCATCACGGACGCTGTCCGTTCCGCGCCAGGAAAGCGCGTCGTTTTCGCCGAGGGCGAGGAGCCTTCGGTCATCCGCGCCGCCTACGCGTTCAGCAGCCAGGGCCTTGGCGTTCCTGTCCTGCTCGGTCGTGAGAACCTGATCCGGGCCAATGCCGAGGAGGCGGGGCTGGATGTCTCGGAGTTCGAGATCGAGATCATCAACGCCCGGCTGTCGGATCGCAACAGCGCTTATGTGAATCACCTCTACGGGCGTCTTCAGCGCAAGGGCTATCTCAAGCGCGACATCCAACGGCTGATCAATCTCGACCGAAACAGTTTCGCTGGAGCCATGGTCGCCTTGGGCGACGCCGATGCGATGGTCACCGGCGTCACGCGCAATTTTGACCAATGCCTCGAAGAGGTGTCACGCGTCATGGACCCCGTTCGCGGCGGGAGGGTCATGGGCCTTTCGGTGTTGCTGGCCAGGGGGCGAACCA
>NZ_JAURWM010000087.1 GCF_030654915.1 Phenylobacterium sp. | reverse complement strand
TGATCCGGGCCGGCTACCGCATGCAGCGCGCCGCCCAGAACCTGACCGCGCCCAAGGACGTCGAGGCCCGCGACCTGCAAGTCGACGGAGCGGATGGCCCCATTGGCGGGCGGCTCTACACGCCCGCCGGTGCGCCGGCCGTGACGCCAGGCCTTGTCTATTTCCACGGTGGCGGCTTCGCCATCGGCGACCTCGAGAGCCACGACGGCCATTGCCGGCGTCTGGCCAGCTTCGCGGGAATCCGCGTTCTGGCGGTCGACTACCGGCTCGCGCCCGAGCATCCTTTCCCGGCCGGCCATGACGACGCCTTGGCCTCGGTGAAGTGGGTGTTCGACCATGCCGCCGAGATCGGTTTCGATCCGGCTCGCGTCGCCGTTGGCGGCTGCTCGGCTGGCGGCAACCTGGCGGCCTCGGTCTCCATTGATCTGAAGAACGATCCGAAGCGTAAGCTGGCCTTCCAACTGCTGCTCTATCCGGGCATCTGGCCCGACGAGGAGACCCAGTCACGCAAGGACCTGGACGGTCCGATCCTGACCAAGGCGGCCATCGCTTGGTTCGACAAGTGCCTGGCGGTTGGCGACCACCCGCAGGCCGCCCGCGCCAATATCGGCGCGAAGGCCGACGTCGCTGGAACGCCTCCGGCCCTGGTGGTCACCGCGGGCTATGACCCCCTGAAGGATGAGGGTCGCGACTACGCCGCGCGCCTGAACGCCGCTGGGGTGAAGGCGACCCATGTCGAGTATTCCGACCTGGTGCACGACTTCTACCTGATGGGCGACGTCTCGCCGGCGATCACGGCGGCCGCCAAGGAAACCGCCGCGGCCCTCAAGGCGGCGCTCGCCTAGGGAGCCTATTGATCCTCCCCCGTCGGGGGAGGTGGCGGCCAGGACCTCCTCAGCGGGGGAGCGTCTGCGCGCGGTTCAGCCCAGCAACACCGTCCGGATCGCGCCGGTCAGGCGGGCTAGTTCCTCGTTGGTCGTCACATAGGGCGGGGCGAGGTAGACGACCTTGCCCATCGGCCGGATCCAGCAGCCCTGCTCGACGAAGGCCATGCAGAGCGGGCCGGTCTCCACTGGGTGATCGAACTCCACCACGCCTATGGCGCCCAGGGTGCGGACATCGATGACGCCGGGCGCCGCGCGGCAGGGCTCCAGACCCTCGGTCAAGGCCTGGTTGATCCGCGCGACGTCGGCCTTCCAGGTCCCGGCTTCGAAGAGGTCGAGCGAGGCGTTGGCGGCCGCGCAGGCCAACGGATTGCCCATATAGGTCGGGCCATGCATCAGGGCCGCGCCGGCGTCGTCGGACCAGAACGCGTCGAAGACCGGCTTGCGCGCGATCGCCGCCGACAGCGGCAGCGTGCCGCCGGTCAGGGCCTTGGACAGCGTCACGATGTCGGGGATCACGCCTGAGCCGGTGCAGGCGAACAGGTCGCCGGTGCGCCCAAAGCCGACGAAGATCTCGTCGAAGATCAGCAGCACGCCGTGCTTGTCCGCCAGTCGCCGCAGGATGCGCAGCACCTCGTCGTTGTGGAACAGCATGCCGCCGGCGCCCTGGACCCTAGGCTCGACGATGATGGCGGCGATCTCGGCGCCCTTCTGGGCTAGGGCCGCGTCGAGCGCCGCCTCGGTGGCAGCATCCACCGGCAGGTCGACCACGTGCTGGGCCGGCATCACCCCGGCGAACAGGCTGTGCATGCCTTCCTCGGGGTCGCAGATGGTCATCGTGGCCAGGGTGTCGCCGTGATAGCCGCCGCGGAAGCTGAGGAAGCGGTTCTTGCCCGCCACGCCCTGGTTGATCCAGAACTGCAGGGCCATCTTCATGGCGATCTCGACCGAGACCGATCCGCTCTCGGCGAAGAACACATGATCAAGGTCGCCGGGCAGTAGGGCGGCCAGCCGCGTGGCCAGGCGATAGGCCGGCTCATGCGCCAGCCCGCCGAACATCACGTGCGGCGCGCGCGATAGTTGCTCGGTCACGGCCGCGGCGATGTGCGGGTGATTGTAGCCATGAACGGCGGTCCACCACGAGGCGATGCCGTCCACCAGTTCGCGGCCGTCCTCCAGGATGATCCGCGCGCCCTGCGTGCGGGCGACGGCCAAGGGGGGCGGAGCGGTCTTCATCTGGCAATAGGGCCGCCACACGTGGGCCGCGCCCGTGGTCATCCAGTCCGGCTGCTCGCTCATACGCACGCTCCCAACATCTCCCAGGCGGGAGGGAAGGCGGCTTTAACCCAGGGCCAACCTCGTGCATACCGCCCGGCCATGACCGACAGTCTGACCGCGTTCGCCCAAACCAAGCTCGCCGGCCTCGAGGCGCGTAGCCTCAAGCGCACCTTGGTCCCGACCCACCGGTTGGACGGCCTCTGGGTCGAGCGGAATGGGCGGCGGCTGCTGTCGTTCTCCTGCAACGACTATTTGAACCTCTCCCACCATCCCGCCGTGAAGGCCGCGGCCATCGCGGCCGTCGAGGCGCACGGCGTCGGGGCCGGCGCCTCGCGGCTGGTGACGGGCGACCATCCGATTTTCACCCAGCTTGAGGCGCGGCTGGCCGCCCTGAAGGGCGCGGAGGCGGCCTGCGTGTTCGGCTCCGGCTACCTGGCCAACTCCGGGATCATCCCGACGGTGGTGGGGCAGGGCGATCTGATCCTGATCGACGACCTGGCCCATGCCTGCATCTGGTCGGGCGCGCAGCTGTCTGGCGCCCGCGTCGTCGCCTTCCGCCACAACGACGTCGAGGACCTCGCCGGCAAGCTGACCGCCTATCGCGCCGAGGCTGGCCGCGCGCTGATCGCGACGGACGGCGTGTTCTCGATGGATGGCGACCTCGCCCCCCTGGACCAGATCAGCGCCCTCGCCCAGGCGCATGACGCCTGGCTGCTGGTCGACGACGCCCATGGCCTGGGCGTTGTGGGCGAGGGGCGTGGCGCGGCGGCGATGTTCCCCGGCGCCAAGGTCGATCTGGCCATGGGTACATTTTCGAAGGCGCTGGGGGGTTACGGCGCCTATGTCTGCGCGAGCCAACCAGTGATCGATCTGCTGAAGACCCGGTCGCGCACGCTGGTCTATACGACCGGCCTGCCGCCCGCGAACGCCGCCGCGGCCTTGGCGGCCCTAGATGTGATCGCCAGCGATCCTGAACTGGTCGCCGCGCCGCTGGCCAAGGCCCGCCGCTTCACCCGCGCCCTCAACCTGCCGGACGCCACCAGCGCGGTGGTGCCGATCCTGATGGGCGAGGCCGACCGCACCCTGGCCGCGGCGCGGGAACTGGAAGCCCAGGGCTTTCTCGCCGTGGCGATCCGGCCGCCGACGGTGCCGGAAGGGACCGCCCGATTGCGGCTGGCCTTCACGGCCGGCCATCCCGACACCGAGATCGACCGGCTGGCGGCGGCGGTGCGTCCGCTGGTGAACCCATGACCCAGACCTTGTTTATTTCCGGCGCCCACACCGATGTGGGCAAGACCTATGTGGCCTGCGCGATCCTGCGGGCCGCCGGCGCCAAGGGGCGCAGCGTCGAGGCGCTGAAGCCTGTGGTCAGCGGTTTCGATCCCCAGGACTGGAGCCAGAGCGATCCTGGCCGGCTGCTGGCCGCGCTCGGCCGACCGCTGACCCTGGAGGCCCTGGACGCGATCTCACCGCTGCGCTTCGATGCGGCGCTGTCTCCGCCGATGGCCGCGCGGTTGCAAGGCTATGACCTGCGTCTGACGCAACTCACCGACTTCTGCCGTGCGGGCCTAGCGGCCAGCACCGCCGACCTCACCCTGGTCGAAGGCGTGGGCGGGGTGATGTCGCCGATTTCCGAGGACGCGACGGGCCTGGACCTGATGCTGGCGCTCGGCCTGCCGACGGTGCTGGTCGGCGGCTCCTATCTAGGCGCGATCAGCCACACCCTGACGGCTGTCGAGACCCTGCGCGCGCGCGGCCTGACGATCCACGGCGTGGTGGTCAGTCAGAGCGCCGACCCCGACGCGCCCGATTTCGTGCAGACCGTGGAAAGCGTCGCCGCCTTCGCCGGAGGCCTGAAGGTGGTCGCCGCCGCGCGCGACGACCAGGCCTGGGCCGACCACGTCCTTTAGATCACGTTCAGCGCCTCCCACATGGCCATGGCCAGGCCAAAGCCGCGCATGTCGCCGGTTGTGGTCGGGGCCATCTTGTTCATGACGTAGGCGAAGCTGGTGCGGGCATCCATGTCGATGATCGCGATCGACCCGCCATAGCCGCCCCAGAAGATGGTGTTGGGGTTGGGCAGGGGTGTGACGCCGCCCGCCAGCCCGAAGCCCAGGCCGAAGCGGGCGGGCATGCCCAGGATCAGGTCCTGGCCCTCGACCTGTAGTTCCAGCGCCTTGCGGCAACCGGCCTCGGACAGGAAGCGTCGGCCCTTGGCGACGCCGCCATTGGCCAGGATGGCGTGGATCTCGGCTACCGACCGTGCATTTCCGGTCCCGCCGGCGGCCGGGATCTCGGCCCCGCGCCAGGCGCGCGTGCGGGTCTCGCCGACATCAATGCCGGGGTTGCTCGACATATTGGCCTGCAGTTCGGACTCGGCTCGGTCGGCGATGGCTGAGCCTGGCGGCGGCGGGATCAGGTCGGCGACGCGGCCGTCCTCGGACGCCGGCAGGCCGATATGGAAGTCGGCGCCCAGCGGCCCGGCGATCTCCTCGCGGAACACCGTGCCCAGGGACTTGCCGGTGATGCGTCGCACGACCTCGCCGACCAGATAGCCCTGGGTCAGGGCGTGATAGCCGGGCGCCGTGCCCGGCTCCCAATAGGGCGCCTGGGCGGCGAGCAGGCTGGTCGCCTTGTCCCAGTCGTAGAGGTCGTCCTTGGTGATCGGCTCCTTCCAGCCCGAGAGCCCGGCGCTGTGGCTCATCAGGTGGCTGACCTTGACGCTCTCTTTTCCAGCGGCGGCGAATTCGGGCCAGTAGCGCGCCACCGGCGCGTCGAAGTCGAGCTCGCCGCGGTCGGCGATCAGCAGGGCGGTCAGGGCGGTCATCGTCTTGGTCGTCGAGTAGACGTTGACGATGGTGTCCTGCTTCCAGGGCCGCGTCCCTGCCTCGTCGGCGAAGCCGCCCCAGATATCGACGACCGTCTCGCCTTTAACGGTGGCGCAGAAGGCCGCGCCGACGTCGGCGCCGCTGGCCAGATTGGCGTCGAACGCCTCGCGCACCGGCGAGAACTTGTCGTGTACGAACCCGCCCGCGGTGTCGCGCGCCATGGCGTCTGCTCCCTGTTTTCGTCTTCTGCGTCGAGCCTACGACGCGGGAGCTTGGACGCCTAGATGTCCGCTACGCCCTAGTTCTCCTCGCGGTCCCGTTGGCGCTGGGCGATGCTCAGCGCGATCATGCCGACCAGGGTGGAGACCACCGAACCCACGATCACGCCCATGCGGACCTCGGTCTGGGCCAGGGTGTCGTTCGGATCGAAGGCCAGGCCGCCGATGAACAGGCTCATGGTGAAGCCGACGCCGCAGAGCAGCGAGACGCCGTAGATCTCCAGCCATTTCGCGCCGGTCGGGCGCCGGGCGAGCTTGAGGCCGATGACCAGGGCCGCGACCCCGAACACGCCGATCTGCTTGCCGACGAACAGGCCGAGCGCGATGCCCAGCGGCACCGGGCTGAGCAGGGTCGAGAACGACAGGCCCTGGAACGAGAAGCCTGCCGCGGCGAAGGCGAACAGCGGCAGGATCAGGAAGGCGACATAGGGATGCAGGCTCTCCATGAAGTGCTTCAGCGGGCCTTCGTGCCCCGGCTTGCGCGGGTCGATGGGGATG
Source organism: Phenylobacterium sp. (assembly GCF_030654915.1). GTDB lineage: Bacteria > Pseudomonadota > Alphaproteobacteria > Caulobacterales > Caulobacteraceae > Phenylobacterium. The sequence continues at coordinate 3,183 of NZ_JAURWM010000087.1, read as the reverse complement.
GTCATGGCCGCCGCGACACCGGCCAGCGATGTGTTGGCCCCGCTCTTCAGGCAGAAGGCCCAGGCCAGGGCGAAGCAGGCTGCATAGAAGAGATAGGGCGCGGTCTTCCACTTCGACATCAGGGCCATCAGGCCGATGGCGGCGCCCGCGCCGGCCAGGGCGTAGAGATTGACGTCCGAGGTGAACAGGATGGCGATCAGGACCACCGCGCCGAGGTCGTCGGCGATGGCCAGGGTCAGTAGGAAGATCCGCAGGGACGACGGCAGTCGCGGCGCGGCCACGGCGAGGGCGGCGAGCGCGAAGGCGATGTCGGTGGCGGTCGGCGTCGGCCAACCCTGCGGCGAGCCGTTCGGCCCGGCGTTGATCAGCAGATAGACGAGGGCGGGCGCGGCCATGCCGCCGATCGCGGCCAGGACGGGCAAGGCCAGGCGCCTGGGGTTCGACAGTTCGCCCCGCAGGATCTCGTGTTTGATCTCGAGACCGACGACGAAGAAGAAGATCGCCATCAGCCCGTCCTTGATCCACTTGTAGACCGGCTTCACCTCATGGAAGGAGCCGATCTGGACGGGGATCTCGTGCTTGATGAAGGCGAAATAGTGCTCGGCCCAAGGTGAATTGGCCAGGATCATAGCCGCCAGCGCCGCGGTCGTCAGGATCAGGCCCGAAGCGCTTTCGGTCTTCAGGAAGTCGAGGGTAAGTCTGCGCGCCATGCTGTCGGTTAACATGGCTTTTGCCGCGTAACACAGCAATCGGGCGTTGTTGGCGGCGAAGTGATCGCGCCCGAGTGCTTGCCGCCGGACGGTGGGTGCGCCATCTGGAACCCATGCCCGTATCTTCCGCCTATCTCCCCGATCCGCGTGTCCAGGAACTGGGGGCCGAGTTCGCCGACCCGGTCGTCGCCGCGGACTTCCCGATGACCACGCTGCGGTTCCGCAACGAGCGGGCTGCGGCGAGCGTCGGGCTCGACACCCTGACCGACGCCGAGTGGATCGCGCATTTCGGACGGTTCGAGCCGTTGCCCGGCAACCTGCCCAGACCCTTGGCCCAGCGGTATCACGGCCACCAGTTCCGAGTTTACAACCCCGACCTTGGCGATGGTCGCGGCTTCACCTTCGCTCAGATGCGCGAGGCTGGAACCGGCCGGCTGCTCGAACTTGGGACCAAGGGATCGGGCCAGACGCCCTGGTCGCGGGCGGGCGACGGACGGCTGACGCTGAAGGGCGGCGTGCGCGAGGTGCTGGCCACGGCCATGCTGGAGGCGCTGGGCGTGCCGACCTCACGCACATTCTCGCTGATCGAAACCGGCGAAGAGCTTACGCGCGGCGACGAGCCCAGCCCGACAAGGTCGGCGGTGCTGGTGCGGCTCTCGCACAGCCATGTGCGGTTCGGCAGCTTTCAGCGTCACGCCTATTTCCAGAGCGCCGAGCGGATCGGACAACTCGTCGACCATGTGGTCGAGGTCTACTACCCCGAGCTCGCCGATGAGACCGATCGGGCGACCGCCCTGCTCGCCGCCGTCGTCGCTCGCGCCGCGCGGCTGACGGCCCGGTGGATGACGGCGGGCTTCGTGCATGGCGTGCTCAACACCGACAATATGAACATCACCGGCGAGAGCTTTGACTATGGGCCCTACCGGTTCCTGCCGCGCAACGATCCGAACTTCACCGCCGCCTATTTCGACACCTCGGGCCTCTATAGCTTCGGCCGTCAGCCTGAGACCGTGTTCTGGAACCTGCAGCAATTGGCCGGGACCTTGACCCTGGTCGCCCCCCAGGAGGGGCTGGTCGAGGTCCTGAACCGCTTCGGCCCGGCCTACCGCGCCGAACTGGCGGCGGCGATGCTGGCGAGGCTTGGACTCAAGAGCCAGTCGGAAGAAGCTGATGTGGCGCTGGCCAATGCGGCGTTCCGCGGCATCTCCGAGGGTGGGGATCGGCTGCGCTGGGAGCCGTTCTTCTTCGACTGGTTCACTGGTGACGAGGCCCGCGCCCTGGGGAGCCTGCGGGGCGATATCTATGCGGGCGAGGCGTTCGCCGGCTTCCGCGATCTGCTGAAGACCTTCGAGCGTGATCGGCCCGAACGGCTCGGCGCCGCATACTTCACCGCCGCCGAACCGCAGGAGCTGCTCTACGATGAGATCGAGGCGATCTGGGCCGACATCGCCGAGCGCGACGACTGGAGCTCCCTGCACGCCAAACTCGCGGCGATCGAGGCGGCGAGAGCTGCCTATGGCCTAGGCTGAGGCAGGCTTGCGCGAGGCCGCCTGCGCCAGGACCACGCCGCCGAGCGCGATGGCCGCGCCCAGCGCCTGGATTGGGCCGAGGGCTTCGGCGAACAGCAGCCAGCCGAGAATGGCGGCGACCACCGGCTGGACAAGCACCACGACCGAGGCGGTGGCGGCCGGCAGCCGGCCGAGCGCCCAGGCGATCGAGCCTTGGCCGGCAACGTGCATGACGCCGAGCGCCAGGACCGCGGCCCAGCCGCCGGCGGTGATGGGGAAGATGTCCTCGCCGAGAACCAGGGCGGCGGCGAGCAACAGCGGCGCGCTGGTCACGCCTGACCAGAACATGACCCGCGTGGCGCCGACGCTGCGCCGGGCTGCGCTGATGGCCAGGAAGTAGAGCGCGTACCAGACCGCCGTGGTCAGGGCGAGCGCGTCGCCCAGCGGCGGGTTGGCGCCGGCCGCGTGTTCGCCGCGGCCGACCGCCATCATCCAGGCACCGGCGACCGCCAGGCCCACGGCGGCGACGAACAGCTTGGCCGGGCGCTGCTTTAGGAAGATCCAAGCGACCGCGGTGACCACCACGGGGGTCAGGTTGGTCAGCACCGTGGCGTTGGCGACAGAGGTGAAGTGGATGCTGTAGTGCCAAAAGCCGAGGTCGCAGGCGAAGGCCGCTCCAGCCCACAGCGCGAACTTGGAGGGCCGGCCCACGCCGCCATCGGTCCGCAGCGCGATCAGTGCGAGCAAGGGCATGGCGAAGGTGACGCGCCAGAACCCGATCGCCGCCGGACCGGCGTCGGCCAGCCGCACCAGGATCGGCGCCAGGCCGATGATCGCCGCGCCAGCGACCAGCACGGCCAGGGCCTTGGCGTGGCTGGTGTCGCGAACGGCCGTCAGCTCAGTCAAAGCCCATCTCCCGTCGCAGGTCGCTCGGCGTCACGCCCCGCGCCCGCAGGTCTCGCAAG
>NZ_JAURWM010000082.1 GCF_030654915.1 Phenylobacterium sp. | reverse complement strand
GGCCGCCATGCGCCGTTAGCGCTTTGTGGAGACCTTCCGTTCCGGCCTTTGGTTCAGCCGCTCCCTGGTGGCGTCGGCCTTGCGTGCCTTTTCCTCTCGCTTGTCCTGCCTGCGTTCAGCTAGCAGTGACCAGACCAGAAGCGCGAGGATGCAGAAGGCTAGGAAGGGGAGAGAGTATTGACCCAACATCGGTGCGAGCTCGATCGTCTATTGGAATTGGTAGGGTTCCGGGTGGCTCAACGGCTGCGCCACCATCCAGCATGAGCGTGGACCTTCGCCCAACCACCGTCTCCATAACATGAAGATCGGCGGAGTTGGGTCCTGGATAACCGTGACGGGCGTCAAACCCTACTGACATGGTGCTGTCAGTAGGGCTAAGGAATCGCTTCGTGCAACGGCAGGGAGAGCGGCCAATGACCTCGGTTCACGATTTCGATTTCAATCACGGCGCCTGGGAGGTGACGAACCGGCGGCTCGTCCAGCGCGGTGTCGGCTCCGACGATTGGGAGACCTTCCCCTAGATGGAAACCGCCCAACTGCTGATGGGCGGGATGGTCTCGATCGATGAAAGCGACTTTCCGACCAAGGGGTTCAAGGGGATGACGCTGCGGCTCTACAATCGCGCTAAGGACGAGTGGGCGATCTACTGGATCAATTCCGATGACGGCCTGCTGCAGCCGCCAGTCTATGGCCGCTTCACGAATGGGCAGGGCATGTTCGCCGGAGACGACATGGACGGGGAGCGGCCGGTGAAGGTGCTGTTCGACTGGAGCCGCACCGACACCGACAGTCCCAGGTGGAGTCAGGCGTTTTCCTATGACGGAGGAGAGTCCTGGGAGACCAACTGGATCATGGAGTTCCGGCGTCCGGGTGGCTGAGCTAGCCGCTCAGGGGCAGATCGAAACGTGCGATGGCGCCTTGCCCCAGGTTGCTCTCCAGCCGCAGCCGCCCGCCATGTCGTTCGACCAGTTCCCGCGATAGCGCCAGCCCCAGGCCTGAGCCCTGCCGACGGAATGCCGGGTCGCCGATCTGGACGAACGGACGTCCGATCAGTGCGAGTTCCTCCTCGGCGATCCCCCGGCCAAAGTCCTTTACGCTGATGACTAGGCGACCAGCCTGGCTGGCGCAGGCGATCTCCACCCTCCCAGCCCGCGGTGAGAACTTCACCGCGTTAGAAAGCAGGTTGATCAGCACCTGCTTGACCGCCCGAGGGTCGGCGTGAACCTGGGGCCAGTCGCCAGGCTCCATCGTCAGGCTGACCTCCGCCTCGACCGCCAAACCGCGGACCAGACGCAAGGATTGCTCGACGATGTCGCGGCTTGAGACCACGGCGGGGGCGAGTTCGATCTTTCCAGCCTCGACCTTGGCGGTGTCGAGAAGGTCGGTGACCAGTTCGCTGAGGTGCGATCCAGCCAGTTCGATGGACTGAGCGTAGTCGAGGTACTTGGCGTGGCCGACCGGGCCGTAGGTCTGCCTGGCCATCATGCTGGAGAAGCCGACGATGGCGGTCAGCGGCGAGCGCAACTCGTGGGCCATGGTGGCGAGCAGCAAGGTGCGGGCGGCCATGGCGTCCTCGGCGGCCTTGCGGGCGGCGGTGGCCTCGGCCAGTAGCGCGTTGCGCTCGGCCATGACGCTGGCCACGGTGATCGGCGCGAGCGCCACGAGCATCACCCCAAGCCTTAGTGACACCAGTTCAAGGCCAGATAGATGGGTGAGGCTGGCCGTGGTCATCGACAGGATGACCAGAGTCCAGACGGCGAACGACAGCGTCAGCAGCGCCGAGGCGGCCAGCCCATAGGTCAGGGCGCACCACAGCAGGCTGGGCACCGGGAAGGCCAGCGCGCCTGGACCGCCGACGATTGGCACCATGGCCAGGCAGACCAGATAGGTGATGAACGGCGCCGCGGCGCTCAGCTTGGGCGGGGTGCGCGCGATGCTGTCCAGCTTCCGCTTGAGAGCGGCTGGGCCGGGGAAGGTCAGGACGATCGGAAGAATGACGATGTAGTTGGCGAGCTCGGTCGCGAGCCAGATGAAGAAGCCGCGCGCCACGCCGCCGTGGAACAGCACCACGTTGACCGCGCCGCCGAAGATGCTGGTGACTGTCGAGGCCACCAGAACGATCATCATGACCGCGACCAGCGAAGATGGTCGCTCCAGCAGCCGGTCCTTGGGGGCGAGCCGCGCCATCAGGAGGTAGGCGGTCGCTATTCCGACCATGTTGCACAGGGTGAGCAGCACAGCCTTGGTCCAGCTGCTGCCCGTCGAGGCGTCAGCCACCACGAACGCGAGCGTCGCAGCGGCCCAGGCGCCGATCCGGGCGAGCCGTGGGAACCTGACCAACAGGCCCAGCAGCACGGCGTTGGCCGGCCAGAACGCGCTGAGGTTCCCGACCGGGCGAAGCAAAATGCCCAGAACCGCGGAAGCGAGAACCGCGCCGCCCACGACAAGTATGGCGAAGATCTCGGCGTTCAGGCGCTGGCGGTCGCCGGGCTCCCCCACCGCCGAGGCCATCTGCTGGGCGCTCATCGAGTCTCGCAAAGTCTTTGGAAGATGCGGACGGTCAGACTGTCACGAGTGGTGTCACATCGCCTACGGGAAATCCGCTATCCCAGTTATCGACCTGAGGGCGTGACTGCGTATTCTCGCCGCAGTTGACGTAACGGCGCTCAAAAAAGCCGACCTAGCCGCCTTGTCTCTGGGGGGAGCTTGGGCCAGGGTGCCGCAAACTTAACAGTGTTTAGGGACGGAAACGCATGGATCGCTACGACTACGTCATCATTGGCGCAGGCTCCGCCGGGTGCGTACTCGCGAACCGGTTGACTGAGGACCCGCAGGTCAAGGTTCTGCTGCTGGAAGCCGGCGGCAAGGACAGTTCGCTGATGGTCAAGATGCCGGCAGGGGTCGGCACGTTGATCGCCAAGCAGGGCGCCTACAACTGGGGCTTCTGGACTGAAGAAGAGCCCAACCTCGAGAACCGCAAGCTGTGGTGGCCGCGAGGCAAGGGCTGGGGCGGATCGTCGTCGATCAACGGCATGATCTACATCCGTGGCCACGCACGCGATTATGACCAGTGGCGCCAGATGGGCCTGCAAGGCTGGTCCTATCGGGATGTGCTGCCGTACTTCAAGCGCTCGGAGACCCTGGAAGGCGGCGGCGACGACTGGCATGGCGGCGAAGGTCCGCTCTATGTCTCCAAGGCTTCGACGCCCAACCCGATCTACAAGGCGACCATCGAGGCGGGCCGTCAGGCCGGCCACGCCGTCACCAATGATTTCAATGGTTTCCAGCAAGAGGGCTGGGGCCCGTACCAGCTGACGATCCGCGACGGACAGCGGTGGAGCGCGGCGCGCGCCTATCTGCATCCGGCTATGGGCCGTCCGAACCTGACCTGCTTGACCGGCGCGCGGACCACCCGCATCATCGTCGAGAACGGCCGGGCGACCGGGGTCGAGTACGTCGACGACAAGACCAAGACCAAGCACGTCGTCAACGCCGATAAGGAAGTGCTGCTGTCGGCGGGCGCGGTGCAGTCCCCGCACATCCTGCAGCTCTCGGGCATCGGCGATCCGGAGGAACTGGCGAAGTTCGGCATTCCGGTGGTCAAGGCGCTGAAGGGCGTCGGCGCCAATCTGCAGGATCACCTGGACGTCACGATGTCCTGGGAGTGCCCGCAGCCGATCACCGCCTTCTCGCTGCGCAAGGGGATCGTGAAGACCCTGATGATCGGCATGAACTACGCCTTCTTCGGCAAGGGCATGGGCCGCCAGCAGTTCCTGGAATCAGGCGCATTCCTGAAGTCGCGGCCGGACCTCGACCGTCCCGACCTGCAGGTTCACTGCGTGCTGGCCATCATGCAGGAGCACGGCAAGGTTCAGGTGCAGAAGGACGGCTTCACCTTCCACGTCTGCCAGCTGAGGCCCGAGAGCCGGGGCCGGGTGGG
>NZ_JAURWM010000071.1 GCF_030654915.1 Phenylobacterium sp. | reverse complement strand
CTCGCTCATGGAGCAGAAGATCACCCCGGCCTCGGCCAGCTCCTTCTTGAAGGTGGTGACCACCGAGACGCTGTCGAACACCGCATCGACCGCATAGCGCGGCGCGCCTTTCACGCCAGCCAGCACTTCCTGCTCGCGTAGCGGAATGCCCAGCTTGGCATAGGTCGCCAAGATGTCGGGATCGACCTCGTCCAGGCTGGCCGGGCCGACCTTTTCCTTGGGCGCGGCGTAGTAGTAGCTGTCCTGGTAGTCGATGCGCGGGAAGTAGACCTTGGCCCACTCCGGCTCTTCCATCGCCAGCCAACGCTCATAGGCGTCCAGCCGGTATTCCAGCATCCACGCCGGCTCGTTCTTCTTGGCCGAGATGAAGCGCACGATGTCCGGGGACAGGCCCTTGGGGGCGAAGTCCTGCTCGATGTCGGTGACGAAGCCGTGCTTGTACTTCTCGAGGCTTTCGACATGTTCGACGGTTTGTTTGACGGCTGCCATTACTCTAACTCCTCACGCCGCCGGCGCGCGGTGACGCGCGGCGTGACGGGAATGAACTTGTTCCCAGGCGGCGGCGAAGGCCGCCCAATCCTGCTCGGTGGTCGCCCACCCTCCAGAGACGCGGATGGCGCAGTTCGCCAGGTCGTCCAGGCCCATGGCGGTGAGCACATGGCTCGCCTTCACCTTGCCCGACGAGCAGGCCGAGCCGGCGCTGATCATGATCCCAGCCAGGTCCAGGGCCATCACCTGAAGTTCGGCGCCGTAGCCGGCGGCCGCGACACAAAGGGTGTTGGGGAGACGGGCGGCGTCCTCGCCGATCACCAGCGCGCCTTGCGCCTTGAGGCGTTCGGCGGCGGCGTCGCGCCAGGCGGCGTGAGTATCCTTGTCACGGAGCGAGGCCATGGCCGCGGCGCCGAAGCCAGCGATGCCGGCGACGTTCTCGGTTCCGGCCCGACGGCCACGTTCCTGCCCGCCGCCGTGCTGGCGACGCACCATGGTGGCGCGGGGCCCGAAGGTCAGCGCCCCCACCCCTTGCGGCCCGCCCAGCTTGTGGGCCGAGACGGCCAGGGTGTCGGCGCCTAGCGCGCGACTGTCAGTGATCATCTTGCCTGCCGCCTGGATGGCGTCGACGTGCAGCCAGCCCTCGGCGGCGCGCACGATCTCGGAGGCTTCACGAACCGGCTGGATGACGCCGGTCTCGTTGTTGGCCAGCATCAGGGCCACGAACGCTCGGCCGTCGGCGGCGTCCCAGGCGGCGAGCCGCGCGGCCAGCCAGTCCAGATCAGCGCGGCCGTCGGCGTTGACCGGCAGGTATTCCACCGCCGCGCCGCTGGCCTTGGCGCTTTCCAGCACGCTGTCATGCTCGATGGCGCTGACGATCAGGCGCTTGGAGCCGGTGGCGACCGCGCTCTCGATAGCCAGGGCGTTGGCCTCGGTGCCGCCCGACGTGAAGATCACGGTCGAAGCCGGACCACCGACCAGGGCGGCGACTTCGTTGCGGGCATGTTCGACGATCGCGCGGGCCGAGCGCCCGGCCGCATGCACGGACGACGGATTGCCGCCCACCGCGAAGGCCTGCGTCATGGCCTCGACCGCCTCGGGGCGGATCGGCGCGGTGGCGTTGTAGTCGAGATAAATGCCGCTCATGCCGCCCTCGACTCGGGGTCGGACAAGCGTCCGCTCACGAGATCCTCAAGCGAAACCGAAGCGAGATAGGTTTCGAGCTGACGGCCCATCTCTTCCCAGAGATCATGGGTCATGCAGCGCTCGCCCTTGAGCATGCAGCCCTTGCTCTTGCCGCAGCGGGTGGCGCGCAACGGCTCATCCACCGCCATCACGATGTCGGCGATGTTGGTGTTCACGGCCTCACGGGCCAGGCGATAGCCGCCGCCGGGTCCACGCAAGCTCTTGACCAGGCCGCGACGGCGCAGACGGGCGAACAGTTGCTCGAGATAGGAGAGCGAAATTTGCTGACGGGCGGCGATTTCGGCCAGGGTCACGGCGCGATCGCCCTCGGCCAACGCGGCCTGACGGCGCGCGAGATCGGCCATGGCCATCACCGCATATCGTCCCTTGGTCGAAAGGCGCATATCGCTCCGTATAGCCTCAGTGCTTTTTTTCGAGCTTTTGGCGCGGCCCGTATGGTACAGGCCCCGGCTTGCACGGGGCTTGTCGCCGGAACTGGCCGACGGTCGCGATCTAGGAAGACCAAGCGCGTTAGTCAAGTATTAGACGCTACGCCTGCTGAGAGGAATAGCATGCCAGAAGTGGTTCTGACCGGTGCGGCCGGGCGGATTGAAGGCCGGTACACCCCGGGCAAGAGCGAGACGGCGCCCATCGCGCTGATCCTGCATCCGCACCCGAAAGCCGGCGGGCAGATGAACCACCCGGTGGCGGTGCAGCTTTTCCACCTGTTCATGAAACGCGGCTTCTCGACCTTGCGGTTCAATTTCCGCGGCGTCGGTCGCAGCCAGGGTGAGTTCGATTCCGGCATCGGCGAGTTGGCGGACGCCGCCACGGCTCTCGATTGGTTGCAGACCAACAACCCGGCCGCCTCGCAGTGCTGGGTCGCCGGCTACTCGTTCGGCGCCTGGATCGGCATGCAGCTCTTGATGCGTCGCCCTGAAACGGACGGCTTCATCTCGGTCTCGCCGCCGACCAATATGTACGACTTCAGCTTCCTAGCGCCCTGCCCGGCCTCGGGTCTGATCCTGCACGGCGGCGCCGACACCGTGGTTCCGCCCGTCGAGGTCGAGCGCGTGGTCTCCAAGCTGCGCACCCAGAAGGGCATCATCATCGACCATGAGGTCGTCGACGGCGCCACCCACTTCTGGGCCGAGCATCTGCCGGAAGTCGAACGTCGCGTCGGCAGCTATCTCGACAAGCGGATCGAAGCCGACCCGATCTAGTCAGCAAGTCTCATCCCCAAGGGGATCAAAGCCGAGGCCGGCCACCGCCGGCCTCGGCTTTTTACTGTCAGCTCCCCGACTTCAGGTAGTCGAGCGCCATCAGGGCCTGGGCCCGCACGCCGGTTTCCATCGCGCGCTCATCGACGTCGAAGAACGGCGAGTGGTTGGCGCCCTTCGGGTTGCCGACGCCCAGGTGGTAGAAGAAGCCTGGGATCTCCTTTTGGAAGTAGGAGAAGTCCTCCGCACCCATGATGAAGTCGATGTCGTCCTTGACCTGGCCTTGGGCCGCGCGGGCCAGGGTCGGCTTCATCTGCGCAGTCAGGCCGCGATTGTTGTCGGTGACCGGGTTGGGCGTGCCCCAGTTGAACTTCGCGGTCGCGCCATAGCGCTCGGAGATCGAAGTCACGGCCTTTTCGGCGCGGGCGATGACGTCGGTGCGCATGCCCGGATCGAAGGTCCGCAGGGTGCCGGACATGGTCAGGTCTTCAGGGATGATGTTGTAGCGCAGCCCGCCGTGCAGGGTGGCGACGGTCAACACGGTCGGCGTCTTCGACACGTTCACCTGACGCGCGGCGATCTGGTTGAAGGCGGTGACGATGTCGGCGGTCAGCGAGGCCATGTCGATCCCGACCCAGGGGGTGGAGCCGTGGGCCTGCCGGCCCTTCAATTGGATTTCATAGCGGTCCGAGGCGGCCATCATCGGGCCAGGACGCCAGACGATGGCTCCGACGGGACCCGGGAAGACATGGAGGCCGAAGATCGCGTCCACCTTGGGACTCTTCAGCACGCCTTCCTTGACCATCAGCGGCGCGCCGCCCTCCTCGCCCATCGGCGGGCCTTCCTCGGCGGGCTGGAAGATGAAGACCACCGTGCCCTCGATCTGGTCCTTCATGCCCGCCAGGATCTCGGCCGTGCCCATCAGGATGGCGACGTGGCTGTCGTGGCCGCAGGCATGCATCACGGGCACGGTCTGGCCGTTGTATTGCGCGGTGACCTTCGAGGCGAACGGCAGACCTGTCTGTTCGGCGACCGGCAGGGCGTCCATGTCGGCGCGCAGCGCCACGACCTTGCCAGGCTTGCCACCCTTCAGGATGCCGACCACGCCGGTCTTGCCGACGCCAGTGCGCACTTCCATGCCCAGGGCGCGCAGATGGTCGGCGACGACCTTGGCGGTGCGGACCTCGCTGTTGCTAAGCTCGGGGTGCTCATGCAGGTCGCGGCGCCAGGCGATGACCTTGGGCTGCAGCGCCTTGGCCTTGGCGAACACAGCGGCGTCATAGGCCTTGGCCGCCGGAACCTGAGCCGGCGCGTCCTGCGCCTGGGCCGAACCCGCCATCACCAACGCCGCGGCGACACCCGCGAACCAAACCGCCTTGGACATATTTGCTCCTGCTTTAGATCGTCGGACGGGCGATGCGCCCGCCGGTCATGGGCGCCGGGGCGCCCGTGGTCTTGGGAAATGAGATCGGCAGTCCCCGGACCGTCCGGGCCGCCAGATAGGCGAAGGCCTCGGCCTCGATCGCGTCGCCGCGCCAGCCGTGATCCTCGGCGGTCGTCACCGGCACGCTCAGCCGCTCGGCGAAGGCCTTCATGATCTGCGGATTGTGCCGTCCGCCGCCGCAGACCACGAGCTCGGTGGGCGCGCCGCCCATCATGTCGAAGCCGAGCTTCAGGGCTTCGGCCGTGAACGCCACCAGGGTCGCGGCGGCGTCCTCGAGTTTCAGGTGCTCCAGCGAGGTGAGCGAGAAGTCGTACCGGTCCAGCGACTTGGGCGGCGGGGCCTGGAAATATGGATGGCCTAGCAGGCCGCGCAGCACGCCCTCGTCCACCTGTCCAACGCTGGCGTAGCGACCGCCGGCGTCGTAGCGACCAGCGCCGCGATCCTGGATCAGCAGGTCGATCATGCCGTTGCCGGGGCCGGTGTCGAAGGCCGCGATCTCATCGCCGCCAGCCCAAAAGGTGACATTGGCCACCCCGCCGACATTCAGCACCGCCAGAGGCGCGGAGAGGCCCGAGGCCCTGGCGCGGGCCAGATGATAGATCGGGGCGAGCGGCGCGCCCTCCCCGCCCGCCGCCACGTCGGCGGTGCGGAAATCGTAGGCGACCGGCACCCCGGTGGCGCCCGTCAGCCACTGGGCGTCGCCCAATTGCACCGTGCGGCCGACGCGGCCCTCTTGCGGGCGCTCGTGCAGCACGGTCTGACCGTGCATGCCGATCAGGTCGATTTGCGCCCAGGTCAGCCCATGCTCGGCCAGGAAGCCTTCGGCCGCCTCGAAATGCTCGCGAGCGACGGCGAGGGCAGCTTCCTGGAAGATCGCCGGCTCGGGCGCGCCACGCTCCCACTGCAACGCCTCGCGAGTCGCGGCCAAGGCGATGTCGCGAACCGCCTCGGTGAGCTTGCGGTCTCCGGCCGGTCCGAAAGCCGAAATCGTTTCTCCGTCAGTCTCCAGGATCGCCATGTCGCAGGCGTCGAGGGAGGTGCCGGTCATGAACCCGAGAACTCGCATGGAGCTTGACTGCCACGAGCTACGCGCCGTAGCTAGTCGCATGATCACCCGCGCCACCATCGCCGGCCGCTATTACCCCCTGCCCTAGAGCAGGCGCGGAACGATCCCTTGCGCCACCCCTTCAAGGTCGGCGCCGCATCTTCAGCAAATTGACGGTTTCCGGCCTTCCGCCGATCAGGAGCCTGTCAGATGTCCCTCGAAAATTCCGATGCCAGCGTGTTACAGCGCCCCATAGAATCCCAGCCGTTAGAAGACCGTCCCATGTCCGCTGTTCAGCCGTACAAGTCCTCGTTCCTGCAAACTATGCAGGAGCGTGGCTATATCCATCAGATCACCCATCCGGTGGAACTGGACGAGGCTGCGGGCAAGGGGCCGATTACCGCCTACATCGGCTTCGACGCCACCGCCTCCAGCCTGCACGTCGGCCACATGATCCAGATCATGATGCTGCGCCGGCTGCAGCAGGCCGGCCACAAGCCGATCGTGCTGATGGGTGGCGGGACCACCAAGGTCGGCGACCCGACCTTCAAGGACACCCAGCGCCCGCTGCTCACCGATGAGCAGATCAAGGCCAACATCGACAGCATGAAGGTCAGCTTCGCGCGCTTCCTGACGTTCGGCGACGGCCCGACCGACGCGGTCATGGTCGACAACGCCGAATGGCTGGACAAGCTCGGCTACGTGCAGTTCCTGCGCGACTACGGCGTCCACTTCACGATCAACCGGATGCTGACCTTCGACAGCGTCAAGCTGCGCCTCGAGCGCGAGCAGCCGATGACGTTCCTCGAGTTCAACTACATGCTGATGCAGGCCACGGACTTCCTGGAGTTGGAGCGTACTCACGGCTGCGTCCTGCAAATGGGCGGCTCGGACCAGTGGGGGAACATCATCAACGGCGTCGAGCTGATCCGCCGCGTCGATCAAAAGCCGTCGTTCGGCCTGACCACCCCCCTGCTCTCCACGGCCTCGGGCCAAAAGATGGGCAAGACGGTCGGCGGCGCGGTCTGGCTGAACGCCGACATGCGCAGCCCCTACGACTACTGGCAGTTCTGGCGGAACACCGAGGACGCCGACGTCGGCCGCTTCATGAAGCTGTTCACCGACCTGTCGATGGAGGACATCGCCCGCTACGAGGCCATGCAGGGCGCCGACATCAACGAGGCCAAGAAGGTGCTGGCCAACGAGGCCACGCGGATGCTGCACGGCGAGGAAGCGGCCCACGCCGCCGCCGAGGCCGCTCGCGTCGCCTTTGAGGTCGGCAGCGTCTCCGGCGACATGCCCACCTTCGAGATCGCGGCGGCCGACCTTGAGGCCGGCGTCATCCTCGCGGCCTTGGCGACCGACGCTGGCCTAGCCGCTTCGCGCGGCGAGGCCAGGCGTCTGGCCCAGGGCGGTGGTCTACGCGTCAACGACGCCGCCGAGGCAGACGCCAATCGCACGATCACCTCGGCCGATCTGGTCGACGGCGTCGTGAAGCTGGCGGCTGGCAAGAAGAAGATCGTTCTGGTGAAGCCCGTCTGACCGTCTTCCACTATCGTCATGGCCGGGCTTGTCCCGGCCATCCATAAACACCGATATTCGAGATAGCCTCCCCCGCCTTGTGTCTATGGATCACCGGGACAAGCCCGGTGATGACGAACTTGGCGAGGTTCAGCACCCGGGAGACAAGCCAATGTCCGAACTAGCTCCAGGCGCTCCCGCGCCCGACTTCGAACTGGCCGGCGCCAACGGCCCGCTGAAGCTCGCCGACTTCAAGGGCAAGGCGTTGGTGGTCTACTTCTATCCGAAGGACGACACCTCCGGCTGCACCAAGGAGGCCCAGGAGTTCACCGCCCTGGCCGCCGACTTCGCCACGGCCGGCGTCGCCCTGCTCGGCGTTTCCAAGGACAGCGTCGCCAGTCACGCGAAGTTTACAGCCAAGTACGCCCTCTCGGTTCCGCTGGCTTCGGACCCCGAAGGCGCGATGATCGAGCGCTACGGCGCCTGGGTCGAGAAGAACATGTACGGCCGCAAGTACATGGGCATCGAGCGCTCCACCTACCTGATCGACGCCGAGGGCAAGCTGGCCCGGGTCTGGCGCAAGGTGAAGGTTCCAGGCCACGCCGCCGAGGTGCTGAAAGCCGCCCAGGCCTTGCAAGCTTAAGCGTTGGGGCCTGCGGCCGGTCGCCGCAGACGCCCCCAATAGTCGCCTCCAGCGGAACCTCGGACTACGCGTTCCTGTTGTAGATTTGTCGCGACGTGTTGCGATCTGTGATTGGCGCGATCCCAAAGCCACGCCCTATCTAGCGGGGCCGTTCGGGTCTCGTTAACCAAACACGTCGATACTTGAAAGCGCCTCCGCTCGCACACGTTGCAGCGCGTTTGGCCTTGCGCGTTATCCAAAACTCATCGCATATCCGCGGCACCTTTAGTTCCGTAACCGATACGGTGAGCATGACACGCTTCGCGCGCCTCCGCCGATCGCTCGAAGAGCTATTCCCTGAGAGGCATCTCTACGTCCGTTCCGGCGGAGAAATGCGCTCGTTTGTCCTCACGTCCGGCCGTCAAATGGTGATCGCCGGCGGCGTCGCGGCCGGCGCTCTCTGGATGGGTGTCAGCACGGCGGCGATGATGGTCAACGCCATGGCCCTGTCGGGCCACGACCAGGAACTGGCCCGCATGCAGGCCAAGTCCGAGCGTCTGGTGGCCGACCGCGAGGCCCGCCTCAACAGCGCCGTGGCTCAACTCAACGCCAATGAAGGCGGCGTGGACGCCTTGGCCGTCACGGTCGAGCGCCGCCACGCCGCGCTCGCCATGCTGCTGACCGAACTCAAGGGTCAGCCTGGCGCCACCGCCGCCCTGACCCCGGCCATCGAGAAGGCCACCAACGCCCCGGCCGACGCCAGCCCGCTGCGCCGTATCGAAATGGTCCGCGCCGGACAGGAACGCCTGATCGACGCCGCCGACGATTTCGCCAAGACCCGCGCCGACCGGCTGCGCCTGGCGTTCCGTCTCGCGGGCCTGACCCCCTCGACCTACATGCCCAAGTCAGGCTCGCTTGGCGGCCCGCTGATCGAAGCCCGGGACCCGCGCGCCCTCGCCGCCGTCCTCGACGTGGATGAGGGCTTCGCCGAGCGCATCCAACACGCCGCGACCAATCTGTCCGAGGCCGGCTCCCTGGCCGAGGCGGCCACCAAGCTGCCCTTCGCCCGGCCGACCACCCTGACCCCGCAGACCAGCAGCTTTGGCGTCCGCTTCGACCCCTTCACGCGTCGCCCCGCCTTCCACTCCGGTCTCGACTTCGCCGGGGCGGCCAATACGCCGATCTATTCGACCGCGCCGGGCATCGTCTCGTTCACCGGCGTTCGTTCCGGCTATGGCAACACGGTCGAGGTTGACCACGGCCGCGGCTTCAAGACCCGCTACGCCCACCTGAACGGCATCGCCGTACAGCCAGGCCAGCGCATCGCGGTCGGTCAGCGCGTGGGCGCGATGGGCTCCACAGGGCGCTCCACCGGGCCGCACCTGCACTATGAGGTCTGGGTGAACGGTCGAGCCCAGAACCCCAATCGGTTCATAAAGGCTGGCGATCATGTTCTCCAAAACGGCTAAGCCCGAAAAGGCTTCCGTGAAGCCCGACGCGTCCCTGTCGGCACAGTCCAGCGATCCGGCCCGCAAGACGCCCCGCCCGGCCTCCCTGATCAGCGAAGACATCACCATCGAAGGCAGCATCGCCGGTGAAGGCGATCTGCATGTCGACGGCGTGATCCGCGGCGATGTCCGCATCGGCCACCTGACGATCGGTGAGACCGGCCATATCGAAGGCGCGATCCATGCCGAGACCGTCGAGGCTCGCGGCCGCATCATCGGCACGCTGACCGCCAAGCAGGTGCGTCTCCACGGGACCGCCTATGTTGACGGCGACATCACCCACGAACAGCTCTCGGTCGAGACTGGGGCCTTCTTCCAGGGCCGAAGCCTGAAGTTCCAGCGCCCCGTCCCGGTCGCCCTGGGCGCTCCCGACGAAGCCAAGACCGCCTAGAACGCTCTAGGCGGCGTTCTCGTAGGCGCCGTTCTTCAGCATCGGCGCGCAGTGGCTGGAGTTGAGGTCCAGCGCGATCTCGACGTCCATGGCGTGTTCACGCTCGATCAGTTCCTGGCCTGAGCGGCATCCGCGCAGGGTGTGGGCCAGATGCGGCTCGGCGCTCAGGAACGCGTCGCGCGCAACCTCCGCCTCAGGGTCCCCCGTCAGACCCAAGGCCGCGATAACCGCCCCTGCCCCCAATAGGTCCTCGATAGCCGGACGCAGGCTTCCGTCAGGCCAGCGTTCACCGGCCGGGATCACCGCGATCTGTCCGCCGTCGGCCAGGGCGAGGGCCTTGGCGGCGACCGCCTTGGCGTTGCGCAGGCACCCAGCCAGGACGCTGGCCCTGCCGCAGGCCAGCGACAGCCGCGACCCGTTGGGCGACGGCAGCAGCAGGCGCTCGCCGGGATTCAGCTTCATCAGGCTTGCGGGCGATAGGCTCAGTTGCCCACCGGCGCTACGGCTCGCCGCCAGCCGAACCCCCAGCCGTTCAGCCTCGGCGCGGGACGCATCCTCATCGCCATAGGGAAACGGATGAATGCGCGCATGGCGATGGACCGCCACATCCACGGCGGTCGAGAAGGACAGGACATCGACGATCACCATCACAGCAGCGTGATCGCGCAGAACTTCAACGCCGCTGAGCCCCCACTCGCAATGGACCCGTTGCATATCGCACCCGTGTTCTGTCAGCCTGACCGATCAGAACGCCACGTAGGTCGCAAAAGCAATGTCGCCCTACGCGCCGGCCTCGCGGGTGACCCCGACCCGCTGAGCCAGGGACGCCCCCATGAAGGCATCCAAATCGCCGTCCAGCACCCCTTGGGTATCGGAGGTCTCCACCTCGGTCCGCAGGTCCTTCACCATCTGATACGGCTGCAGGACATAGGAGCGAATCTGGTGGCCCCAGCCGATGTCGGTCTTCTGGTCTTCCAGGGCCTGGGCCTCAGCTTCGCGCTTCTGCAATTCCAGCTCATAAAGCCGGGCGCGTAGCATCTTCCAGGCTTCCTCGCGGTTCTGGTGCTGCGAACGCCCGGACTGGCAGGCCACGGCCACGCCGGTCGGAATGTGGGTCAGGCGGACAGCGGAGTCGGTCTTATTGATGTGCTGACCACCCGCGCCCGAGGCGCGATAGGTGTCGGTACGCACATCCGACGGATTGATCTCGATCTCGATGGTGTCGTCGACCACCGGATAGACCCAGACCGAGGCGAAGCTGGTGTGCCGCTTGGCCGCCGAGTCGTAGGGCGAAATCCGGACCAGGCGGTGAACGCCGGCCTCGGTCTTCAACCAGCCATAGGCGTTGGGGCCCTTGACCTGCAAAGTGACCGACTTGATCCCGGCCTGTTCGCCCGGGGTCTCTTCCAGGAAATCGACGCTCATGCCGTGGGCGTTGGCCCAGCGGCTGTACATGCGCAGCAGCATGCCGGCCCAGTCGTTGGACTCGGTGCCGCCGGCGCCGGAGTTGATTTCGACGAAGGCGTCGTTGCCATCGGCCTCGCCCGAGAGCAAGGCCTCGAGCTCGGCGCGCGCGGCGCGGTCCTTCAGACTCTTGAGCTGAGCGCGAGCTTCATCGAGAGAGGCTTCGTCGCCATCCTCGTCAGCCATCTCCGCATAACCTACTGCGTCGGCTAGATCACGCTCAAGCGACTGCACGGCCTCGATCTGGGCCGCCAGCTTGCTGCGTTCGCGACTGATCGCCTGCGCCGCCGCGGCGTTGTCCCACAGGGTGGGGTCCTCGACGCGGGCGTTCAGCTCGTCGAGCTTTCTTAGGGAAGGTTCCCAGTCAAAGTCGCCTCCTGAGCAGTTCAATCGACTGCTCGATGTCGGCCTTGGAGGCCTCGACATCCGCTCTCATGGGAATCTCCGAACCAGACGTGTTCTGGGGTCGCGGCAGATAACGCGCGGGGGGCCGGAAAACAATGGCCTCCCCGCAGATGGGTCGCTCGGGTCTAGAAGAGGCCGTTCATTTCATCCGACTTTTTGGGCGGCGCCGGAGGCGCGCCGGGCGTTGAGAGTTTCCCTTCGGGCCAGGCCTGGTTGTAGGGAACCGGCCCCTCCGACGGCGCGCCGCTCAGGACCGGGGCCGCCACGCGCGGCTCGGTGCCCGGCCGGAAGGCTTCGCGGATGCCGCGGACATAGGCGAACTTGGCGTTCTTCGGCGCCTTGAACTCTTCCTTGGGCAGGTCCTTGGTCGCCGCGGCCATGAACTCGATGAAGATCGGAACGGCGGCGGTGGTCCCCGTCTCGCCATTGCCGAGGCTGCGATTGTCGTCGAAGCCCACGAAGATCCCCGCCACGATCTGCGGCGTGAAGCCGACGAACCAGGCGCTGCGGTACTCGTTGGTGGTGCCGGTCTTGCCACCGACCGGCCGGTTCAGCACCAGGGCCGAGGTCGCTGTGCCCCGCTGCACCACGCCCTGCAGCATCGAGGTGACCTGATAGGCAGTGATCGGATCCATCACCTGCTCGCCGCCCGGCGGGATACGGGGGCTCTCATCGCCATTGAATCCGACGTCGCAGCGCGGACAATCGCGCTTGTCGGCCCGGAAGATGGTCTCGCCGTTCCGGTCCTGGACCAGTTCGATCAAGTGTGGCTCGATCCGCCGGCCGCCGTTGACGAAACTGGCATAGGCCGCCGTCAGCTTGAACGGCGTGGTTTCCCCTGCCCCCAACGCCATGGCCAGAACCTTGTCCATCTTCTTGACCACGCCCAGCCTCACGGCGAGGTCGCTGATCTTGGTCATGCCGACTGATTGCGCCAGCCGCACCGTCATCGCGTTACGCGACAGCTCCAGGCCGCGGCGCAGGGTCAGGGCGCCGTAGTATTTGCGATTGTAGTTTTCGGGCGTCCAGGTCTCGCCGGCGCGGGCGCCCTTCAGGGTGATGGCCGAGTCCATGACGATGCTGGCCGGGGTGTAGCCGTTCTCCAGCGCGGTGGCGTAGACGATCGGCTTGAAGGCCGAGCCAGGCTGGCGCATCGCCTGGGTCGCGCGGTTGAAGCTCGACAGCGAGAAGGAATAGCCGCCGACCATCGCCAGCACGCGGCCCGAATGCGGCTCCATCGCCACCAGTGCGCCGTTGACCTGCGGGACCTGCCGCAGGCGGAAGCCGCCGCCCGGCGCCGGCTCCACGAAGATCAGGTCGCCGGACTTCAGTCCCTTGCCGGCACGCGCCCAGGCCACGTCCTGGCTGACGATCGAACCGGTCGCGCCGCCCTCGGCGACCTTGACCCGGACATTGCCGCCCGAGGCCTCGGTGACCAGGGCCGCGCGCCAGTCCCGACGCTCCGAAGGCGGAGTCTTCTTTTTGGCGACCGCTTCCCAGCCGTCCGCCGTCTCCACCCGCGCCCACGCGCCGCGCCAGCCATGACGGCGGTCGTACTGCTCAAGACCGTTCATCAACGCCACTCGGGCTGCGGTCTGCAGCTCCGGGTCGAGGGTGGTGCGCATGTAATAGCCGCCCTCGTTGAGGCGCTGGCCCAGCGTGGCCAAGCCACGACGGCGCACTTCCTCGACGAAGAAGTCGGCGTCGCGGTACTTGGCCCGTGACGGCGCCTTCTGGACCTTCAGGTCTTCGCGCTTGGCCGCTTCGGCCTCGGCGCGCGTGACCCAGCCGAGATCAGCCATCTCGTCGAGGATCCAGTTGCGACGCGCCATCGCCTGCTGCTTGCGGCGCATCGGATGATAGTTGTCCGGGCCCTTCGGCAGCGCCGCCAGATAGGCCGCCTCGGCCAGGGTCAGGTCGGTGATCGACTTGCCGAAGTAGTTATAGGCGGCCGCCCCGACCCCATAGGACCGGTAGCCCAGCCAGATCTCGTTCAGATAGAGCTCGAGGATCTGCTCCTTGTTCAGCGTCTGCTCTAGACGCCCAGCCAGGATGCCCTCTTTCAGCTTGCGGCCGACGGTCGCATCGCTGGTCAACAGGACGTTCTTGGCCACCTGTTGGGTGATCGTCGAACCGCCTTCCAGGCGCCGGCCGTTGATCGCGTTCAGGACGTTCTTGGCCATGGCCCGCGTCAGGCCCATGGCGTCGACGCCGCCGTGCGAGAAGAAGTTGCGGTCTTCAGCCGCCAGGAAGGCCTGGGCCAACTGCGGGGGAATATTGTCGTAGGGAACGTAGATTCGGCGCTCGCGTGAGAACTCACCGATCAGCACGCCGTCCCAGGCATAGGCCCGCGTGGCCGTCGGCGGCCGATAATCCACCAGATCGCCCGCATCGGGCATGTCGTGGAACAGCCAGGCTGCATAGATCGCCGTGGCGAAGCCGGCCAAAGCGATAGCGCTCAGCACCGCTACGCCCGCGATCGCGATCCATCTACCCGGGGGATTCAAAACTGGCCGACCTCCGCGGGGGTGAACCCCAACCGAGCCCTCGGTCTAACGTGCATCGCGCCGGGCGCCAACGGCCCTGCGACAGCTTAGCGCGACGCCAGCTTGGTCGGTTGGCCGAAGTAGTCGTCGATGGCGTCACCGACGCTGCTCATCAACCGGTTGCGCCGGCTGGGGTCGCGCAGGACCGCCTCGTCCTCGGCGTTGGTGATGAAGCCCATCTCGAGCAGGACCGCCGGCACGTCGGGCGCCAGCAGCACGGCCAGTCCGGCCTCGCGATGGCTGCGGCGGAGCAGCGGCTGGTGATCGCTGACCCGGTTCAGCAGCACCTCGGCGAAGGACGCCGAGCGGTTGCGGGTCATGCGCTGTGTCAGGTCCAGCAGGATGGTCGACACGCCGTTATCGCCATGGCTGCCGGCCTGCATGAACCAGTCGTCCTTGCTGACGAACTTGGCCGAGCGCCCGATGGCGCGGTCGGCCAGGGTGTAGACGCTGGCCCCGCGCAGGCTGGGATCGCTGCCTGAATCGGCGTGCAAGGAGATAAAGAGATCGGCGTCGGCGCGCCGGGCGATTTGAACGCGGACGCCATGGTCGACATAGACGTCGGTGTCTCGAGTCATCACGACCTTATAACGGCCGGTCCGTTCAAGCTGAGACTTCAGCGCCCTGGCCGCGGCCAGGGTGACATCTTTCTCGTTGCCGTCCGCGCCGCGAGCGCCGGGATCCTTGCCGCCATGGCCAGCGTCGATGACGATGACCTTTTTCATCGGCAAGGCGGCCTTGGTCGGGCGCACGGGGGCCGAGAGGAACCGGGCCACACTCGACTCCGCCCGCGCGACGGCTGGCTCCGAGTGAGCCACTTGGGTCGCGGCCGGCGCCTTCGCCGCCAAGTCGATGACATAGCGATAGTTGCTGACGCCATCGGCCGGCGGCAGCAGGAAGCGGCGCTTGATGGTGGCGTCGGCCGCCAGGTCGAGGCGCAGGCGCGCGCCGCCTGGACCGTCATCCACCACCCAGGCCTTCACCAGGCCAAGGCCGCCGCCCTGCAACCCGCCGTCAATCGACACGCCAGGAAGGTTCACCACCACGCGGCGGTCTTCGGCCCCGTTCGAGGCGACCTTGCCCGAGGCCGAGCGGCTTAGATCAATGACGATGCGAGTTTCGGTGCGGTCGCCGCCGAGGCGGACCTTGAGAACGTCAGCGCCAGAACCAGCAGCTTGAGCTCCGGCGACAACAGCCAGGCAGCCGACAGCTGCGCCGACCAAAGCCAGCACGCTCTTTCTGCCTATCCTGAAGATGCCGCCCATTCCGCGCAGCCCCGCACTAAACTCAACTGTTCCTAATCCCCATATAGCTTCGTGCGACATGGACAAACGGTTAACCCCGTCCTCACACTTTCGATCTTGGTGCGGCGGCTTTCCTTTTTCCGTTCAGTGTTGCAATGTCCGCCCGCGCTGGAGTGCGCGCGCTTTGCGTCGCAAAGCCGCCTTCCGCGCGACAACCAGCTCGCGTTGGCCAATCGCCCTGTGGCGACCAACGCATCATCCGATCCGCGCCCAATGTTGAGCGCGCCTGGGAACACACTAATGGGCAGCGCCGCTCGAGCCCTCTTCCGGCCTACCGCTCGTCTTGTCGGCTTCGACAACGCGATGAGCGGTGGCGTGCGCGCCCTCCTGACAAACCGGCGGCGCCCGAGCCGAGAGTTCGCGGCGCGCCACGGAGACGTATTTAATGTCCAAGAAGATGCTCATCGACGCCGCGCACGCAGAAGAGACGCGTGTCGTGGTGATCGACGGATCCCGAGTTGAAGAGTTCGATTTCGAGAGCCAGAACCGCAAGCAGCTAAGAGGCAACATCTATCTCGCCAAGGTGACGCGCGTTGAGCCGTCGCTGCAGGCCGCCTTCATCGAGTACGGCGGAAACCGTCACGGCTTCCTGGCTTTCAACGAAATCCACCCGGACTACTACCAAATCCCGGTCGCCGACCGCGAAGCGCTGATGCGCGACGAGGCCGACGACGAGGACGATCATCACGAGGCGCGCTCGCGCTCGTCCGATGACGAGGATGAAGACGCCGACGACGCCGACGAAGACGACGTCATGGAAGAAGAAGTCGCCCGGCGCCGCCGGCGGCTGATGCGGAAGTACAAGATCCAGGAAGTGATCCGCCGCCGGCAGATCATGCTGGTTCAGGTCGTCAAGGAAGAGCGTGGCAACAAGGGCGCGGCCCTGACCACCTACCTTTCCCTGGCCGGCCGCTACGGCGTCCTCATGCCCAACACCGCCCGTGGCGGCGGGATCAGCCGCAAGATCACGACGATCACCGACCGCAAGCGCCTCAAGGGCGTCGTGCAGAGCCTGGACGTGCCGGAAGGCATGGGCCTGATCGTCCGCACGGCCGGCGCCAAGCGCACCAAGCCGGAGATCAAGCGCGACTACGAATACCTGCTGCGCCTGTGGGAGAATATCCGCGAGACCACCCTGCACTCGGTCGCCCCTGCCCTCATCTATGAGGAAGAGGACCTGGTGAAGCGCACCATCCGCGACCTCTACGACAAGGACATCGACGAGGTCTGGGTCGAGGGCGAAGCCGGCTTCAAGGAAGCCCGCGACTTCATGCGCATGCTGATGCCGTCACAGGCCAAGAAGGTGCAGCCGTACCGCGAGGCGACGCCGCTGTTCGTCAAGCATCGGATCGAGGACCACCTCAGCCAGATCTATTCGCCCGTCGTTCCGCTGCGCTCCGGCGGCTACCTGGTCATCAACCAGACCGAGGCCTTGGTCGCCGTCGATGTGAACTCCGGCCGCGCCACGCGCGAGCGGAACATCGAGGCCACCGCCCTCAAGACCAATATGGAAGCGGCCGAAGAGACCGCCCGCCAACTCCGCCTGCGCGACTTGGCCGGCCTGGTCGTCATCGACTTCATCGACATGGATGAGGCGAAGAACAACCGCGCCGTCGAAAAGAAGCTGAAGGATTCGCTGAAGGACGACCGCGCCCGCATCCAGATGGGCAAGATCAGTTCGTTCGGCCTGATGGAAATCAGCCGCCAGCGCCGCCGTTCGGGCGTGCTGGAAGGCACCACCCACGTCTGCGAACATTGCGCCGGCACCGGCCGCGTTCGTTCGGTCGAGTCCAGCGCCCTGGCCGCCCTGCGCGCCGTCGAGATCGAAGCCCTCAAGGGCGGCGGCGAGGCGACCCTCAAGGTTCCTCGCGCGGTCGGCCTCTATATCCTCAACGAAAAGCGCAGCCACTTGGCCCGCGTTCACGAAAAGCTTGGCCTGTTCATCACGATCGCGATCGATGACGCCCTGGCCCACGCCGACCATGAGATCGAGCGGACCTCCAGTGAGACCCGGCCCGAACATGCGCTGATTTCTCACAGTGCTCCGATCCACGCCTACGCTCCCGTCGACGACGACTTCGACGACGAGGCCTACGACGAGGAAGAGGAAGAACTCGAAGAGGAAGAAGAAGACGAAGAGGCGGTCGAGCGCGAGGCCACCGACGACGATCAGGCGGAGCAACGCCTGCAGGACAGCGAAGACGACAGCGAAGATCGCGGCGGACGCCGTGGCCGCCGCCGTCGTCGGCGTGGGCGCCGTGACGGAGAACCGCGTGAAGCGGCGCTCGCCGGCGCGCCTGCCGCCGCCAATGAGGAACCTGCTCGTACCGACGACACCGAGGACGACGGCCAGGGTGGCCGACGTCGCAGACGTGGTCGCCGTGGCGGTCGCCGCATGCGTGACGACGGTCGCCCGACCGACATCTTCTCCTGGACCCGTCCCTGGGTGCCGTATGGCGAAGATCCCTTCGTCTGGCACGATCCGGCCGAGGACTTCCCCGCGGCCCGCGCGCCCGCCCTGGTCGCCGCCAATGACGAGGCGCCCGTCGCCGAAGTTGCGGCTGCCTCGCCTGTCCTAAGCGCTCAGCCGGAGTACGACGGCGACATCTGGGTGGAACTGCCCGAGGTCGAGGAAAAGCCGAAAAAGGCTCGTTCGCGCCGTGGTCGCGGCCGTGGCAAGGGCGAGAGCGACGAGACGTCGGTCGAGGCCATCGCCGAAGCCGTGGCGGACGTCGCTGTCGAGGTTGAAGCCCAGCCGGAGCCCGAAGCCGAGCCCGCGCCGGAACCGGTCGTTGCTGTCGAGGCTCCGCCCGCCAAGAAGCCCCGCGCTCGCCGCACGAAGGCCTCTATCGCGGCTGAAGCGGCCGCGGCCGAAGCGGCGGCGGCTCCTGCTGAAGTGGTCGCCGAACCGGTGATCGAACCGGTCGTTGAAGTTGCGCCCGAACCCGCGCCTGAGCCGGAGCCCGCTCCGGCTCCGGAGCCGGTCGTGCGCGAACCCGACCCGGCGGAGATCACCTCCAAACCGGCGCCCGCGGCCCGCAAGGGCTGGTGGCGTCGCGGCTAGACCGCACATCGGAGAAACGGAAACCGGCTGCGTGCGCGCGCCGGTTTCCACTCCGCGTGAAGCGCGCTAGGTTTCTCTAATGGGGCTTGGGTGGGGGCGCTTGGAGTTATCTGGGATGGTATCCCCTGTCCGCTCGTTCTCCCGAATCGCGATGGCCGCCGTCGCAGCGCTAAGCCTTGCGCTGCCTCCGGTTCCGGCTCGCGCCGAAGACGGCGTCGCCCTGATCCGCGACACCGAAATCGAGGAGATCCTGCGCAAGGACTCCGAACCGATCTTCAAAGCCGCCGGAATTGATTCGTCCTCGATCGAAATCCTGCTGATCGGCGGCAAGGACATGCAGGCCTTCGCCGGTCCGAGCGTGATGGGCGTCTACACCGGCCTGATCCTGGAATCGGAGAACCCCAACCAGCTCCAGGGCGTCATCGCCCACGAGGTCGGCCACCTGGCCGCCGGGCACTCCGCTCGTTCGGGCGAGATGACCGCGGCGGGCATGAGGCCTTTCCTGCTGACCATGGGCCTGGGCGTGCTGGCCGCGCTCGCCGGCTCGGGCGAAGGAGCCGCGGGTCTGATCGGCAGCGCCAGCTATTTCGGCGCCTTGGGCGCCATGGGCTTTAGCCGCGAGCAGGAAAGCCGGGCCGACCAGGCCGGCGCGGCTATGCTTGAGCGAGCCGGCCTGTCGGGCAAGGGACTCGTCGAATTCTTTGACAACTTCCGCTACCAGGAGGTCTTCCAGGAAGCGCGGCGCTTCGCCTATTTCCGGTCTCACCCGCTGTCGTCGTCGCGGATCGAAACCCTGCGTCACCGGGTCGAGGAAAACGCTCACTACAATACGCCCGACACGCCTGAGGCGATCGCCGAACACAACATCATGAAGGCCAAGCTGGACGGGTTCCTGAACCCGACCGTGGCGATCACCAAGTACACGGAAAAAGACACGTCCTATCCGGCCCGCTACGCGCGGGCGATCGCCTATTATCAGATGAAGCAGCCCGACCAGGCGCTGAAGCTGATCGACGCCCTGCTGACCGAGCAACCGGACAATCCCTACCTCTGGGAGTTGAAAGGTCAGGTGCTCTTCGAGTTCGGCCGCGCCAAGGAGGCCGAAATGCCCCAGCGCAAATCGGTGGAGTTGAAGCCGGACGCGCCGCTGCTGCGCATCAATCTGGGCCAAACCCTGATCGCACTAGATGACGACAAGAAGGTCGAGGAAGGCGTCGGCGAGCTTCGCAAGGCGCTAACCCAGGAACACGACAACGCCACAGCCTGGCGGATCCTGGCCCAGGCTTATGACAAGCAGGGCAAGGAGGGCTTGGCCCGCCTCGCCACCGGTGAGTACTTCTTCGCGCTCGGAGATCCCCAGCAAGCACGCGTCTTCGGCATGCGCGCCCGCGAGAAACTCGACAAGGACACGCCGGAATGGCGCCGCGCAACGGACATCGTCTTGACGTCAAAGCCCAGCAAGGACGACCTCAAGGATCTTGCCTCCGAAGGCTCGATCGCGGCACGTTCCTCACGCTGACGCTTCGCAAACCTCCACTTCTCACCTATTTGGCCTGCATGACCATGACCACTCGCGCGGCTCTCGCGCTCTGCGCCGCTCTCGCCCTGCCGCTCACCGCCTGTGCGAAGAAGCCCGATGACGACTTCGGCCAGAAGGTGCGCACCTATCTGCTCGCCCATCCCGAGGTGATCGAGGAGGCCGTGCAGAAGCTGCAAGAGAACAAGCAAGCAGCCGTCGCCGAAGCCGCCAAGGCCTCGCTGGGCAAGTACCGCACCCAGCTCGAACGCGATCCGCGCGACTTCGTGGCCAATCCGGACGGTAAGATCACCGTCGTCGAGTTCTTCGACTACCGCTGCGGCTACTGCAAGGTCAGCGCCCCCGAGATCCTGAAGCTGATCGCCGAGAACCCTGACGTCCGCTTTGTGTTCAAGGAATTTCCGATCTTTGGCGGCGAATCGAATCTGGCCGCCCAGGTCGCCCTGTCCGAACCGGCCAAGCCTAAGACCCTCAAGCTGTTCGAAGCCTTCATGGCCGAGAAGGCCCTGGACGCCAACTCGATCGACCGTCATCTGCGCGCCGCTGGCGTCGACCCCGCCGCCGCGAAGGCGGCCGGCGCCTCCGAGGCCGTCCAGAAGCATATCGCCGACACCCGGGCCCTGGCGCAGGCGCTGGCCATCGAAGGCACGCCGGCCTTCATCATCGGCGACCATATCGTCCCTGGCGCCGATATGGCGGCTGTGCGCGCAGCCATCGCCGAGGCCAAGACCGGCAAGTTGAAGACCGTACCGGACGTGAAGCCGTCGTAGCCATCCACTCCGAAACTCAGGCTTCCCGCCATTTGACGACACCGCTAGGCTCTCCCCAGGGAACTTAGGGAACAGTCCGTCCAGCAACGGGGGAGCCTGAGTAGGAAAATGCACGAACGTGTATTGGTGATCGGGGCCGGGATCGCCGGATTGTGCACGGCGCTCGCCCTGGCGCCGACCGGACGCGACATCGTAATCCTGGAGCGCGACCCGCCTCCGCCGACCGGGGGGCCGGACGAAGCCTTCCAAGACTGGAGCCGACGCGGCGTCGGTCATCTGCGGCACAGCCACGCCTTCCTGGCCCGGCTGCGAACCATCATCAAGACCGAGCATCCCGAACTGCACGCCGATCTTTTGCGGGCCGGATGCCGCGAGCTCGGCTTTGACCGGATGCTCACCGACCTCCATCGCGCCGACTATCGGCCTCGCGCGGAGGACCGCGACTTCGTGGTGCTGACGAGCCGCCGCACCACCTTGGAACTGGTGATCCGCCGTTACGTCGAGCACCACCCCAATGTGCGAATCGTGTCTGAGACCTTCGTCCGAAAGCTGCTCACCCAACTAACGCCGGAGGGTCTGCGGGTGGTCGGCGTTTCGGTGACCGATGCGGCGGGCGCGCGAGACGTCATCGGCGACATCGTGATCGACGCCGGGGGCCGCACCTCGTCTGGGATCGAACAACTCGTCGAAGAAGGCGCTGCGATCACCGAGGAGAGCGAGAGCACTGGCATCATCTACTTCACCCGCCACTTCCGGCTGCTGCCAGGCGTGGAAGAACCTCGCACAAAGGCTCCCAGCACGGGCGACCTGGGCTTCCTCAAGTTTGGTCTGTTCCCAGGCGACAACGGCTGCTTCTCCATCACGATCTGCGTGCCCGAGGTCGAACTCGAACTGCGCAAGGCCATGGTGAAACCCGAGGTCTTCCAAACGGTCTGCACCCGCATCCCCGGCCTGCTCCCATGGATCGACCCAGCGGTGTCCGAAGGAGTCGGCCGCGTCTATGGCATGGGCGAACTCAACAGCCGCTGGCGAGACATCAGCGGCGATGGAACGCCGGCGGTGCTGGGCTACTTCGCCATCGGCGACAGTTTGGTGCGAACCAATCCGCTCTATGGGCGCGGCTGCTCGTTCGCGGCGGTCAGCGCTTATCTATTACGTGACGTCCTGGTCTCGACCGAGGACGCCGGAACCCGGGTCACGGAGTATCAGGAACGGGTGACCGCCGAGTTGCGCCCCTATTACCTCAACATGCGCGACCAGGATCGCTCCGCCATCCGCCGCGCCAAGCAGAACCTGACGCCAGGCTATCGCCCCAGCATCAAGAGCCGGGTTCTCAAGAGCTTCCTGGAGGACGGCGTCAACATCGCCGTCCGCTCAGACGCCAACTTGCTGCGCGAGGCCCTGCGCGGCTTCCACATGCTGGAGCATCCGTCCGCTTGGCTGAAGCGGCCGGACAATATCGCCAAGATCATGCGCTATTGGGCCACCCGCCGCGCGCTGAAGGCGCACGCCTATCCGCCTAAAGCAGGGCCGGGCCGTGTGGAGCTGATGCAGGGCGTCGGCCTCTCGCCGGAGGCCGACATGATCAAGGCTGCGGCCTAGCCGTCGGCGTTGTTGAACAATCCGCCTTGAGCCATCTGATCTCGGGTGGCCTCGGGCGCCAGGGTCGCGGCCTTGTCCAGCTCGACCAATTCCGGCGGGACGTACCAGTGCAGGGTGTCGGCGTGGTAGGCCTCCCACACCACCTTGGCGATTTCGACCGGCGCGATGGCGCGGAACATGCCGTCCTTGGGCGCGCCGGCGGCGACGCCTGGCGGCAGAATGGGCGTGTCGATCACGCCTGGCAGGACGTCGGCTACCCGCACGCCGTAGGCCTTGAACTCCACCGACAGGGCTTCCGACAGCCCCTTCACGGCGTGCTTGGTGGCCGAGTAAACTGCGATATTGGCCATCCCGAACGTCGCTGACGATGACGAGGTGGTGAAGCACAGTGAGTTCGGCGTGGCCTTCAACAGGCCGATCGCCTCGTGGATGCCGATCAGCACGCCCATCAGGTTGACCTGAACGACCGCGATCACATCCTCGAAGGGCTGCTCGGCGAACGGCCCTCCCCGGCCGATCCCCGCATTGTTGAACAGCAGGTCCAGCTTGCCTTCCGTCGCGGCCGAAAAATCGGCCAGCGCCGCGCGGTAGTCCTCGCGGTCGGTGACATCCAACGGGCGGACCAGGCAATTGCCCGCTCCGAGTTCGGACTTCAGCGCCGCGAGCCCGGCCTCGTTGACGTCATAGCCGCCGACGAACCATCCCTTGCCGGCGAACAGTCTGGCGGTCTCCAGGCCCATGCCGGAGGCCGCTCCGGTGATGAAAATCGACTTTCGTCCGTTCGCCTGGCTCATCGCGCTTCCCTTTTCCTCAGGCGCGCGGTGTCATCCCGCGCTGCTTCAGGCGCCACACCAGCACATCGAAGCGGTCTTGTCCGAAGAAGGGTTCGTCCTCGAACACCATGGTCGGCACGCCCCAGTGGCCCGCCTCCCGGTGCGCGTCCTGGCTGGCCTCGATCTCCGCGGCGATCCCCTCGGCCTGGCCCTCGGCCGCGCTGGCCAGCAGATCCATGTCGAGCCCAGCGCGGCTGATCGCCTCGCGCAGCTGGTCGCCCTCGTTCCAGGGGCGCTCGCCGCCGCGCCAGATCAACCGGCTCACCTCGTCATAGAAGGCCAGGCCTTGCGGCGTGCGGCCGGCCAGCACGCCGAGCGGCATCAGCAGGTCCAGGTGGGGCTGGTCTGGCGCCCCGTTCAGGGTGGCGTAGTCCACGACCACGGGATCGGGCTTAGGCCAGGCCAGCGGCAGCTCCAGGAAGTCCGCCAACCGCCGGATGTCACGCATCAGATAGGGGATGAACAGCGGGTCCTGCTTGGTGAAGAACCCCTCCGAACGCACCGCCAGCGGGTAAACCGGACGCATCCGGACGTCGACGTCGTAGGTTTCCGCCAATTCCCGCAGGCGCGGGGTCACCAGATAGGAATAGGGACTGCGGAAGGACCAGAAGACGTCGACGCTCAGGGTCATCAAATCAAGCCAGCTAACGGTGAGGATGGCTCAGCATACATACGTTTTGGCATGCGTCCTGCCAAAAACGATTCCCGGCCGGCGATGACCGCGTGCCTCATCGCATTGGCCATGCGAATCGGCGACTTGGCTCCCGCGATGGCGGTGTTCATCAGGACAGCGTCGCAGCCCGTCTCCATGGCCAGCACCGCGTCCGACGCCGTGCCGACACCGGCGTCGACCAGCACCGGGACCTTCGACTGCTCGATGATCAGACCCAGGTTCAGGAAATTCTGGATCCCCCGGCCCGACCCGATCGGCGCGGCGGCCGGCATGATCGCACAGGCCCCGGCGTCTTCCAGCTTCTGCGCGTAGACCGGATCGTCGCTGCAATAGACCATCACCTGGAATCCATCCGCCACCAGCAGCTTCAGAGCCCGCAGGGTTTCTTCCATGTCCGGCAGCAGGTGCTTGGTGTTGGACAGCACCTCCAGCTTCACCAGGTCCCAGCCACCCGCCTCGCGCGCCAGGCGCAGGGTGCGAATCGCATCCTCGCCGGTGAAGCAGCCGGCGGTGTTCGGCAGGAAGGTGAAGCGCTCGGGGCTCACATAGTCGACCAGCATCGGCTGGTTCGGATCGCTGAGGTTGACCCGGCGCACCGCGACCGTGACGATTTCAGCCCCGGCCGCCTCGGCGGCGGCGGCGTTCTCGGCATAGTCCTTGTATTTGCCGGTGCCGACGATCAGGCGCGAAGTGAAGGTCCGGCCCGCTACGGTCCACGTGTCGTCCCGCTGGATAGACCCGTCCATGTCAGCCACCTCCGATAAAATGCACAATCTCGATCCGGTCGCCGTCGGCGATCGCGGTCTGCAAATAGGCCGAACGCGGCACGATCTCCAGATTGCGTTCGACCGCCACCTTGCGTGCGTCCAGGCCCAGTTCGGCCACCAGGGCGGCCACGGTCGACAGGGCTCCGAAGGCCCGTTTTTCGCCGTTTATGGTCAGCGTCATGACGTCCTCGTGAAGCTTGAAGTTCCCGAATGCTTGTGACCCCCGCCGCCGACCGTTACAAGACGGCGGAATCGACGGCGGAGCCGAATGTCGAAACCGATCTATGTGCTTAGCGGGCCCAACCTCAACCTCTTGGGGGTCCGGGAGCCGGAGATTTACGGGAAAGAAACGCTGGAGGACGTCCGCACACGTTGCGAGCGTCGCGCCGGCGCCCTTGGTTATGCCGTGATCTTCCGCCAATCCAACCATGAGGGCCAGCTGATCGACTGGGTGCAGGAGGCTCGAACAGAGGCCTGCGCCCTGGTGATCAACCCGGCGGGATACGGACACACGTCCGTCGCCCTGCTGGACGCCCTCAAGACGCTCGATATCCCGATTGTCGAGTGTCACCTCTCGAACCCGGCGGCGCGCGAGACGTTCCGTCGCGAAACCTTTGTCTCCCTGGCCGCGACCGGAGTTGTCTCCGGTTTCGGCGGGGCAAGCTATGAACTGGCCGTCGAGGCCGCAGCGGGCCTGGCCCGCTAAGCCTCAACCCAAGTTAAGGAATAGAATATGGCTAGCAGTCCCAAGGCTCCTGCCGATCCGATCGACGCCCGCATGGTGCGCAAGCTGGCCGACATCCTCACCGATACCGGCCTGTCGGAAATCGAAGTCGAGTGTGATGGACTGAAGATCCGCGTGGCCAAGACGCTGACCGCGGCCCCGATCCAATACGCCGCCGCCGCGCCGGCCCCCGTCTCCGCGACCGCTGCGCCCGCCGCCGCGGCTCCGGCCGGTGAGGCCGCCGCACCGGTTCGAAAGGGTGACGTCGTGAAGTCGCCGATGGTCGGCACCGTCTATCTGCAGCCGCAGCCCGACGCTCCGTCCTTCGTGAAGGTCGGCGACACGGTCAGCGCCGGTCAGACGCTGATGATCGTCGAAGCCATGAAGACCATGAACCCGATCCCCGCCCCCAAGGCCGGCAAGGTCGTGGAGATCATCGTCGAAGACGCCCAGCCCGTCGAATTCGGCGAGCCTCTGGTTGTCATCGAGTAGGATCGATGTTCGATAAAATCCTTATCGCCAATCGCGGCGAGATCGCCCTGCGGATCCATCGGGCCTGCAAGGAAATGGGCATCTCGACGGTGGCGGTCCACTCTGAGCGCGACGCCGGCGCCATGTGGGTTCGCCTGGCCGACGAGAGCGTCTGCATCGGCCCCGCATCCGCGGCCAAGAGCTACCTGAACATCCCCTCGATCATCGCCGCGGCGGAGATCACGGGCGCCCAGGCTATTCACCCGGGCTACGGGTTCCTGTCGGAAAACGCCCGGTTCGCCGAGATCGTGACCGCCCATGGCATGACCTTCATCGGCCCGACCTCGGACCACATCAAGATGATGGGCGACAAGATCACCGCCAAGCAGGCGGTGAAGGATGCGGGCATCCCCGTGGTGCCCGGATCCGACGGCGCCGTCACGACCGAGGAAGAGGCCTTCGCGGCCGCCC
>NZ_JAURWM010000062.1 GCF_030654915.1 Phenylobacterium sp. | reverse complement strand
AACGCTTGTCAGGGAGACAAGAGCGTTATGGCTACGGGCACGGTCAAATGGTTCAACGCCACTAAGGGCTTCGGCTTCATTCAGCCTGACGATGGCGGCAAGGACGTCTTCGTCCACATTTCCGCCGTCGAGCGGGCTGGAATGCTGGGCCTCAACGAAGGTCAGAAGCTAAATTACGAAGAGAAAGAAGAGCGCGGCAAGAACGCCGCGGTCGATCTGAAGTCCGTCTAGAATTTAGGCGCAGCCTTGCGGGGCGTCGGCTCTGATTGGGGCCGGCGCCCACTTCCTATCTGGCTAGGCCATCT
Organism: Phenylobacterium sp.; assembly: GCF_030654915.1. Taxonomy (GTDB): domain Bacteria; phylum Pseudomonadota; class Alphaproteobacteria; order Caulobacterales; family Caulobacteraceae; genus Phenylobacterium. Next base: position 18,042 of record NZ_JAURWM010000062.1, on the reverse strand, counting down.
CCCTCTGGCGGGTTTTCTGCCCCGCCTCGGGGTCGGTCATCACGCGAAGCAGATTGACCAGCGATGAGCGTGCTTCCTGCGGCAATCGCTCGAAGGCGGTCAGCAGTTCCAGCGCGCCGGGTGTCCGCATCCGGCTGAGCAGGTCCACATCACCATCGCCAGCCGGGGTGTCGAGGACGTCCATCAGGTCCACAACCCGGCATCGCAGAGCTCGTGCAATCTGCACGAGCCGTGAGAACGAGATTCGGTTCGCGCCGTTCTCGTACTTCTGGATTTGCTGGAAGCTTACTCCGCACTGTTCGGCCAGCGCTTCCTGCGACATGCCGATAGTTCGCCTACGGATGCGGACGGCGGCGCCGAGCGCCACATCCATGGGGTCGGGGGTTTTGTTTGAAGGCTCCGCAGACATCTTGGTCTCCTCACCCTAAACGTCCGCCGACGGAGCGATTGCTCCGGGGTTCGCGTTGGATTCCCGCAAGTTAAGGCCGATATTTTTGCTTTGGAAAGCGTGCAATTAGCCATGGGGTGCACGATAGACGAGCATGCTCATCGAACGCGTTTGCTGGAAACGGAGTAGTCGGCGCCCGAAAGCTGGGCGATTTGAAGAAACCGAGCCGAAAATGCGGTTTGGCGACCTCAACCGCGTCAATTGATGGTTGAAATGCAGCTAAATCGCCGCCGATTTCATAAATTTGGGGTTGAGTTCGGTGTTCAACCGCACACCGCTTGATCGGGCCGCATCACCGTTCGTGGCTCGCCTAAAGCGCGAATTTCTCGTGGACCATCTTGCGGGCCGGCCGTGGGGCCGGCCCCTAAGCCTCTATTCCTGCTCCAAAAGCGTCACCGGCGGCAGGCGATAGCTGCCGTCGAGCAGCGCCGGCTTGGGCAGGTAGGCGCGCATGAACAGCGCGAAAGGCGCCGGCGGGGCCGGCAGCCAGTTGGCGTCGCGCTCGCCACCCGGGCGTTCATGGCTGATCCAGATGTCGAGCGAGCCGTCCTCATTATAGGTCAGGCCGGACGTGCGATCGCCGATCGAGTAGCGGCCTAGCGCGTTGTCGGCGAAGAAGAACTGACCATCGGACGTGGCCTCGTAGAGGCTCAGCGACCAGAAGCTGTTCACGGCCGGCATCCGGTCGGCGGGGAAGTGAAGCCGCCAGGGCTTATGGCCGTCATAGATGCCGCCGCGCTCGCCGCGGCCGCGCATGTACATCGCCTCGACCGGCGGCAGGGCGGCGAGCCCGGCCAGCGCCACTCCGGCGCGATAGGCGTAGCTCTGGCCGAAGTCCCCCAGATCGGCGCGCGGATAGAACCAACCGTCGATCCAATTCGCACCGCCGCCGCCACGACGCACCGCGACGCGCGCCTCGGCCACGCCGGCCTCTATGGCGGCGGCCTCCTCGGCGCTAAAGCGGTCGGCCTGGAAGTCGCCCGTGCCGAGTCCGAGGGCCGAGACCTTGCGCAGCAAGGCCAGGTCGGTCACGGGCGGCGGGTTGGCCGCCATCAGCTCATCGACGCTGGCGAAGTATTCGTTCCAGGGGGCCGAGCGGCGGGCGTAGGCCTTGGGTTGGGCGACCTCGGGCCCTTGCAGCGAAAAGCCCGACTGGATGGCGCGGGCGGCTTCGAGGTCGGGGGCTCCATCGACCAGGATGCGGGCCAGGGCCCAGACGTGGTTGGTCGGCGCGCGCACGACGTTGGGTCCCTCGGCGGCGTCGGTCGGCCCCACCAGGCTGAAGGTCCCGCCGTCCGGACCTGTCGTCCGGGTGCCGAGGATCGCGAAGTTGTTGGTGTAGGCGTCCATAAGCGCCAGCGACAGGTAGCGCTCCCCGGCCGCCGGCAGGGTGATGGTCACCGGGCCGCCGCTCAGGTCGATCTGGGCGCTGGTGTAGAGGGTGTCGTTATTGGGCGTGGTGACCGCCCGCATCTTGTGGTCGGCCAGGTCGCGCATGTGGCCAAAGGTGTTGATCTCGCCGCCGAACCCGCCGCGATTGGCGCGGGTCATGGCCATCTCGATCAGCGGCAGGGCGTAGATCCAGGCGTCGCGCGCGGCCTCCCGCAGTTGGTCATGCGCTGGGAGGGGGATCTGCGAATTCGACATGTGACGACGCCCAGGCCGTAGGTTGCATGTGTGTCGCCCTCACGGCCAAAGGGGCGGCGGCGGGCAACCTGCCGCGCGGCCCCGCCGATGGCAATCGCTCCGAGCCGAACGTCGGCAGGACGCTAGGCTGGAATCGCCAGCTTCCGGTGGCGGTAGCTGACATGCCACTCGTCGAGATCGCCCAGCATGGTGGCGGCGAAGTCCTCGGCCGTTCGCGCCGCCGTGGGCAGATCGATCGGCCGCGAACGTAAGCGGTGAGCCTGGGCTTCCAGACGCTCGGCCGTGGCTTCGGAACGGCCGGCGGCGGCGGCGAAGTCGCCTTGACCGCGAATGCCGAACAACGCCGCCCCAATGGTCGGCAGGCCGGCCGAAAGCACGGTCAGCATCTTGCTCCAGGACAAGATGACGTCGATGTACAGCAGGTGGCCGATCAAGCTGACGATTCCGACCAGTACGGCGCCGTAGAACAGCGCCGTCCCGACCCGGTGCAGGCTGTGGTCGAGGTGGTGCATCCGGTGGGCGTTGGCGCGGTTGTAGGCGATCTGCGAATCGAGCTCGTGCAGCGCCACCTGCTCGGACAACTCGGCGACCTCGGCGGGGGTGCTCAGGGCGGCGGGCGGGCCTAGTTGTCGCCACAGGGCCTGGGCGTACCAATCGCTCCACTTGGTCACCCCGGCGGCGTTCAGGTTGAAGCCCGGAGTCGCCGCGCCCAGCAGCCGCAGGCTGCGCAACGGCCGCAAGCGTTCGGCGAGGTAGCGATAGTCTAGCCACCGCCGGTGCCAGTTCGCACGCGTGCCTTGGGCGGTGTTGCCGATCAGGGCGGCCAGCACCGCCAGTTCCGCCAGCAGCAACCAAACCTTGGCGCTTGGCGCCAGCAGACCGGTCAGGGCCAGCAGCACCGCGAGCGCGGCGGCGGCGTAGTTGAAGATCAGCCCGCCGCGATAGGTCTGGGAATAGTGGTTGGCCAGGGCGTCGCTCCAGCCGAAGGCGTCCTGTAGCTGGTCCAGGCCCGCTTGCGCGGAGGGCGCGGCGGCCGCTGGGCTGGCCCGGAACGCTTGCCAGTCGTTGCGGGCGGCTTCGGCATAGGGCGTCACACGCGGCCGATACTTTGTGATGGCCCGTGTACCGGTGAGGATCAGCAGGAACGGGTATTCCGGCCGAAACCGCCACAGGTGCTGGCGTTCGGCGAGGTAGGTGGTCAGGCTTGCCCTTTGCTCCGGGGCCGGGGGCGGCGCCAGCAGCCGGGTCACCAGTTCGCGAAGCTGATCGCCATCGCAGGCGCGCCTCGGCGTGCCGTGCCGGTCCAGCAGACAAGGCGAAAGATGATCGAAGCCGGCCCACAGGATCGAGGAGGGCGAGACGCCGTCCGCCGGCAGCCAGATCACCGGCACGCCGCGGCGGATGGCGTAGTCCACAACGTCGGCCGTCCCGCCTGGCCCGCGCGCCTCGTCGCCGTCCCACACCGCGATCAACAGGTCCGACTGCGCGGCCGTGACCTGCCCAGCCAGGGCGTAGGCTTGGTCGCCCTGCTCGCGGCTGGAGGGCGTGGACCATGAGTGACGGGTCTGGCTGAGCAGGTCTCGGAAGATCTCGGACCCTGTATCGTCGAAGTCCCGGATGTACTCCTCCACCGCGAACGGGAGGACCGCGTCGAGATTCCAGCCCTGCTCGAGGGCGACCGTCGCGCTGATCTGGTCGGCGCCTATGGCCAGGCCCGACAGCACGGTGAGTTGAGGTTCGGTGGTTTCGAAGACGTCGAGGCGCCCAGCCGTCACCGACCGGGCGTTCTGGGCTAGTTCGCGCAGGATCAGCTCGACCGACCGCCTCAACGGTTCCACGGCCTCCGCGGCCAGCCGCCGGTGGCCGGTCACGCCGACCGTCAGGATTGGCCGAACGCGTGGAGGGTGAAGACTGCCCAAGCCCCTGCTCATCCCGTTGGTTGCCGCTCGTCAGCAGGGCGCATCAGCGGTCTCATGGCAAGGCCTGACACGACGTCACCGCTCAGATATCCGCGCATACCGCCGCCAGTGACTTAGTGTAGGTCGCCTCGGGCCCAAGGGTTTGGCCCAGGATCTTCAGGCCCTCGGCGCAATCGGCCCGCGCCTCGGCGCGCCGTCCGGCCCGGGCCAGGATGGTTGCTCGGTTGACCAGCAGGTCGCCGTGATTGGCGTGGAGCTTGCCGTAGCTGACATCGTAGTTGTGCTTGGCGTCGTCCAGGATACGCAACGCTGTCTCGGTGCGGCCGCGCTCGGACTCCACCAACGCCAGATAGACCTCGGCTATGCCGATCAGATAGTGCGGACCGCCGAACGCCTTCTTGTAGATCGCCGTCGCTTGCCGAAGCGACCTCTCGGCCTCGGGTAACCGCTTCTGACCCTGATAGATCTGGCCCTGGATGGACAGCGCGTCGGCGATGGTCGGATTGTCGGGATCCAGAACCCGCCGTTCGATCTCCAACGCATTGCCGATCCGCTTCTCCGCCAAGGGCAGGTCGCCGGCCAGGAAGGCGTTCTGCGCCAGGGCGAACCAGGTCTGGCCGGTCTCCATGTCGCGATCGCCCACCGATCCGCGATAGATTTGCAGAGCTTCGATGAGCGATTTTTCCGCGGCGTCGAATTGGCCGTCGTCCGACAGCAGGTTGCCCCGCGCCTGGAGCACCAGCGCCAGGCGAGCCGGGTTGGTCGCGGGCGCCGCTCGGTAGATCGCCAACGCCCGGTCGAACGCGGCGATGCCTTCCTTGGTTCGCCCCTCGGCGGCGTGGATCATGCCCTCCGTCACGGCCGCTCGCGCGCGAATGGGAGGCCGTTCGTTCGGGTCATCGCCGAGGACCTTTTGAGCCAGACGCACTTGGTTCATGGCCTGGTCCAACCGACCGAGCAGGAGATAGGTCGCCGCTAGCGTCAGCTGAGCATTGGCGCCATCGGCGCCAGCCTTCTTGATCGCGGGCGCCGAGCCCTCGATGGCCGAGGCCGCCTCATTGGGCAGACCAAGATTGTTGTAGGCTTCGCCCAATGTGGAGATCAGCCGCGCCTGAACGACCGGCTGATCGGCCAGTTCGGCTCGGGCGCGCTCGGCGCTGCGGCCCAGGATGGTCAGGGCCGTGATCGTGCGAGGGTTTTCGCTGGCCGGGTCGGCTAGCCGGAAGGTGTCCACGAGGTAGTCGGACGCAGCGCGGGCGGTCGCCGATTCCCGTTCGGCCACCTGGCGTTGTTCGTTGGCCTCGATCCGCCGCGCGTTGGCGTACAGCGCTAGCGCGGCGGAAAAGATCATCCCGACCACGGCGGCCGAGGATATGATCGCCATCCGGCGGATGCGCCTTTGGGTCTCGCGCTGGACCAGGGCGTCGAGTTCGACCCCCAGCAGTCCGGCGGCAAGCTTCAGCTTGGCCAGCCGCTTGCCGTCGCCGTCCGGCCTGATGTCGGCGGCGATCGGTTCGGCTGGCTCGCTCGATAGCTCCCCGTCAGGGCCGATCCGGTAGCGCAGGCTGGGGGGGAAGCACTCCTGATCGGCCGTCTGCGGCGAGGCCGAGGCGAATGGCTCCCCACTGGCGATCAGGGCGAAGACGCGGTCCTCGCCATGCAGCCGCTTGAACGAGAGAATCTCTTGGTCGACCCACCGGGAGGCCGCCGCGCTGGGCGAGCAGATCACCACTAGGCACTGGGACGCGGCCAAGGCCGCGGCGATGGCGCCGCCCAGGTCGGCTGAGGCCGGCAGTTCGTCGCGATCGCGGAAGATCGGCGCCAGCCTGCGCTGGGTGATTCCAAACTCGGTCGTGAGCCCGACGAGCTTGGAGGGAACGCGGTAGGTTTCCAGGGCGCGGTGCAGCCAGACCACCACCGGCTTGTCGCGGTGGCTGTAGCTCAGGAATGCGCTGTATCGCGGCGCCAAGTGACTGTCCGGCGCGCCCGCTAAGCCAAGGCCGGCGCCGCCCGCAGTCGCCGCGCCGCCACCCCGATCAGGCCAAATCCGAGGATCATCATGGCCCAGGTCGCGGGCTCTGGAATCGCCGACGTTGGCGCGAGCAGTTCGTAGGAGAGCACGCCGTTCTTGAACGTCGGGAGTTCGAAGCGGAAGCGGTCGAAGTCGACAGGCTCGCTGGGGCCAGGCTCGACCGCCTGAGCCAGGCGTAGGCTCGGCCGGGATGTCCCACCGCGGCCGATCGGATCGCCGAACGAGGAGTAGGACACCAGGCAAGCGCCGGTCAGCAGCTCGTAACACGGGGTGCGCGAGTAGGATTCAACGATCGTCTCGTAGGTCAGGGTCGAGGATTCGCCGGGCAGCAGCAGGGAGCCGGCCGGGAAGCTCACATCGATGCCGGTGGCGTCCCAGACAAAGCCGAACTCGTGCATGTCGCCGGGGGTGGAGATCATTCGGAAGCCTGACAAGGCCGCGGCCGCCGCGTCCAGGTCGCTGACCAGGACGTTGGCTCCGCTGATCGGATCGTAGACGAGGCCTAGGCTGCCTTGCAGTTCGTAGAGCGTCTGGCCGCCGCCGCTGATGCGGAACAGGAACGAGGCCCCGGCGATGTCGTTGGTGGCGCCGGCCGGCGCGAAATCCTGGAAGTCACGGAAGTCGCCTGGAAAAGTCCCCTGGGCCGAGCAGCCGGTCAGGTTGTTCAGGCATTCGGAGGCTGTGAACACGCCCATACCGGCCGGGGTGATGGTCGAGTGCAGGGTCGGCGTGACGGCCAGGTCGCCGTCGTTGGTGAAACTGATGTCCACCAGGGTTCGCGAGGTGACGTAGCTGAACGCCCCGCCCGCCGCGTTGCCGTTCTGGAACTCGATGAAGTCCGGCTCGACCCGGGAGGTCGAGGCGAAGCTGGCGCCCGAACCCCAAGCATTGCTGCCGAGGGCGCCGCTGATCTGCCGGCCGAGCACCTCAAGTCCAGTGTCCGAGCCATCCGCGCCCGGCTTGAACTCGACGGTTGCGCCGGTGTGCGTGACCACGCCCGTAACCTGAGCCTGAGCCTCGGATATGGCGAATAAGGAGGCGCCGATTATTAGAAACGTCGCTAGTCGCATCGTTATCTTCCTCAGCGGCGAGGCAAGTATTTTCTTACCGTTGCTGGATATCACCTCATGGTCAAGCATTCCTACGCACGAATGACTCTAGACGCGGAGCATAACTGCGGGTTTTTCTTGATTTGGAATCTAGGGTGTTCACCCGATGACGCGGGCAGAGCTGACGTCCGGGGCGCGATGTCTGTTTCGCGCGCGAGAGTTCAACTTGATGGGCGGCTTTGCAGATCAGCAGCCCGCGCGTTCCCAGCGGCGGCTAAGCCGCGACTGGAGATCTGAGAGGCCGCCGACGCGCTGCGCGCGCCGGCGGACGCTACCTAGTTCGAGGCGAGCGTGGCCTTGCCGTCCTGCTTGTAGACGACGCCGCCCTTCATCACGAAATCGACGTGCTGCAGCTTGGTGATGTCGGTCAGCGGGTCGCCATCGACGGCTACCAGGTCGGCGAAGCGGCCGGGCTGGACCGAGCCCACCTTGTCGGTCGCGCCCAGCAGGTCGGAGGCCGACTGGGTGGCCGAAAGGATCGCCTCCATGGCTGGCATGCCGCCATTGACCATCAGGGCGAACTCTTTGCCGTTCTCGCCCAGAGCGGTGTCGGTGCCGAAGGCGATCTTGACCCCCGCGCGATAGGCCTCGCCGAAATTGCGCAGGGTCTGGGGCACCACCACCATCGCCTTGGCCGCGGCCGACGGGTTCATCAATTCCGGATGGGTGCGGGCCAATTCCAGCGAGTTCGATGCCACCAGTAGGGTGGGGACGAGGTAGGTCCCGTGCTGCTTGAACAGCTTGTAGCTCTCGGCGTCGGCGAAGGAGCTGTGCTCGATCGAGTCGACCCCCAGCTTGACCGCCATGTCGATGGCGCTCTTGCCATGGGCGTGGGCCGCGACCTTGAGGCCCAGGCCGTGTGCGGTGTCGACGGCGGCCTTGACCTCTTCGGCGGTCATCAGTTCGTGGTTGGGGTCATCGCCGATGCTCAGCACGCCGCCGCTGGGCATGATCTTGATCAGATCGGCGCCGCGCTTCTGGTGCGCGCGGACCTCCCTGCGGACCTCGTCGGCGCCGTCGACCACGGAGTTGCCCCAACCTGGGTGATCCAGGTCAGGATCCAGGCCGTTGGTCGGGTCGGAGTGACCGCCGGTCGGGCCGAGCGGCTCCATGGCGACCCACATGCGCGGGCCGACGACCTGGCCAGCGTCAATGGCGCGCTTCAGCGCCACGTCGACCCCGCCGCCGCCGCCGACATCGCGGATCGACGTGAAGCCGGCCAGTAGCAGGTTGCGAGCGTTGACCGTGGATGACAGGGCCGAATCCAGGCTGGTCCGGGTCATCTTGCGGGCGATCGGGTCGCCCTTCGGCTTTTGTGACTGGATGTGGGTGTGGCTGTCGATGAAGCCCGGCATGACCGTGGCGCGCGACAGATCGATAATCTCTGCGCCGGCCGGCGTGACGAAGCCCTGCTCGACCGCGACGATCTTGTCGTCGGTGATGCGGATGCTGACCTGGCTGCGCGGCTGCTTGCCGACCCCGTCGATGAGTCGGCCGGCGTGGACGACGACGTCCTTGGCCTGGGCGGGGGCGGCGGCGAGCGCCAGGGCGGCGACGGAGGCCATGGCTACGGCGCGAAGTGGGGGGCTGATCTTCAAGGGACTAGGCTCCTGCGGGGGAAGACCGGTGCTTTGGACAAGCCGAGGCCTCACCGCCCCAAGGCGGGGAGGGGGATGGCAGGTCAAGGCTTCAATGGGGACCGGTCACGCGGCGAACGACGCCGCCGCGTGACCGGCAAGGGGTGATCAGAACTTCTTGTTGACGGTCAGGCCGACAGTGCGCGGACGCACCGTGATCCCGTTGATCGTTCCGGCGCTGATCGCGCTCTGGCTCTTGATCGCGTAGGCCAGTTCGTCAGTGATGTTGTTGACGTAAAGGTACGCGGCCCATTCCTTGGACTCCACGCCCACCCGCACATTGGCGAGGGCGTAGGACGGGATTTTCTGCCGGAAGGCGTTGGTCGGCCGGAATTCCGAATAGCTGGAGCCGACATAGTTGGCGTCGAGCCGGGCCATGCCGTCCAGGGTGTCGCTGAGCGGCCAGGTGTACTGCGCCGCCACGCCGGCCGTCGTTTTCGGGATGTACGGGATGCGATCACCCTTGCGACCCGGCGCGTTGACGTCGGGGTTGATCTGGTCCTCGACCAACTTGGCGTCGCTGAAGCTGGCGTTGGCCTGAAACTGCAGGCCTTGCATCGGGCTGAGGAAAGCCTCGATCTCGGCCCCCCGCACCCGGGCGGCGCCGGCGTTGCTGATGAACGAGAAGGCGCCGTTGGGCGTGCGGCCGCTGACCTGCATGTTGTCCCAGTCGATCTGGTAGACATCGAAATTCAGGGTCAGGCGATTGTCCCACCAGGCGGTCTTCGCCCCGATCTCATAGTTGACCAGGCTGTCGGACGCATAGGGGGTCAGGGCGCCGGGCAGGCCGATCACCTGGTTGGCGCCGCCGGGGCGGAAGCCTTCGGCCGCTTGGGCGTAGACCATGATGTCGTCGTTCACCTCGTAGGAGGCGTTGAACTTGAACACCCAGCCGTCTTCCTTGGAGGAGACGGTGGTCGGCGGGGTCACGCGGGCGCCGATCAGGTCGAGGCCGATGGTGGTCTCGCCGACGATCTTCTTCTCGTACTTGAAGTAGCGGGCGCCGGCCGTCAGCGTCAGTTTATCGGTGATTTCATAGGAGCCTTCACCGAAGGCCGCCGTCTGCTTCAGGCTGTCGTCGATCGTCCGGACGGTGGAGATGCGCGCCGGCGAGTAGGCGATCCCGGTGGTGGGATCGACGCCCTGCTGCTGGCTGAGGATGAAGGCGTCGCGGTCTTCGGAGAACACCCCGACGGTCCAGTTCAGAGCGCCATCGCCATTCGAGGACAGGCGCAGTTCGTTGGTCCAGGTGTCGACATCCTGCGGTTGGTACAGGGTGCTGGGCGTGTGGGTGTTCACATAGGCGTTGTAGGTCGCGAACTCGCCGGGGCCGCAGGGCAGGCCGCCGTTACGCGAGGCGCAGAGGGCGGGGTTGTTGCGCAGGTTGCTGATGAAGTTGCTGACATCGGTGGTCTGCAGCTGGCTGCGCGAGTACTTCGAGGTCACGCCGGTCAGGGTGCCCCAACCCAGGTCCCAGCGGCCGGTCAGGCTATAGATGTTGTAGTCGTCGTACAGCGGCAGCTCGGCGCGGCTGGTGGAGACGTAGTCGCCGGCCTTGACGCTGACCAACGAGGAAGCCCCATCGGTGCGCTGGACGAAGGCCGCCGCATCGATGGTCAGGTTCTCGGTCGGCTCGAAGCGCACGAGCAGGCGGCCGGCCCAGGTGGTCTCGTCATTGACGTTCTTGAGGCCGAGATAGGTGTTGTCCACGTAGCCTTCGGCCTCGCGGTAGAACAGCACGGCGCGCGCGGCCAGCTTGTCCTCGACCAGCGGCACGTTGACCATGGCGTTGGCCTCGTAGCCCATGCCGCCTTCATTGGTGGAGAAGATGTTGCCTTCGACGGCGCCTTCATACTCGTAGAGCGGCTTCTTGAAGATCACCCGCACCGTGCCGGCCATGGAGCCGGATCCGTAGAGCGTGCCCTGGGGGCCGCGCAGCACTTCGACCTGCTGGACGTCGAACATCTTCAGGTCGGGCGAGCGCGCGCCGCTGTCGCTGGTGGTGCCCGGCGAACCGCCGACCGGGACTTCGTCGTAATAGACGCCGACCTGGGCTTCACCCGCGCCTTGGATCCCGCGGATCACGATGCGTCGCGCGCCGGGGCCGCCGTCGACCAGCGTCAGGCCGGGCACGGCCTTGGCGTAGTCGCTGATGTTATCGACGCCCATCTTGGCCAAGGTGTCGCCGGTGACGGCGGAAATGGCGATGGGCGTGTCTTGCAGGACCGTCGAGCGCTTGAGCGCCGTGACGACCAGTTCCTCGACTTGCGGGCCGCCGCTGGCGGTTCCTTGAGCCCAGGCCGTTCCGCCGCCCGCTGCGACCATCAAGGCCGAGCCCAGGGCCGTAGCTCCGAGCAAGCGCGTGCGCTGTCTTGTTGAAATGAGTTTGGTCATGTAATCCCCCGCGGCGACGCTCTTAAACATGGCGCGCTGGCGAATAGTTTCATCTGAAACTAACCGTGGCAACAGCAGAGTTTTCGCTTTTTGGAAATTCCGTCTTGCTGTGATCTTTGCGCCATCTTGGACCCACGCGTTCCAACAGGGCTCAGTCCCTGGTCGATGGCTGTTGTCTGGAAATAGCTCTTCGCCGAACTCATCCCGGTGGCATGCGGGCGCCACGACTGGTGGTGGGGCGGCCTGGTTTGCGTCGCCAAAATGACGACGGCGCCAGCCGTCTCGATCCTTTAGTCGCGCAGGGCTGCGACGTAGGTTCCAATGTCGAAATAGTCGCGCCAGACCTTGATCCGGCCGTCCTGCATCTCGAACACGCCGCAGCAGGGCAGGTTGACGGGCTTGGTTCCGACAACCGTTCGGTCAAGGCGCTCGGCGAAGACGATGTCGCCCTTGGAGATCAGGTTCAGCACATCCCACTCCGTCGAGGTCCAGTCCTTCAGAAACGCTGAGATGAACGGGCGCAGCGCCGCGTGGCCGGTCACCGGCCGGGTAGGCATATTGTAGTAAGTGCCGTCCTCGCAAAAATACTGGACCAGTTCCTCGACATCCAGCCGTGACCACGCGGCGATGAAATCGCGGATCACCCGCTCATTGTCGGCCATGTTGTTTCCCCCAGTCTTTGTTGGCTAAGAGCGGCGTGGCCTCTCTCGCCGGACACTTCGTATCCGGGTGACACGGCGCTGTCATGCCTTTGGGATAGGCGAGGCTCTCGCGGACCGTCCGAACCCGGAGCCTTCAATGCGCCGCCGACTACCGCCTTTGGAACAGATCGAGGCCTTCATCGAGGCCGCCGAATCGCCGAGCTTTCGGGTCGCGGCGGAACGCTGCGCCCTCAGCCCGGCGGCGTTCTCGCGCCGAATCCAGGCCTTCTCGTCCTTTGTCGGCATGCCGATGTTCGAGCGGCGACCGGGCGGCCTGCGGCTGACCGAGGCCGGCCGTCGCTGCCTCAGCCAATTGAAGCCGGCCTATGTCGAACTGCGGCGTGCTGCGGCCTCCGTGGTGGAGACGCCGGGTGATGCTCAAGCCGTCACCCTCTCGCTGTCGCACTCGCTGGCGGTGGGCTGGCTGATCCCACGGCTTGACGTGTTCCGGGTCGCGCATCCGGAGATCGAGCTCTCGATCAAAACCCAGCGCGGCGCCGAGGACATGCGGCGGGGCGAGGCTGACCTCGGCATCTGTTTCGCCGACATCGATCTGAACGGATTGGTCAGCCAACCCTTGCTGGACGTCTGCGTCGAGCCGGTGGCCGCGCCCGCGGTCGCGGCCGCGTTCCGTGCGCGAGGGGGGCGGTTGGAGACGCAGCGGCTGTTGTCGGTCGCCTATCCCGACGGGCTCTGGTCCTGGTGGGCGCGCGAGACCGGCCTGGAGGTGTCGCTGCCGCCGATCGCGACCTATGACCTGCTGCACGCGATGTACGAGGTGGCGTCGGAGGGGCACGGGGTGGCCTTGGCCGCGACGCCGACGGTCTGGTCACATTTGGATAGCGGCCGCCTTGTGCGGCTAGGTCTGCCCACCGCGATGACGCCGGGCGGATATCGCCTGGCCGCGCCCGCTGACCGTCGCCGCCGCCGCGCCGTCGGAGCCGTCTGGCGCTGGCTGGAGAGCGAGGCTGACCGCACGCGCAGCCTGAGCCCAGCGCGGATGGCGGCCTAGGGGCGCCCCTCCGCGCTGGGTGCGGCTTGCAGCTAGAAGCGCGCCGACAGCCTGACGAAATACTCCCGTCCATCGACACCCAGTCCGCCAGCCTCCGTATAGGGGCGGCCGTCGTTCGAGCCGATGACCTCGTCGGGGTGCTCATCGGTCGCGTTGATCACGCCGGCATGAATGCTGAGCGTCTTGTTGATCTCGAACGAGCCGGTGAGGTCGAGGGTGATCTCATCGCCAAACACCTGTGTCGGACCGAGCGGCGAGGAACGGTACTTGCCGAAGCGGACCACGTCGGCGAGCAGGCTCCAACGGCCCATGTCGAGGCCGGCGTTGAACGTGATCTTGTTGCGCGGCTGGGCGTCGGTCAGCACGCCGATGGAGGTCGGGCCGAGCAGGGCCAGGGCCGGCAAGACCGGGTTCACAGCCAGCGACTTCACGTCGTTGTCGAAGGCGCCATAGGCCAGGGTCAGGATGAGCTTGCCCTCCGTGGAGATCGGCGTCGACCAGTTGATCGCCGCCTCCCAGCCCTCGGTGCGGGTGTCGGCGGCGTTGGTGAAGAACCGGACCTGCGAAGCGTTGGTGATGCCGCGCGCCGTCAGGATCGCGGTCACCGCGGGCCCGCTGAGCGATTCCGACAGGGCGATGCGGTCGTCGATGTCGATCCGGAAGACGTCGGCGGTGATGCTGAGGCGCGGCATGGGCGTGAAGATCACGCCGGCCGAGACGTTCCGGGACGTCTCGGGCTTGAGGTCCGAGGCGCCCAGGGCGCGAGAGACGGGGTCGCTGACGGCGAAGGTGCCGACATTGACCAACTGCCCGCCCGAAAGCTGGCTGGTGACGGTGGCGAAGTGTTGCTGTTGCAGGGCCGGCGCGCGGAAGCCGGTGCTGGCTGTGGCGCGCACCGCCATCCAGTCGGTGGCGCGCCAGAACAGCGAGGCCTTGCCGATCGTCTGGTCGCCGAAGTCGCTATAGTTTTCGTAACGAGCGGCCAGGCCTAGATCGAGGCCCTTCACGGGCGAGAGCTCGCCATCGACGAAGGCGCTGAAGGCTGTGCGGTCGACATCGACCGGGGAGGGCGGATTGTAGCCGGGGAACCCCTGGGCGCCGGCCCCTTGGAAGGAGGCCGGTTCGCCCGGGACGATCTTGAAGCTCTCGAAGCGGTGCTCAAGGCCCGCCGCCAGGTTCGAGCCGGCCATGACGGCGTCGAAGCGCCGGCTGAACGTTAGATTGACCAGGTTCTGGCCATAGCGGGTTCCGCCGGACTCGAACCGGCGCGGGCTCGCGGCCCCCAGCGAGGTGTTGACGCTGTTGGAGACGGCGAAGTCGCCGCGGTTGTATCCGGCCGTGTTGCTGAGATCCCAATCCCAACCGGCGACCTCGCCCCGCGCTCCGACCGCGCCGCCCAGATCGACCATGTCGAATTCGATCAAGGGGAGGAAACCCAGCGGGTAGATCGCCGGCGCCACGCTGGGCAGGCGGAACAGCGGCGTGCTTTCCGAGGTGCGGTGCGCGGCGGTCGCGAACCCGTAGAGCGTCACCTGCGACAGCGGGGCCTCGGCGTTGGCGGCGAAGTTCAGGTCCAGGGATTCCGGATCGCCGTGGCGCTGGGTCACGCGGCCGACACGTGGATCGACGCGGGCGGAGTTGGTGGCGTTGCGATAGCGGGCCTCGGCGCTCAGCGTCAGGAAGCCGTCCTCGCCCAGCTTGAAGCCGTGGCGCAGCGTCCCGATCGCGGTCTCGCCGTCGCCGTTCTCGGTGGCGCCGATCTGGTAGGTCCCAAGGCCGCCTTCGGCGTCGTCGGGCAGGACGATGTTGATCACGCCGGCAATGGCGTCGGACCCGTACTGCGCCGCCGCGCCGTCGCGCAGCACCTCGACGCGGGCGATGGCCGAAGCCGGTATGGTGTTGAAGTCGATCGGGACGGTGCCGCGTCCGATGTTGTTGTTGAAGTTCAGCACCGAGGACGAGTGCCGACGACGGCCGTTGACCAGCACCAGCACCTGATCGGGGCTGAGGCCGCGCAGACTGGCCGAGCGGGTGTTGGCCGCCGAGGGGCCGGTGGCCGAGCGCGGGAAGTTGAACGAGGGCGAGACGAACTGGAGGACCTTGGACAGGTCGTTGAACCCGCGCGCCGTGAGCTCTTCACCGGTGAACACGTCCACCGGCGAAGAGGTCTCGGTCGCCAGCCGGGCCGCGCCGCGCGAGCCGACCACGACCAGTTCGCCGAGTTCGCCTTCCGGCGGCGCCTCGGCCCAGGCTTGGCCGGCCATCAGGGCCAGGCCCGCGACTCCGCATAAAATGTTCCGACGCATGCCGATCCCCCTTCAAGAAGCTGCTGGCGGCTTCTCGCCGGGGGCGCCGGCAGGGTCGAACGCAAAGGGCGCGACGGGCGTTGCGTGGCGCGCAACGGGTGGCGCCAAACTGTCACGTCCGGCGCGCCCTCGCCGGGTCAGTCGGCCGCGACCAGGGCTTGGGCGACGTCGGCGAGGCGATAGCCGGCCAGGGTCAGGCGGCGCTCGGCCTCCGCCGTGACATCATCGACATAGGCCTTGGGCAGGTTCGGCGCCTGGCCCGCGCTGTCGGCCGAGACCAGGTCGGAGCGGTAGGCGAGCGGCGCGGCGAGGCGATAGCTCTCTTCGCCCCAGGTCGCGAAGGTCTCGGCCTTGGCGGGCGCCTTGCCGAGCTCGGGGAAGGATGCGCGCGGGTGGCGCTGAGCCAGGTCGCGAGCCCGCGCCTGGGCCTTTTCCGGCTCGCCGTCGCGGTTGACGGAGTCGTCCCAGAACCAGTGCAGACTGATCGGCTCGCCGGTCTTCGGATCGCGGACGTGTTGCAGGCCGCCGCCCCGGTCACCGTCCGGGAACCGGCCGGAGAAGAGCTGGGCCGTATGCAGCGGCTGGTGGATGTCGCCAGCGATGTGGAAGACCCAAGCGATGGCCGTCGCCCGGTCGGCGGCCGGCGCGTTTGGGTCCGACGCGACTTTCACGTTCAAGGCGAAGGCTTCGTTCGCCGCGCCTGCGCTGCCGGCCGGCGGCGCCTTGGGCGGTGGGCTGCGCGGGTCGCTCACGGGGCGTAGGGCGTGGTGCCAGGTGGGGTGGTCCTGGGCGCCGCCCCGCACGTCGTCGGGCCAACGCGCCAGCTCCATGAACAGCCGCCGGTCGCGGTCCTCGCCGGTCGCCCGCCCCACGGCGACCTCGAACGGCCCACGGTCGGGATGCTGGGCGGCGAGCGCCAGCAGGCGTTTCAGGGCCGCGGGATCCTTCGCGGCCAGTTGGTCATAGGCGATGGCCGCGGTGACCATGTGGCCGGGGCGGGTCCAGGCCTGGGCCGGGGCGTGCAGGGAGAGCGCCAGGGTGGCGGCGAGTAAGGGCAAACGCATGGTTCTGATCCCGTTGAAGACTGGGATCGTTCGTAGCAGCGGGGATCGCCGCGCCCGTCGCAAAGGGCCGAACGCCGATTGCGTGGCGCGCAACGTCGCCCGTATCACCCCACCAGATCGGCGGCGCGCGCCGATACCACTGCAGCTCGCGTTCAAGCTCGAAGGCCAGCTGCAGCAGCACGGCCTCGCCGCCGGCGTGGGTCGAGAATTGCAGGCCGAGCGGCAAGCCCGCCTGGCTCTGGCCCATCGGCAAGGTGATCGCCGGCGTGCCGGCGATGTTGTCGATCCAGGTCGGGGCGAAGCCGAACACCCGCTCCATCTGGGTTTCGGCGGGCAGGGTGGGGTCCAGATAGGACAGCGGTACCGGCGGCTTGTTCTGCGTCGGGGTCATGTAGACGTCGAACGCCTCGAACTGGGCGGTGTAGCCCTGAACCGCCTCGGTGAGCGTCGCCACCGCCGCGCCAAGATCGCCGGGGGCCGAGCGCCGTCCGATCTCGGCCAGGCCGAGAGTCAAGGGTTCCAGGTCGTCGGGGCCAGGCTCGCGCCCCAGATCCACGCCGACGGCCTTGACGCGGCTGGCGGCGGCCGCGCCGAACATGACCCGCATGGCCTGATTGGCGCGCGCGATATCGAAGGCGAGCGGTTGATCCGTGACCTTGTGTCCGAGCCGCCGCAGCAGCGGCAGCGCCCTGGCGAACACCGCCGCGACGTCGGGGCTTGGTGGAGCGTCATTGTTTTCGGCCGGATGGACGCCGATGCGCAGCCGTCGAGCATCGGGGCCGGCGATCACGCCGACCGGGGCGAAGCGCGCGCCTTCGCCGACCAACTCGGTCGCGGCGAACCAGGCGGCGGTGTCGCGAACCGTGCGGCTGACGCAGTTGTTGACGGTGAGGTCGGTGACCGCGTGGTCGTTCTGCGCGCCGACCATGCGTCCACGCGACGGCTTCAATCCGACCAGGCCGTTCGCGGCGGCTGGGACGCGAATCGAGCCGCCCGAGTCGCTGGCATGCGCGACAGGCACGACGCCGGCCGCTACAGCGGCGGCCGCGCCGCCTGACGAGCCGCCGACGCTGTGATCCAGGTTCCACGGATTACGCGTGGGGCCGGTGAGCAGCGATTGGGTTGTGCCCGACAAGCCAAGCTCAGGAGTGGTGGAACGTCCGATCGAGACTATCCCAGAGCGTTCCGCGGCGACCACATAGGGAGCGTCCGTCACGCCGATGCGGTTGCGATAGGCGCGCGATCCGAAGGTGAAGGGCAGGCCCGCCTGCGAAGCCACGTCCTTGATCAGGGTCGGCACGCCAGCCAGCGGTCCGGCGACGCCAGCCGCGGCCATCTGCCGGGCGCGTTCAAAGTTCGGAAGCGCGACGGCGTTGATCTGCGGGTCGACCTTCTCCAGGCGCGTGATGGCGGCCTCGACCAGTTCGGAGGCGGTGGCCTTGCCGGTGCGGACCGCCTGCGCCATCGCCACGGCGTCCATTGGCTGAGCGCCCGACGCTTGGGCTTGAAGCGGGGCGGCGGCGGCCAGGACGGCGGCGGCCTGGGCGAAACCACGGCGGGTCAGCTCGGTCATGGGATCTCTTTTGCTGGTTGGCGGCTGGCTCGACGCCGACGCGGGGCGATAGCGCGGCGTCGGGAGCCGCCGAGGCCCCCGACGCCTTGGTCGCTGTTAGAAATTCGCTTTCAGTTCGACGCCGACCTGACGCGGAGCGCCCCAGGTCACGAAGCGTGAACCGAAGGCGTCGGCGGAATTCAGGCGGCCGATGTAGCCTT
>NZ_JAURWM010000060.1 GCF_030654915.1 Phenylobacterium sp. | reverse complement strand
GTCGCTCTACTACCTGCGCTCCAAGTCGGTGCAACGCGCGGCCCACGCCGGCGGCGAAGGCATCGTGATGATGGACACCGGCCCGACTGAACGCGTCGATTATGACGAGTGCCTCGCCTGCCAATAGGCGGAGCGCCAGCGCCTAGATGAACGCCCGCCCGTTTGAGACCTCCAGGTTTCAAGCGGGCGGCGTCGTTCCGGCCCCGGCCTTTTCGGGCGGCGCCTCAAAAACCCGCGGTTCTGTGCCGGATTGGCACGAAGTGACTTCCACCTGACGATCAACTCAGGTGTGAACCCCATATCCCCTGACGACCGGGAACGGATTTTCCGATTGCGCCATTCCATCAGCGTGGGATGGTTGTTGAGCCGCGCGCTCAACGATGCGGTACGGGAGGTTCGCCATGAGGCTGTTGGCTGGTCTAGCCATCGCCCTCGGATTTGGCGCTGCGACGGAGGTCGCCGCGCAAAATGCGCCGACGATATCGGGCTCTTCGCAGCTCATGGATGCGGCCTTCGCGCCCGATTTCGCGCCCCGCGCCCGGGCTGACGACGACTTCTCCAGTCTCATTTCGCGCGAGCAGGTGCGCCCGGACGGAACGCCTGTCCGTTGGCGGACGAACGAGCTGAAGCTGGGCGAGACGAAGTCCGGCTCGGTGGATTCCCTGCGCCTCAGCGTCGGCGGCGGTCTGCGCTCGCCCAGCGGCCTGCCGCAGAACCTCGACAATCGCACCGCCCAGTTCGACGCCGACGCCTATGAGATCGCGGTCACCCGCGACTGGGCGCCTGTGCGGTTCGACGCCGGCGACCTGGACGTCAATCTGACGCCCCACACCGGGGTCGGCGTCAGCAACGCCGGCGGCCAGGCCGAGGCCGGCGCCACCCTCACCGTCGGCCAGAAGCGCGACGACGTCGCGGTTGACCGCTTGAACGATATCGGGGTCCGCGACGGCGCGGCCTATGGCGATCAGGGCCGCTGGTACCTGTTCGCCGCGGCCAGCGGCCGGGCGGTTGGCCTCAACATGCTCAACAATGGCGAGGGTTGGAACCGCGACGGTTGGACCACCGACCGCGCCAGCGCCCTGATCGGCGACGCCCACGTCGGCGTCGGCTACCGCAAGGGCGCGATGCAGACCTCGTTCGGCTATATCCACCGCGAGGTGAAAGGCGAGCACATGGTCTTTGGCCAGAAGACCAAGGAAGACTCGATGCTGGCCTTCTCCCTGTCGATCAAGCCGCAGAAATAGCCCCCCGGCTCAGGGCGTGGGCGTGATCATGCCGACTCTCAGGTCGGTGGCGACATAGGCGCAGACGTCGTCCGCGAACAGCCGGCCATGGGCGACCCCCAGCGCCAGCTTGCCGCGCCGGGCTTGCCGCACGCTGACCTCATAGCGCACCAGCTTGGTCTGGGGCGTCACGTCGCCCCGAAACTTGATCTCGCCGCCAAGCGCGCGCCCCTTGCCCGGCGAACCCGACCAGCCCAGCCAATAGCCGAGCAACTGCCACATGGCGTCCAGCCCCAGGCAGCCGGGCATGACCGGGTCCCCCGGAAAGTGGCAAGGAAAGAACCAGAGATCCGGGGTGATATCCAACTCGGCGACGATCTCCCCCTTGCCGAATTCACCACCATCCAGGCTCAGCTTCGTGATCCGGTCCATCATCAGCATCGGCGGCGCCGGCAGCTGAGCATTGCCAGGACCGAAATAACCGCCGTCGCTGGACGCGATCAGATCTTCCTTGGTGTAGCTGGACTTCGGCGTATGAAACTCGTGCGGATCGGCCATGGCTTTGTCGCTCCCACCTGTCTGAATATCGAATTCCTACGAGCGTCCGCGGCTCTGGGGAGCTAGGCTGACAGCTCTTTATTGACCGCGCCAATTATCTCAGAGGCCACTATGCAGTTTGACGACGTTATTCTCGGTCGCCGGAGCATCCGCGGTTACAAGCCCGATCCCGTTCCTCGGGCGCTGATCGAGGAAATCATCGGCTTGGCGATGCGTGCGCCGTCGTCGATGAACACCCAGCCTTGGAATTTCTACGTCATCACCGGCGAGCCGCTGGACAAGATCCGCGCCGGCAATACCGAGCGGATGGTGTCGGGCGTGCCGCAATCGCGTGAGTTCCGCACGGGCCAGGCCTTCGAAGGTGCGCACCGCGACCGGCAGGTCGGCGTCGCCAAGCAATTGTTCTCGGCCATGGGCATCGCGCGCGAGGACAAGGAGATGCGCCAGGACTGGGTGCTGCGCGGCTTCCGTCAATTCGACGCGCCGGTCTGCGTGATCGTGACCTATGACCGCGTGCTGGACGGCAGCGACGACACGCCCTTCGACTGCGGCGCGGTGACCACCGCCTTGGTCAACGCGGCCTGGTCGCGCGGGCTGGGCGCGGTGATCAACAGCCAGGGCATCATGCAGTCGCCGGTGGTGCGTGAGCACGCCGGGATCGCCGACGATCAGGTCATCATGAAAAGCATCGCGCTCGGCTGGCCAGATGAAACCTTCCCGGCCAATGCTGTTGTGTCCGAACGCAAAGCGGTGGCCGAGGCGAGCGTGTTCGTCGGTTTCGACGACTAGGGGCGAGACGCGCGCGGGCGAAAGCGGCGCTTCGACCGGGGCTTGAGATATATCGGAAGTGCCGCTATTGAACGCGCCGCAGCGCGCTGGCGCTTCCGTAAGCGTTTACGTTAGCCAACGCATCCCACCCCCACCCCAGCCGGGCGAAGGGTCAGGCCCGCTTTGGCGAGCTGGATGTGTCGCGCGGCGCTTACGGAGTCTTCCATGTCTGTATTTCCTCGCCGTCTGCCCGCGCGTTTCGCCGGTCTTGTCATGCCCCTGGTGTTGTCGATCCTGATGACCTTCCTGGTGTCTGGGATCTCGACCCTCAAGAGCGTTGGCGCGACGCCCGCCATGCCGGCCGCCTGGATGGGCGCCTGGGGCGTTTCATGGCTCGTCGCCTTCCCGGCGTTGCTGCTCTTGCTGCCGGTTGTCCGGCGCATTGTCGCCCTGGTGGTCGAGCCAGCCTGACGAGGCTGCCTGCGTGGCGATCGCTTACGTGTCGTCCCGGAGGCTGCGCCGCGGCTGTCCGGGATCCACGTGTGCGTCACCGAGGGGCTTTAGCCCTCCGCAATTTCCACCTCGGCGCTGGCGCGTGGACGGTGCGCTTCACGACGCCATCGGCTTCCAGGCCCCGCAGCTGCTGGACCGGCCGCATGGGGAAGTGAGCACCTCCGGCCTAATTCCGCGTGGTCTTGCCGCGATAGGTGATGCTCAACGCATAGCCGTTGCTGTCGATCTCCGATCCATCCTCGCGGCGATAGCTCAACGACAGCAGCCAGCCGGCCGGCAGGTCGATATCGAGCCCGGCGCCTAGCACCCAGGCGTCGTCGTTGAAGCTGCTGAGCGACAGGATGTAGTCACTGGTCGCCGGGTTGAGCACGTAGTTCATCGCCTGGTCGCCGCTGTTCTGCAGCGCGGCGCGGTACTCGATCAGCCCGAACGGCCGCAACCCGGTCTCGCCGTGTTTGAACCGCCGGCCGGCCTCGATCCCGAAGGCTAGGCTGGAACTGTCGATGGTCTGCTCGCGATAGGCCAGGTCGAAGGCGCCCAGGCCGGTCTCCCGATAAGCCTCAAGCGTCGTGCGGCTGGCGTCGAGGCGCCCATAGCCGGTCAGGACGCTGCGCGGGCTGCGCTGCTCGTAGCCCATGGTCAGCGATCCGAACCATTGGTCGCCGCTCCGTTCGGCGCTGGCCAGGGCGCCGGCCTCGGCGCTCCAGCGGGTCATGTCGAAATCGAGCCGTCCCCAGCCGATCAAGCCGTCGATGAATAGGTGCTCGTTCAGTCGCCACAGGCCATAGCCCGAGACTGAGCCCTGCTGGCCGTCCATGCCCGAGGGCGAGCCGTTGAAGTCGGTGTCGTTCCAGCCCAGGCCCGCCGCCGCGCCGACGATCAGCTGGTCATTGATCTGCCGATCGAGGCCCATGCTGAGGCCCTCGCTGCGCACGTCAAAGCCGGCGAAGCCGTCGGTCCCAGCGCGTTCGTCGAAGATCAACGCCCCAGCAGTCCAAAGCCCCCAGCCCTCGAGAAGACCCGCGCCGCCCTGGCCTATCGCTAGGCCGCTGGTCGGAAGGCTCATGTCTCGGCCCGCCGCGCTGTGCAGATTGAAGGTCAGGCCGTTGCTGGACGCATTGGTCCCGCCCGAACTGCGCAGTTGGCGCAGGCGCGACTGCACGTTGGCCTGTTGGGCTGCGGCGAAGCGGACGGCCGCATCGACCTGCGCCTGGCTGGCGGCGGTCACCGTCGAGTCCTTGGTCGGATCGGCACGCGAGGTCACGGTCAGGACCAGACTGATGTTGGCTGAGGCGTAGTCTCCCGCCGCCGCCTGGGTGGCGGTCAGGATCGCGGTTCCCGGCCCGACCAGGGTCACGATCCGGCCGCTGACCTGCGCCACGGCGACATCGCTGCTTGCGAAGCTGAATGCCCCCCGGCTGTCGCTCTTGGGCTCTGCGAGTTCGAACGTCGGGTCGCCAAAATTCTTGGTCAGGTCGCCGGTCCAACCCAGCGTCGGCGTCGCGGCGCCTATGGTGACACCCAGCATCGCGGTCGGCGCGGCCAGATGGGTCGCGTCCCCCGCCTGGTCGGCTTTGATCGTGCACAGGCCGCTGGTCAGCATGGTCACGGTCGATCCCTGGATCGAACACACCCCGGCGCTGGCTGGACTTACGGCGAACACTACGGGGCTCGACGAGCCGCCGCCGGCGGCGCTGACGCTGAACGTCCCGCCGGGTTTGAACACTGGCGCGCCCGGGTTGACCGTCAGGGCCGAAATCGTTTGGGCGCTCTGCGTGGGCTGCAAAGGGCCGACTGGCGTCGCCGGCGGAGAGCCGCCCGACGCGGCGCCCGTGAGCGGACCGTTCAACGTCTCGATCGTGAAGCTGTAGGCGACGCCGTTGTTCAAACCTGCGAACACGCAGGGCGAAGCGGCGCAGATGGTGGTGAGCCCGCCGGGGCTCGCGGTGAGGCGATAGCCGGTGATCCCGCCCCCGGTGAAGGCGGGCGGGGTGAAGGTGATGGCCACTTGGCCGTCGCCCGGCACGACGGAATTGATCGTCGCGATCCCTGGAACAACCGCGTTGACCGCGAAGCTGCGGCTGACCTGGGTGGCCGGCAGGTACGAACCGTTCCCCACTTGATCGGCGTTGATGGTGCAGATCCCTGCCGTGACGAAGGTCAGGGCGCCGCCACCGGTGATCGTGCAGACGCCGGGCGTGCTGGAGGTGAAGACTGGTGTCAGGCCGGAATCCGCCGTCGCCGTGAAGGTCGGCGTCGTGCCGAAGTTCTGCGCGCCCGGAAGGGCGAAGGTGATGGTTTGCGTGGCCGCGGGCGTGATCGAGTTCGACGCCGCTGACGCCGAGCCTGTCCCCGCCGAGTTGGTCGCCGTGACGGTGAAGGTATAAAGGGCGCCGTTCGTCAGGCTGGTGACGATGATGCCAGAGCCGGGGCCAGTCCCGAACATACCGTCCGGATTGGACGTCACGGTGTAGCCTGTGATGGGAGCCCCGCCGGTGAAGGTGGGCGCGGTGAACGCGATGCTGGCCTGGGTGTCGCCGGCCGTCGCCGTCACAGCGGTCGGCGCGCCGGGAGCGACGGCCGCGACGGTGAAGGTTTGGCTGACCTGGTTGGCGGAGAGGAAGCTCCAATCTCCCGCTTGGTCGGCGTTGATGGTGCAGCTCCCGGCGGTGACGAAGGTTAGCGCCCCGCCGCTGGTGATGGTGCAGACCCCCGTCGTGCTGGAGGTGAAGGTCACGGGATAGCCGCCGCCGGCGTCCGAGGTCGCCGTCAGGGTCGGCGTCGTGCCGAAGTTCTGAGTACCGGGATTGCCAAAGGTGATCGTCTGCGGCGCCGCTGGCGTGACCGAGTTCGACGCAGCCGATGGAACGCCTTCGCCCGCCGAGTTCGTCGCCGTAACGGTGAAGGTATAGGATACGCCATTGGTGAGGCCCGTAACCGTGATCGGTGACGACGAACCGGTCGCGGTGGCTCCGCCGGGACTGGCCGTTACGGTATAGCCACTGGCGATGATCGCCGCCCCGCCGGTGGAAACTGGAGCCGTGAAGCTGATCGTGGCCTGCGTGTCGCCCGCGGTCGCGGTCCCGATGGTCGGCGCGCCCGGCGTGATCGCGTTGACGGTGAAGGTCTGGGTGACCGTCGTCGCGGCGTTCCAAGCGGTGTCGCCCGCCTGATCGGCGTCGATGGTGCAGGAGCCGGCGGTGATGAAGGTCAGGGCTCCACCGCTGGTGATCGTGCAAACCCCCGTCGTGCTGGACGAGAAGGTCGGGGTCAGGCTCGACGTGGCCGTCGCGTTCAGGCTCGGCGTCGTGCCGAAGTTCTGCGCGCCTGGATTGGCGAAGGTGATGGTCTGATTGCTCTTCGGCGTGACCGTGTTGGACGAGGCCGACGGGCCGCCGGTCCCGTCGGCGTTGGTCGCCGTGACGGTGAACGTATAGGCCGTGCCGTTGGTCAGGCCGGTGACCGTGGCCGTGCAGGCTGCTGGCCCCGCACACGTCCCAAACGCGCCGCCGGGGCTGGCGGTCGCGGTGTAGGTGGTGATGGCGGAGCCGCCGTTGGAGCCGGGCGCGGTGAAGGTGACGGAGACCTGACTGTCGCCAGCTGTCGCGGTCCCGATGACCGGCGCATCAGGCGCGGCGGCGAGGGCCGGCTGCGCGACCAGCAACAACCCCAGGACGGCCATCGCCGCGCCAAAGCGCCCAAGACGCGCGTCTCGTATAGCCATCGTACCCCCACAACTTTGGTGAGCAAGAACACGCCTTGGTTGCTAAAGTGCGAAGGGAATGGATGAACGTCGCCGCAAGCTGGTTGGGCGGCGACACTCAGGCCAGGATCGCCGGCCGGCCCGCGCTCTCGGTGACGACCTCGCCCCCGGCCAGCACCAGTGCGGGAACTTGCCGCATCGGATTGGCGGCCAGGACCTTGTCGCCGCTGGCTTGGTCGTTAGGGTCAAAGGTGTTGGAATCGATCTGGGCGTAGTCCTGGCCCATCGCCTGCAACGCCGCCTCGACCGCGACTGCGCCAGAACCTTTGGCTCCATAAAGGGTTAGCCTGAACATCTGGTTTTCTCCCCAGGCCGTTCACAACATCTTGGGGCTTGTGGCTACGTCGGCACTAGATGTTGGTGAGCGGTGCGTTAAGCTCAGAATCGTTCCTATCCGAATCCGTCCAGTTGGAAAGTCCCGTCGGTGACCGCCACATCCTCCCTGCCAGGCCTGCTCACCCCGTCGTTCGCCTACAAGCCGTTCCGGTATCCGTGGGCCTATGACTTCTGGAAAAAGCAGCAGCAGGTCCACTGGATGCCTGAAGAGGTTCCGCTCGGCGAGGACCTCAAGGATTGGGCCGCCAAGCTCAATGACAAGGAGCGCAATCTCCTCACCCAGATTTTCCGATTCTTCACCCA
>NZ_JAURWM010000059.1 GCF_030654915.1 Phenylobacterium sp. | reverse complement strand
CTCGCTGAGATCGGACCCGAACAGCTCGACCTTCAGCCCCGGTAGGCGGGCGCGCTCGTCCTCGATGATCATCGCCAGGGAATAGACCTCCTGGCCAGACGCGCAGGCCGCTGACCACAGGCGCACGGGCTGCCCCTCCCGCCGCCGCGCCAGCGTCGGCAGCACCTCGTCACGGAACAGGGCGAAGGGCTCGCGGTCACGGAAGAAGGAGCTTTCGGCGTGGGCCATCGCCTCGACGATCGTCCAGGCTAGTCGGTCCTCGCGGTGAGCCCGCAAGGTGTCCAAGAGATCGTCCAGCGACCCGAAGCCTTCGCGGCGGGCGACTGGTCCCAGCCGGCTCTCCAGCAGATAGACCTTCTCGACATCGACTCTAACCCCCGCGCGAGCCGCGCAGAGCTGGGCCACCAGTTCGCGATCCTCGAGCCTCATACCAGCCCGACCTCGGCGAACTTGGCGACCAGAATGTCACCGTCGAACGGCTTCATGATGTATTCGTCCGCTCCGCAGGCTAGGGCCTCGCGAATCCGCTCGACATCGTTCTCGACCGTGCAGAACACCACCTTGGGCGCAGCGCCGCCGGGCTCGTCACGAAGTTGCTTCAGAAAATCGATCCCGGTCATGACCGGCATGTTCCAATCCAGCAGCACCGCGTCGGGCATCTCGGTTCGGCACCAGGCGAGCGCCTCCAGCCCGTCGGACGCCTCGGCGATGGAGAAACCGATATCCTCCAGGACACGGCGCGCGACCTTGCGGATCACACGGCTGTCATCGACGACGAGGCAGGTCTTCAAAAGGCTGGGTCTCCTCCGTGAGCTTCTCGCGCATGGTTGGTTAAGGAGCGGTTTGGCGCGGCGAAGATTCCTTGGTCGGCTAGGGGCGCTTTCAGAAATTGTCGATTGAGGCGCGATGCGCCGCGCCTAGGGTTGCCCCTCATTTCGAGAGAGGCTCTGCGATGATCGACCTCCACTACTGGCCGACGCCCAATGGAAAAAAGGTCACGATCCTGCTGGAGGAGCTTGGCCTCCCCTACAGAGTCGTCCCGGTCAATATCGGCAAGGGCGACCAGTTCACCGATGGGTTCCTGAAGATCGGCCCCAACAACCGCATGCCGGCCATGGTCGACAATGAGCCCGCCGATGGCGGGGCGCCGATCAGCGTGTTCGAGTCCGGCGCCATCATGCTGTACCTGGCCGAGAAGGCCGGCCGCTTCCTGCCCACCGACTTGCGCGGCAAGTACGAGGTCACCCAGTGGGTGATCTGGCAGATGGCCAACCAGGGTCCGAAATTAGGCGAGCGCGGCCACTTCAGCCGGGTCCCAGCCGATCAGGGCGACCAGTCCTACGCCCAGCGCCGTTTCAACGACGAGGTTCACCGCCTGTACGGAGTGCTGAACAATCGGCTCTATGACCGCCGCTACATCGCCGGCGACGACTACTCGATCGCCGACATGATCTCCTATCCCTGGACCGCCAGTTGGGAGTTGCAGGGTATCGACATGGGCGAGTTCAAGTACTTCAAGCGCTGGTGGGACGAGATGTCGGCCCGCCCCGGCGTTCAGCGCGGCATGGCGGTCATCGCCGGAACGCCGGAAGACCCCGCCACCGTCAGCCCCGAAGAACAGGCTCGCCGCCGCAAGCTGCTCTACAACCAGCGCGCCCGCCCGGCGCCGGTGGCGTGAGGCGCTAGCGCCCCGCCCAACTGTCATCCCGGAAAGCGCGCAGCGCTTGTCCGGGCCCCATTTGCGCCGGGCTCGCGGAAGATGGCGAGGCCTTGCTCCGACTTGCCCGATCAGGTGTTCATAAATCCCGGACAGCCGCTACGCGGCGTCCGGGATAACGCTTGAAGGTTCGGCCTACACCAGCTCAGACGGCTTGATCCCGAGCTCCTTCAGCAAGGGCTCGGCATAATCCACGCGGCCGGTCAGGGTCTTCGGATCCCCCGAGGCAAGCTGATAGACGGCTTCGGAAATGAACTCGATCGGCTGCACCCGGTCTTTGGTGGCCTCGTTGATCAGGCCGTGCACCGCCACGCCGGGCGTATCCACCAGCCCTGGCGAGACGACATTGACCGCGATCCCGTCGTCGTAGACCTCTGAGGCCAAGCCGGTGCTGAACCGCTCCAGGGCGGCCTTGCACATGCCATAGACCGTGCCGCCGCGCCCACCGCGATAGGGCTTCTGCGGGTGGATGCCGGCCGGCGATGAGATGTTGACGATCCAGCCCTGCTTGCGCGCGCGCATCCCCGGCAGCACCAGCTGCGACAGGTGGAAGGGCGCATAGACCTGCACCTCCATCATCAGCTTGAAGCGCTTCTCGGGGAACTCCTCGACCGGGATGAAATAGGTGATGGCGGCGTTGTTGATCAGGATGTCGATGGGGCCGAACGTAGCCTCGGCCTCCTCGACCAGACGCTCGCGCTCGCTGGCCTGGGCGAGGTCGGCCTTGATGAAGGCCGCGTGGCCGCCAGCCTTCCTGATGCGCTCGACGGTGTCATGAAGCGTGCCGGGCAGCCTGCTCTCGCCGCTCTCGGCGGTCCGGGCCGACACCACCACCTTGGCGCCCTCCATGGCCAGACGCGCGGCGATCGATTCGCCGATGCCGCGGCTGGCGCCGGTGACCAGGGCGACGCGGCCCTTCAACGGGCCCTCAGGATTAATGCGAGCTTCGCTCATTGAAATCTCCCTAATGAAAGTCTTTGTTTTTAAATTGAAAAGGGGCGGCTTCGCCCCTACTCCGCCGGCTCCCGCAGTTGGAGGTCGGCGCCTGCGGCGCTGGCCGCAGGCCACGCGTCCACGGTCACCCGCCGCATATGGCGACGCTGGCCGGGATAGTCGTTGAGCGCGAAATGCCAGACGGAGCGGTTGTCCCAGAAAGCCACCGAACCGGCGGTCCAGGCGAACCGGCAGGTGAAGGCCTCATATCGGGAATGCTCGAACAGGAAGTCGAGCAACGCCTTGCTCTCGCGCTTGCTCCAACCCTCGATCCGCATCGTGAAGGCGGGGTTCACATAGAGCGCCTTGCGGCCGGTCTCCGGATGAACCTTGACGATGGGGTGGATGAATTCCCCCACCGCGCCCTCGGCCTCGACCACCTTCATGGTCTTGCGCTCTTGGGCCGAGTGACCCTGGGACGAGTATTCGCGCCCCGCCGAATGGACCGCGTTCAGCGTCTCCAGCGTCGCCTTCAGCCCCGGCGACAGCGCGTCATAGGCGGCCGCCTGGCTGGCGAACAGGGTGTCGCCGCCAAAGTCGGGCGCCTCGACGGCGTACAGGATCGAGCCGATCGCCGGCGTCTCGAGGAAGCTCATGTCGGAATGCCAGCCGCCGCCGAAATTAATCCTGTCCGACGGCTCCTTGATGATCTCCATCACCTCGGGATGGTCGTCCATGCCGGAGACGTAGGGATGGATGTTCAGCGGCCCAAACCGCCGCCCGAACGCCAGCTGCTGCGCCGGCGTCAGGCTCTGGTCGCGGAAGAAGATCACCTGGTGCTCGGTGAAGGCGCCGCGGATGGCGGCGATGGTCGCGTCATCCAGCGCGTCGGACAGGTCGACGCCGGAAATCTCCGCGCCGAGCGCGCCGGCCACCTTCTGAACCGTGATCCCGCCCATGGATGTGTTTCCCTTGCCTGTTGCGGCCATGATCGCCGCGCCTGGCGGCCCACGCAATGCGTCCGTAATCAGGGGACAGCTTACCTATTTCGAGCGGAGGCGTCGGCCACGCCCCGGAAATAGGTAAGCTGTCCCCTGATTACCCGGCCCGACTAACCCCGCTTCACCGTCCGGAAGCCCACATGGCTCGTGCCCGTGTCCGGCGGCCCGGGCTGGCGCGCGCTCGGGCGGTAGCGGTAGCAGAAGTTGTCCGCGCAGAGGAACGAGCCGCCCTTGATCAGGTGGGTGCGACCGTTCGGGGTCGGGGACTCGTAGAAGTCCCTGGTCCATTCCCAGACGTTGCCGGTCATGTCGAACAGGCCGTAGGCGCTGGCGGCGTAACAGCCGACGGGCGCCGTGCGGGCCCTGTAGCCGTCGTCGCCCGTGTCGACCGCCGGAAAGACGCCCTGCCAGCTGTTGGCGCGGGGCTTTCCGGGCGTCGGTTTGTCGTCGCCCCATTCGTAGCGGGCGCCGTCGAGCCCGGCCCGGGCGGCGAATTCCCATTCGGCCTCCGTGGGCAGGTCGCGGCCCTTCCAGCGGGCGTAGGCCAGGGCGTCGTCGAAAGCGACCTGCACGACCGGGTGGCGCTCGCGGCCCTTGAGGTCGCTGCCGGGTCCCTCCGGATGCTTCCAGCTGGCGCCGTCGACGACCCGCCACCAGAGCGACGGATCGCCCGACCCGAGCCCCTCGGCGCCGACGAACACCAGCGACGAGGGCTTGAGCTTCTCGGCCGGCACGCCCGGGTAGAGAGCCGGGTCCGGTTGCCGCTCCGCCAGGGTGACGTACCCGGTGGCTGCCACGAAGGCGGCGAACTGCGCGTTGGTGACCTCGGTGCGGTCGATGGAGAACGGCCCGACCGTGACGCGAACCGCCGGTCCCTCGTCATTGTGCTCGGGCATCGCGCCCAGGATGAAGGTCCCGCCCTTCAGCGCCACCTCGCCCGTGGGCGCGGGAACGGGGCAGGCGCGAGTCGGGGTCGCCAGCGGGGGGACTTTCGGCCCGCAGGCGGTCAACCCCAACGCCATGACCAGGACCAGGCGTTTCACGCACGATCGCCGGTGAGGGCGCTCGCCATGCGGCGCATGACAGCCCTGGCGGTGGCGATATCGGCGCCCTGGTCGGTTCGCAGGCGGCGCCAGGCTTCGAAGCTCAGCGCCAGGTACAGCGCCTGGACCAGTTCCGGGTCCGCCTGAACCTCGGCGGGCAGGATGGCCAGCAGCGCATCGCGCTGTCCCTGCACCAGCCGCCCGCGCCCCTCGCGCAAGGCCGCTGAACGGGTGCGCGGGCTGTCGGCGGCGATCTGCAACGGCAGGAGGATTTCAAACGCCTCGGATCGCCGGTCGATCAGGATCTCGATAGCCTCGCGCCAGTTCGACGCCTCGACCGGCGCTTCCAGCAGGCCGCCGAGGCGGGCGGTCATCACCGCCTGCATGCCGCGATAGAGCCCGTCCATGTCCTCGAAAAGCCGGAACACCGTGCGCAGACCGACGCCGGCGCGGGAGGCCACGGCCTCGGCCGGCGGCATGGTCAGGCCCTCAGACACCAGGGCGATCATCGCCTCCACGATGCGCAGCCGACTGGCTTCCGAGCGCAGCCGACGGCCATCGACGACAGGTTCGGCGGCCAGGGGAAGCATCGTCGGGGCGGTCATGGGATCAGGCCTAGCATCACCGGCGCATCCTGCAAGGGATCAGGTCCCGGTCGAGGATTGCGGCCGGGGCCGGGCGAACTCCCAGATCACCGCCAGGGTGAGGACCAGGGCCGAAGCTGCGATGCCCTTGGCGCCCGGATAGCCGGTCCCGACGGACTTGGAGACGAAGGCGATGTAGAGCGAGAGCAGGGCCCGCAGTAGTTCCACAGCCAGCAACGGCGCGGCGAAGGCGCGGAACCGGGCGACGACCAGAAGATCGATCAGGCCCGAACCGATCTGGCCCGCCCCGATCATCGCCAGCAGGAAGACAATGACCTTTCCGCCCTGGGCCAGGTCGAAATGGGCGATGACCCCCGCGCCGCTGTCCGGCAGGAAGACATGAATCGCCCCACGGACCAGATTGATCAGCCCCAGCAGGACCAGCAGACCCAGGGTGATCCTGGACGGCGCGCGGGCCGGGACGCTCATCAGACGCCAGCCTCGGAGCACTGGATCAGCAGCTGACCGGCCAGGCCCGCCTTCCGGTGGCGGCCGATCTCCTGGACCTCCGGCGAGGTGGCGATCTCCACGAAGGCCGCGCGGCTGGGATATTCCATGATCGCCACGGCGTCCCACAGCTCGCCGACCTCGCCGATGACCAGGGCGTCGACCTTGCTGGAGAAACGCAGCTTGCCGCCCTTGGCGAGCACCAGCGGCGCCATCACCCGGCCGTAGCGGTCGTAGGCTTCGCGGCCTGTCATCTCCGGCTCACCCGGCTCGTCGTACCGCGCCTTGTCGCGAAACTTGAGCAGGTTGACCATGACGATGGGCTTGTCGCCGCCCATGGCCAGCAGGCTCTTCAGTTGATCGCCCGTAGGGACGACGGCGTTTTCCACGTTCATCAGCGGGTCTCCGAAATGAAGCTGTCGATCAGGGCGGCGAGCTCGGCGGGCCGGTCCTCCTGCAGGAAGTGGCCGCCGCCCTCGATGATGGTGTGCTTCTGGCCTTTCGCGCCCGGGACCCGGCTCTGGAAGGGGACGTCGCCGCCCTTGGACACGGGGTCGCCGTCGCTGAAGGCGGTCAGGAACGGCTTGTCGAACGCCTCCAGCACCGTCCAGGCGGCCTTGTTCTCGGCCACCGAGGCGTGCTCGGGCGTGACCGGGACGAAGGTCGGGAAGATGCGCGCGCCGGACTTGTAGGTCTCGTCCGGATAGGGCGCGTCATAGGCGGCGATCTCTTCGGGCGACAGATCGCGCAGGGAGCCCATGTTGACGATCATGCCCGCCGGGAACACCGGCATGGTCTGGCTCATGGTCAGCCAGGCCTTGAAGCCGTCGCTCATGCCCGTGCCGGTGGGCATGCCGGTGTTGGCGACAATCACCCGGGCGAAACGTTCGGGAAAGGCGGCGACCAGACGCAGGCCGATCAGGCCGCCCCAGTCCTGGCAGAACAGGGTGATGTCCTTCAGGTCCATGGCCAGCAGCCAGGCGCTCATCCAGGCGACGTGCTTCTCGTAGCTGTAGTCGGTCGTCTCCGCCGGCTTGTCGGACCGGCCAAAGCCGACCAGGTCCGGCGCCACGACGCGATGCCTGCCCATCAGCGGCGCGATCATGCCCCGGTAGAGGTAGGACCAGGACGGCTCGCCATGCATCAGCAGCACCGGCGCCGCGTCGCGGGGACCTTCGTCGACACAGGCGATGCGCAGGTCGGTCCCGGAGGCGTCGCGTATGGTCTGGTAGTGGGGCGCGAACGGGAAATCCGGCAGGGCCGTGAAGCGATCATCGGGTGTTCGAAGTACCTGCACGAGGGATGGTCCGCTTTCAGATGGAAGCCGGTTGACCGGCGGGAAAAGTAATGGCACAAACTATGCCAATATAATTCCGGCAGGCAAGCGGGATTTGGGGGGCGACATGAAACGCATCATCACGGGACTGCTGGTCCTGCTGGTTCTCGTCGTGGCTGGCGCCTGGGTCGTTCGCGGCAAGATCGCGTTGCGGATCATGGAGCGGCGTCTGGCGACCGCGATGGCCAATCCGGTTGTCCCGTCCCTGCCGGACGGCCTGCACGTCGCCGTCTGCGGCGCGGGCGGACCGTTCCCCGATCACGACCGCGGCGGTCCCTGCACGGCGGTGATCGCCGGCAAGCGCATGTTCGTCGTGGACACCGGCGAGGCGGCTGGCCGCACGATGGGTCGCATGGGCCTGTTCGGAAGCGACTTCACGGTCCTGCTGACCCACTTCCATTCCGACCACATCGACGGCCTGGGCAACGTGGCCCTGCAGCGCTGGGGCGGCGGCGCCCTGACGACGCCGCTGCAACTCTACGGCCCGGCCGGGGTCGAGCGCGTCGCCGCCGGCTTCTCGGAGGCCTACGTCCTCGATTCCAGCTACCGCACCGCCCACCACGGCCCGAAAATCATGCCGCCGTCGACGGCGGGAATCCAGCCGCGCGCCTTCGCCATTCCGGAGGGCCAGGACTCGGTTGTCGTTCTGGAGGAAGATGGCGTGAAGATCACCGCCTTCCGGGTCAACCACGGCCCGATCGATCCGGCGGTCGGCTATCGCTTTGACTACAAGGGCCGCAGCGTCGTGATCAGCGGCGACACCGCCTCGTCCCCGATTGTGGCGAAGTACGCCCGGGGCGCCGACCTGCTGGTGCATGAAGCCCTGTCGCCGGTGCTGGTGAACCTGATCCGGGAGGCCGCGCTCAAGGCCGGCAACGCCAAGCGCGCCCAGATCATGCACGACATCCTGAACTACCATACCAGCCCGGCCGAGGCCGCGGCCATCGCCCGCGACGACAAGGTTGGGGCCCTGCTTCTGAACCACATCGTCCCGCCGTTACCGCTGAAGGCGCTGGAGGGTCCGTTCCTCGGCGACGCCCGGAAGGTCTATACAGGCCCTCTGTGGATCGCCCGGGACGGCGACCTGGTCAGCCTGCCGGCCGGCGACCGGACCATCACGCGCAAGAACCTGCTTCACTAGCTGGGGGAACGACCATGAACCGCAAGCTTGCCTGGGCCCTCGGGACCGTCGTCGTCATCGTGGTGGCCGGCGTCATCGCCTTCCAGCACTTCTGGATCTACATCCCCGGCGTCGTGGGAAGGATCAAGAATCCGATCCAGCCCTTCCACGAGGTGACCTGGGGCGCGGGCGCGGCGCCGACCCTGGCGCCCGGCGCCCGGCGGCCACCCAATGTCATTGTCATCGTCGCCGACGACCTTGGCATCAACGACCTGCAGTCCACCGGCGCGGGCGTCGCCAATGGCGCGGTACCGACCCCCAACATCGACTCCCTGGCCCGGGACGGTGTGAGCTTCACCAACGGCTACGCCGGCAACGCAACCTGCTCGCCGTCGCGCGCGGCGATGATGACCGGGCGCTACCCGACCCGCTTCGGCTTCGAGTTCACCTCGGTGCCGGTCGCCTTCGCCCGCAACATCAAGCGCATCGGCGGTCACGGGCCGATCAAGCCGATCTTCTACGAGGACCGCGTCGCCGCCATGCCGCCGGTCGAGGACCTCGGCGTGCCCGCCAGCGAAGTGACCCTGGCCGAGACGATGAAGTCCGCCGGCTATCGCACCCTGCA
Organism: Phenylobacterium sp.; assembly: GCF_030654915.1. Classification (GTDB taxonomy): domain Bacteria; phylum Pseudomonadota; class Alphaproteobacteria; order Caulobacterales; family Caulobacteraceae; genus Phenylobacterium. Next base: position 2,240 of record NZ_JAURWM010000059.1, on the reverse strand, counting down.
CATCGGCAAGTGGCACCTGGGCGAGGCCGAGGGCCTGCGGCCCGAGGACCAGGGCTTCGACGACACCCTGAACATTCTCGCCGGCGGCGGCATGTTCCTGCCGGCCAACGACCCCAACGTGGTCAATTCGAAGCAGGACTTCGACGCGATCGACAAGTTCCTCTGGGCCAACCTGCCCTTCTCCGTGCGGTTCAACGGCAGCAAGCCGTTCCACCCGCGCAACTACATCACCGACTATTTCGGTGACGAGGCGGTCAGCGCGATCCGGGCCAACAAGGACCGGCCGTTCTTCATGTACCTGGCGTTCAACGCGCCGCACACGCCGCTGCAGGCCCTTAAGTCGGACTACGACGCCCTGCCGCAGATCAGGGACCACCGCCTGCGCGTCTATGCGGCGATGATCGCGGCGCTGGACCGCAACGTCGGCAAGGTGCTGGCCGAGCTGAAAGCCCAGGGCCTCGAAGGCGACACCATCGTCATCTTCACCAGCGATAACGGCGGGGCCAACTACATCGGCCTGCCGGACATCAACAAACCCTACCGCGGCTTCAAGGCGACCTTCTTCGAGGGCGGCGTCCGGGTGCCGATGTTCATGCGCTGGCCGGGCCAGGTCCCCGCCGGATCAACCACGCCCGTCCGGGCCATGCACTTCGACATCTTCGCCACGGCTGCGGCGGCGGCCAACGCGCCGCCGGCCAAGCCCGGCGTCCTCGACGGCGTCGACCTTCGGATCCTGGCCAGCGGCAAGGCGTCCGACCGGCCCCTGTTCTTCCGCTCCGGTCACTACCGCGTGGTGATCAACGGCGACTGGAAGCTGCAGCTGTCCGAGCGGCCGAAAAAGGCCTGGCTGTTCAACATCAAGGCCGATCCGACAGAACAGACCAACCTCGCGGCCGCCAATCCGGCCATGGTCGCCCAGCTGACCGCCCTGCTCGACGCCCAGGACCGACGCGCGGCCAAGCCCATCTGGCCGGCTCTGATCGAAGGCCCGATCTGGATCGACAAGCCGGTCGACGGCACGCCGATGCCCAAGGACGCCGAATACGTGATGTGGGCGAACTAGCTCGGATTCGGGACAGACACCGGCGGTGTCTGTCCCTGTCGGAGCGCATGCAACGCGATCCCGGCCGCGACCGCGACATTCAGCGAGTCGAAGCCGGGGGCCATCGGGATCGAGACGGTCCGGCAGCGGGCCAGGGTCGCGTCAGGCAGGCCCGGCCCTTCCGCGCCGAGCAGCAGCGCCGGACGTACGAGCGGGGCCAGGTCTGACAGGGCCGTCTCGCCGGCCGGGCTGAGCGCCACCGGCGTGAAGCCGCGCCGCTCTAGCAGGCCGATGAGGTCCTCGCCTTCGCCCAGCCGCGCGTACGGCACGCGCAACACCCCGCCGACCGAGACGCGGATGGCCTTGCGATAGAGCGGGTCGCAGCAGGTCGGATCGAGCAGCACCGCGTCGACCCCGAACCCGGCGGCGTTGCGGAACAGCCCGCCCATGTTGTCGTGGTTGGAAATCCCGACCGGCGCCAGCACCAGCGCCCGGTCCGGCAGGCTCTCCAGCAGGTCGTCGGCCGCGACCGGCGGGGCCCGCTCGGCCAGGGCCAGAATACCGCGGTGCAGTTCGAAGCCGACGATCCCGTCGAGCACCGGCTGGCTGGCGAGATAGACCGGGACGTCATCGGCCAGCGTGTCGAGGATCGGACGCAGCTTCTCCAGCCGCTTGGGCGCGATCAGCACCGACAGCGGCCTGTGCCGGTCCTGTCCCGCCAGCACCCGCAGCACGGTCTCGCCCTCGGCGATGAACCGGCCCTGCCGCCCGACCAGATCCCGCTCGCGGATGTCGCGATAGGCTTCGAGCCGGGCGTCGGCGGGATCGTCGATGGGGATGAAGACCGGGATCGCGCGCGCCTCTAGAAGCTCTTGGGCATGCCTAGCACGTGGGTGCCCACGTGGCTGAGGATCAGGTTCGTGCTGATCGGGGCCACCTGGTAGAGCCGCGTCTCGCGTAACTTGCGCTGTATGTCGTACTCCTGGGCGAAGCCGAAGCCGCCGTGGGTCTGGATACAGGTGTCGGCGGCGGCCCAGCTGGCTTCTGAAGCCAGCATCTTGGCCATGTTGGCCTCGGTGCCGCAGGGCTGGCCGGCGTCGAACAGCGCGGCGGCATGGTCCACGGCCAGCGCGGCGGCCGACAGCTGGACGTAGTTGCGGGCAATCGGGAACTGCACGCCCTGGTTCTCGCCGATGGC
>NZ_JAURWM010000052.1 GCF_030654915.1 Phenylobacterium sp. | reverse complement strand
GGCCGCCGCCTGCTCGATCAGCAGTTCATGGGTCCCGGACAGCCGCTGCGCGGCTTCCGGGATGACACCATGATGCTTAGCTGCGCCGCCGACGCTTGAACGGCTCAGGCTCAGCCTCGTGTTCGTCGAAGCCGAAGCGCTTGAAGCCTTCCTTCAGCTCCTTGCTGATCGGCGCCTCGAGCACCAGCGTGCCGCGCGAGGGGTGCGGCAGGGTCAGGCGGCGAGCGTGGAGTTGCAACTTCAGCCCCCCGGACAGTTGCGCCGACTCCTCGGTCTTGTACTTCGGGTCGCCCAGGATCGGATGGCCCATGGCCAGCATGTGCGCACGCAACTGGTGCGTCCGGCCGGTGTGGGGCCGCAGCGCCATCCAGGCGACACGGTGCGCGGCGCGGCTGACGGTCACGAACTCCGTCTCGGCCGGATCGCCGTTGGGATCCTTCGGATCGGCCGGCACCACCATCTCCCGGTCGCCGATGCCCTTCTTGACCAGATGCAGCTCCATCACCCCCTCGGAGGGTTTGGGGTTGCCCATGACCAGGGCCCAATAGGTCTTCTCGGCCCGGCGGCGGGCGAAGGAGCCCGACAGCTTGGCCGCTGCACCCGGGCTCTTGCCCAGCACCAACACGCCGGAGGTGTCGCGGTCCAGGCGGTGAACCAAGCGCGGACGCTCCAGCCCCTCGCCCCAGGCGCTGAGCAGACGGTCAACGTGCATGAGGGTCTTGGTGCCGCCCTGGACCGCCAGGCCCGCGGGCTTGTTCAGAACCAGCACCTCGTCATCCTCGTAGATCACCAGCGACTTGACGAACATCACGTCGCGCCGATCCAGTTCGGGCTTCGGATCACCGGCCTGCGGCGCCTCGGGCAGCGGCGGGACGCGGATGGTTTCGCCGGCCGAGACCCTTTGCTCAGGCTTGGCGCGACTGCCGTCCACACGGATCTGGCCCGAGCGCGCCATCTTCTGGATCTGGATCTGGGAGACGTGCGGCCAACGCCGACGGAACCAGCGGTCCAGGCGCACGCCGTCTTCGCCCGGATCGACGGCGATGTTACGGACTTCCCTCATGAAAACGCCTTCCGCGCCAGGATCAACCCAAGGAACAGCGCCGTAACCGACAGCAGCACCGAGGCCAAGGAGTAACCGAACGCCTGGCCATAAGTACGGCGCTCGATCATCAGGGCCGTCTCCAGCGAAAAGGCCGAAAAGGTCGTGAAGCCGCCAAGCACGCCAACGCCCAGCAGGACGCGCAGGCGTTCCTGATCAGCGCCGCCGCGATAGGCCAGATAGCCCACCAGCACGCCCATCAACAGCCCGCCCAGGATGTTGGCGAGGAACGTGCCATAGGGCCACGCCGAGCCCCACATGCGCAGCGTCTGGACGCCCAGCGCATACCGCGCCGTCGCCCCCACCGCACCGCCGATGGCGACCAAAATTAGTTTATCCATGCGCCCTTATGCGACGCGCCGCGCCGTCGTGCAAAGCAGGCGAGATTTCAGACCCGCGCGCCAATTACCTGGCGAATCTGACGAGCGTCATAGACGTCCCCTCCCGCGGGTCGAGGTCCGCTGCCCATCATGATCTCCAGGGTCTGGGTCACTTGCGGCCCCCCACCGAGATTGAATGAGGTCCCTAGGCCCACTCCGACCCCGCCTGAATGTCCGCTGCTGCCGCCGCCCGCGCCAAGCGACAGCTGGGGGCCGCCTGCCTGGCCGCTGTGACTGGCTTGACGATCAGTGACCCGGAACCAGTCATATCCGCCGGCGATAGCGAGATCCGCGGCCCGCAGGAGAGCGAAGTCGGCGACTTGCGAGAACGGCGCTCCCGGCCCCCCGCGGAACGTCACCCGGTAACGACCAGGTTCGATCCGATATTCAGAGAACCCGACGGACTGCGGCCCGGTCGCTGGCGCGAACACCGTGGGGGCCGTGGTGCAAGCTGCGAGGGCGGCGCTGAGCGAGACCGCGAGCATCAGGCGTTTCATCTTCGATATCTCCGAGGAACCCATGCGACTGTCGGCTCATTCGCCTAACGGTCAAGCCTGGCGCCCTGTTCCCGTCAGCCCAACCCCAGCAAATCGATCAACTTTTGCATATCGGCCGGGACCGGGGCCTCGATAACCTTCGTCCCCCCATCGGGGTGCGGGAAACTCAGGGCCGCGGCGTGCAGCATCAGCCGCGGCACGGCATGGCCGCCCACCGCCAGAGCGCCCCCATAGCGGACGTCCCCGGAAATCGGCCGCCCGATCGAAGCCAGGTGCACGCGGATCTGGTGCATCCGCCCGGTCTCCGGGTTCAGTTCCAGCAGAGCGGAGTCCGCGCCCTTGGACAGAGTGCGGTAGCGGGTTCGCGCGGTCTCGGCGTCGGGGTGATCCACCGCGCAGACCCGCATATAGGCTTCGCGGCCCAGTTCCTCACGGCGCAACGCCGCCTCGATCGCGCCCTGGGCCGGCTCCGGCGCGCCCGGTGTGACGATGGCGCGGTAGGTCTTGGCGAACCTGCGGCCCATCATGTGTTTGCCCAGGAAGCTGGCCGCCGGCTTGGTCTTGGCCGTCAGAATCACGCCCGAGGTGTCGCGGTCCAGGCGGTGGATCAGCCGCGGCCGCGCCTTGCCGGGCTTGGCGAAGGCCCACAGCAGTTCGTCCAGCGTATTTACCTGGCCCCGCCCGCCCTGGCTGGACAGGCCCGACGGCTTGTTCAGCGCCATGATGTGCGGGTCTTCGTAGATCACCAGGCTGCGGACCAGCGCGACCTCGTCGGAGGTCAGGGCGATCGGCACGGGTTCGGGACGCTTCTTCGGCTGGCCGCGTGGTTTCACTTCTGGCGGTTCCGCTGCTCAGCCCAACGATCAAGGCGCTCCTTGGTGCGCGCCTCGGCGCCCTCCCCCTTCGGGTCGTAGAACTTTCGCCGTTCCATCCCGTCCGGGAAGTAGTTCTGGCCGGAGAAGCCGCCCTCGACATCGTGGTCGTAGGCGTAGCCCTTGCCGTAGCCGAGGTCCTTCATCAGCTTGGTCGGCGCATTGCGGATATGGGCGGGCGGGGTCAGCGAGCCCGTCTCCTTGGCCGCGCGTTGGGCGGCCTTGAAGGCGACATAGACGGCGTTGGATTTCGGCGCGGCGGCTAGGTGCACGACTAGCTGGGCCAGGGCGAGATCTCCCTCTGGCGATCCCAGGAAGTCGTAGGTGTCCTTGGCTGCGTTGGCGAGCAGCAGCGACAGCGGATCGGCCTCGCCGATGTCCTCCATGGCCGTGCGGATCAGGCGCCGAGCGATGAACAGCGGGTCCTCGCCGCCGGCCAGCATGCGGGCCAGCCAGTAGAGCGCCGCGTCGGGATCCGAACCGCGGATCGACTTATGCAGGGCGGAGATGAGGTTGTAGTGCTCCTCGCGATCCTTGTCGTAGGCCGGGCGGCGCTTCTGCAGGAACTGGCCAAGCTGGGTCGCATTGAGCGGGCTATCGGTGCCGACCGACAGCAGGGTCTCGGTCAGGGTCAGCAGATAGCGGCCATCGCCATCGGCCAT
>NZ_JAURWM010000048.1 GCF_030654915.1 Phenylobacterium sp. | reverse complement strand
TGGCTTCCAGCAGGGCGACGGTCGCGGGACGCACGCCCGAGGCGCCTTGCGCCAGACTGGCCAGCTTCAAGGCTAGCATCAGCCGGATCACCGGAACGGGGGAGGGCTCGCCCACGCCCGCGGCGTGGGACAGGACGATATTGCGTTGCAGGGTTTCAAGATCGCCCGCCTCGATGCGGACGCTGGCCAGCTTCCCAAAGCCGGTATTGATCCCATAGACCGGCTCGCCTCGGGCCAGGATGCGCTCGACCGCCGCGGCGCTGGCGGCGACCACCGGCGCGGAGGCAGGGTCAAGCTTGGCGCCGGCGCCGCGATAGATGGCGCGCCACTCGGCGAGACTAACCTCGCCCGGTCGCATCACGACGTCGTTCATAGTCCACTCCACACGCGGGCATGGAGCGGATTGAACCCCATGCGATAAACAAGTTCGGCTGGGCGCTCGATGTCCCAGATGGCGAGATCGCAGCGCTTGCCGGCTTCCAAGGTGCCGGTCTGCGCCAGCAGGCCGAGCGCGCGGGCGGCTTCGCGCGTCACGCCGGCGAGGCACTCATCGACGGTCAGGCGGAACAGGGTCGCGCCCATGTTCATGGTCAGCAGCAGCGAGGTCAGCGGCGAGGTGCCGGGATTGCAGTCGGTGGCCAGGGCGATCGGCACGCCAGCGGCGCGCAGCGCTTCGATCGGCGGCAGCTTGGTCTCGCGCACGAAATAGTAGGCGCCCGGCAACAGGGTCGCGACCACGCCGGCCTTGGCCATGGCGGCGACGCCGGCCAGGTCCAGATGCTCCAGGTGGTCGGCTGACAGCGCGCCGTACTCGGCGGCCAGCGCCGCGCCGTGCAGGTTCGACAACTGCTCGGCGTGCAGCTTCACCGGCAGACCGTGCGCCTTGGCGGCCGCGAACACACGGCGTGTCTGCTCCGGCGTGAAACCGATCCCCTCGCAGAAGGCGTCCACCGCGTCGGCCAGGCCCTCGGCGGCCACGGCGGGGATCATCTCCCCGCACACCTTGTCGATGTAACCATCGGAATTATCGCCATATTCAGGGGGCAGGGCGTGGGCGCCGAGGAAGGTCGTCTTGACGCTGACTTGGCGCATTTGGCCGAGTTTTCGGGCCGCGCGCAGCGACTTCAGTTCGTGCTCAAGCGACAGGCCGTAGCCCGATTTCACCTCGATGGTGGTCAGGCCCTCGGCGATCAGGGTGTCGAGCCGGGGCAGGGCGCTGGCGACCAGATCGTGTTCGGTGGCCGCGCGCGTCGCCTTCATGGTCGAGACGATTCCACCGCCGGCCCGCGCGATCTCCTCATAGGACGCGCCGGCCAACCGCAGCTCGAACTCGTGGGCGCGGTCGCCGCCGAAAATCAGGTGGGTATGGGGGTCGATGAGGCCAGGTGTGATCCAGCGGCCCTGGCAATTGATGGTCTCGGCTGCCTCGAATCGCGGGGCGTCGGCGGCGGCGCCGGCATAGACGATCTTGCCGTCCTGGCTGGCGACCAGCCCGTCCATGATCTCGCCCAGGCCCGGTTGGTCAGGGGAAAGCGTGGCGAGGCGGGCGTTGGCCCAGATCCGATCGCATCGCATGTCCGCCTCCTTCACATCGTCTCGATTAATGTATAGACATATGATCGAGCGAGGAGGCTTGTCCAGTGTCTGATCGAGGTGAAACGATCTGGTTCGACAGTGCGCTGCTGGCGAGCGGTTGGGCGCGACAGGTCCGCGTCAGCGTTCGTGACGGCCAGATCGCCGCGATTGAGACGCAGGCGCCGCGCCAGCCGGGCGAAAGCGCCTATGGCCCGGCGCTGCCCGGCCTGCCCAATTTGCACAGCCACGCCTTCCAGCGCGGCATGGCGGGGCTAGCTGAGGTGCGCGGCCCCTCGGCCGACAGTTTCTGGACCTGGCGCGAGGTCATGTACCGGTTCCTGGAACGGCTAGGACCCGAAGAGGTCGAGGCGGTCGCCGCGCTCGCCTATGCCGAGATGCTGGAGTCCGGCTTCACCCGGGTCGGCGAGTTCCACTACCTGCACCACGACCAGGGCGGCCGCGCCTACGCCAACCCCGCCGAGATGGCTGTCCGCATCGCGGCCGCGGCGGATACCGCGGGCCTGGGCCTCACCCTGCTGCCGGTCTTCTATGCGCACTCCGGGTTCGGCGGCGCCGAGCCGACTCCCGCTCAAGCCCGTTTCATCAACGATATCGATAGCTTCGCGCAAGTTCTTGAGGTCAGCCGCAAGGCGCTGGCCCCTCTGCCGGGCGCGGTGCTCGGGCTCGCCCCGCACAGCCTGCGGGCCGCGACGCCGACGGATCTTGAGGCGCTTGTCACCCTGGCGGGCGACGGGCCGATCCATATCCACATCGCCGAGCAGACCAAGGAGGTCCTCGATTGCGAGGTCTGGTCGGGCCAGCGCCCGGTCGATTGGCTGCTCGATCATGCCCCGGTCGACCCGCGTTGGTGCCTGGTGCACGCGACCCATGTGACTCCGCGGGAAACCCAGCGCATGGCGGCCAGCGGCGCGGTGGTCGGTCTCTGCCCGATCACCGAGGCCAATCTCGGCGACGGGCTGTTTCCAGCCCCGGACTATCTGAACGCCGGCGGCCGGTTCGGCATAGGCTCGGACTCCAATGTCCTGATCGACGCGGCCGAGGAGCTTCGGCTGCTGGAATATGGCCAGCGGCTGGCCCGGCGAACACGCAATGTGATGGCGACCGAGGCAGGACGCTCGACCGGCGGAGATCTCTATCGCGCCGCGTTGGCGGGCGGGGCCCAGGCGCTGGGCGCGGACAGCGGCGGCCTGCGAGTCGGTGCGCCGGCCGACATCGTCAGCCTGGACGCCGCTCATCCGGCCCTGATTGGCCGTGGGTGCGACGCCATCCTGGACAGTTTCGTGTTCGCCGCCCGGCGCGACGTGATCGACGGGGTCTGGCGCGCGGGGCGCAAGGTCGTCAGTAATGGACGCCACCACCGCCGCTACGAGATCACCGCGCGCTATCGGCAGGCCCTGGAGAAAGTGCTCGCGTGAACAAGCCCGCCGCGTTCCCCGAAGACGCCCCCGCCTCGCTCCAGAAACGCATCCGAACCGAGATCGAGGCCAAGATCCTCTCGGGTGAGTGGGGACCTGGCTATCGCATCCCCTTCGAGCACGAGCTGACCGTGCAATACGGCTGCTCGCGGATGACGGTCAGCAAGGCGATCTCGGCTCTGGCCGAGGCCGGGCTGGTGACGCGCCGCCGCCGCGCCGGCTCGTTCGTGGCGCGCCCGAAAGTTCATTCCGCCGTGCTCGACATTCCCGACCTGCGCTCCGAAATCGAGGGGCGGGGCGAGGCCTACGCTTTCAAGCTGGTCGCCTGCACCCCGCGCGCGCCCAAGGCCAAGAACGCCGAGGAGATCGACCTGGCCCGGGGCGGCGAACTGCTGGCCCTGCGCGGGGTCCACTTCGCCAATGGTCGGCCCTTCGCCATCGAGGATCGTCTGATTAGCCTGGTCGCCGCGCCGCTGGCCCGCGACGCCGACTTCGCCGCCCAGCCGCCCGGCGCCTGGCTGCTGGAGCACATCCCCTGGACCGAGGCGGAGAACCGGATCAGCGCCCTGGGCGCCGATACCGAGAGCGCCAATCTGTTGGCCATCGCGCCGGGGACTGCGTGCCTGGCGGTCGAACGCCGCACCTGGCGCGCCGGCGAAGGCGTCACCAAGGTGCGCCAACTGTTCCCTGGCGAAGCCTACGACCTCGTCGCCCGCTTCGGCCCCTCGCGGGGCTAAGCGAACCTCCACTAGTCCACTAGTTCACTCGTCATCCTAGTCCTTGTGCCTATGACCCCTCTATCGGCGGCTATGCGTCGGAGGGTGAACCTAGTTGGTGACGCCAACAGGAAGAAATTCCGTG
>NZ_JAURWM010000038.1 GCF_030654915.1 Phenylobacterium sp. | reverse complement strand
CGGCTTTGAGAGCTTCGTGGAGCTTTAGGCGCCCGCCTCCAACCTCGTCATCCTAGGCCTTGTGCCTAGGACCCCTGCTTCCGCCGCACGGAAGTTCTTCCAGTTGGCGTCACCCACTCGGTTCACCCTCCGACGCCTAGCCGCCGATAGAGGGGTCCTAGGCACAAGGCCTAGGATGACGAGGTTGGAGGCGGGCGCCTAAAGCTCCACGAAGCTCTCAAAGCCGCCGAAGATCATACGCTTGCCGTCGAACGGCATGGTGGCTGGGTCGCCCTTCACCCTGGGATCGGCCATGACCTTGGCGTTGATCTCATCACGCTGCTCGCGTGACTCGTAGGTGATCCACGAAAAGACCACGACCTCGTCGTCGGTGGCCTGGACGGCGCGCGGGAACGAGGTGAGTTCGCCATAGGGCACGTCGTCGGCGATGCATTCCACGTAGGATAGCGCGCCAAATTCCATCCACACGGCGCCAGCATTCCGCGCGATCTCCTTGTAGGCCTCAAGGTTCTTCTTGGGCACGGCGAGCACGAAGCCATCGACATAGGGCATGTTCACGTCTCCTTCGGGTCTGAACTGACCAAAGGACGAACAGGCGCGATCCGTTCCGACAATGGCCCCCTCAAATCGTCATCGGCGGGCTCTTGTCCCGACGATCCATAGACTCGAAGGTCCGACGGTAGACCTCCAAAGGCGGTGTTTATGGATGGCCGACACGAGAGGTCGGCCATGACGAGTTGGGGGAGGGGCGCTAGTCGCCGCTTCTAAACCGGCATCGCCGTCGAGTACTTCACCTGGCTCAGCGCGAAGTGCGAGGCGGCGTTGGCGACATTGGGGTGGTTGAGCAGGGCGCCCATCAAGAAGCGCTCATAGCCGGCGACGTCAGCGACCACGACCCGCATCAGATAGTCCCATTCGCCCGACATCGAGTGGCACTCCATGATCTCGGGCCTTGAGCGCAGGAACGCCTCGAACTCCTGGCGCACGGCGGTGGCGTGGGACTTCATGCGCAGCTGGCACATGACGTTGACCCCGCGCCCGACCTTCTCGGCGTCGACCAGCCTTACGCTGCCCTGCAGAACCCCGGCGGTCTCCAACGCCTTGATGCGGCGCCAGCAGGACGCCGGCGATGCGCCCACCTGTTCGGCGAGCGCGGCGTGGCTCTGACTCGCGTCGTGCTGCAGGGCGCGCAGCAGCCTGCGGTCGATCTCGTCTAGTTGAACAGTTTCTTTCACGTTACGGCCATCAGGTGAAACAGATGTCCATATGATTGCCAAAACGCCGCGAGATTGAAAGCCATTCGTCGCGCCTCCTGCGTAGATTTCATCGCAGGAGGAGTCTTTCGATGTTGGATGTCGCCGCGCCCGCGCGTTCCCTGTTCCAGGGGCTGAGGCCCCAGCAGCCCGACGTGCTCTTGTCGCTGATCGCGCTCTATCGTGAGGATCCCCGCCCGCAGAAGATCGATCTCGGGGTCGGCGTCTATCGGGACGCGGCCGGCGACACCCCGGTGTTCAGCGCTGTGAAGGCCGCCGAGGCCGTCCTGCTCGAGACCCAGCCCACCAAGTCCTACCTCGGCCCAGAGGGCGACCTGCGCTTCCTGGAGCTGATCGGCCCGGTGATCTTCGGTCAGGGCGCGGCCTCCCAGGATCTGTTCGGCGTCCAGACCCCCGGCGGCACCGGCGCCCTGCGCCTGGCGGCCGAACTCGCCAACGCCGGCACGCCCGGCGCGCGCATTTGGCTCGGCACGCCTAGCTGGCCCATCCATGCCCCTATCTTCGCTCAGGCGGGCCTCAGCGTTTCGACCTATCGCTATTTCGACCCTAGGACCCAGACGGTTTGCTTCGACGAGATGATGACCGCGCTCGGCGGGGTCGAGCCCGGCGACGTCGTCCTGTTGCACGGCTGCTGCCACAACCCGGCCGGCGCCGACCTGAACCTCGACCAATGGCGCGCGGTCGCTGATCTGCTGGCCAAGCGCGGCGCGGTTCCGCTGATCGACCTGGCCTATCAAGGCCTGGGCGCTGGCCTCGATGAAGACGCCGCCGGTCTGCGGCTGGTGCTCGAGACGGTCGACACCGCCATGGTCGCCTATTCCTTCGACAAGAATTTCGGCCTCTATCGCGAGCGCACCGGCGCCCTGTTCGTCCGGGCGCGCGGTCACGCCGATCTCGTGCGCTCCAACATCCTGCAACTGGCCCGCTGCAACTGGTCCATGCCGCCCGATCACGGCGCGGCGGTGGTGCGAGTGGTGCTGGAGGACGCCGGCCTCACCGCGGGGTGGCGCGCTGAACTGGACGGCATGCGCCAGCGCCTGGTCTCGGTTCGCCATGCTCTGGCTGAGGCCGATCCGCGCCTTGAGCCGTTATGTGATCAGCACGGCCTCTTCTCGCTGCTGTCGCTGACGCCAGCCCAGGTCGAGACCATGCGTCGCGACCACGCCGTCTACATGGCCGGTTCCGGCCGCATCAATCTCGCCGGCCTCACCGCCGACACCGTCCAGCCATTTGTCCAGGCGCTCGGCGCCTGCCTGTCGGGAGACGCCCAATGACCATCACCGCCAACAACCCGATCGGCCTCGACGGCTTCGAGTTTGTCGAGTTCACCAGCCCCGATCCGGCCCGCATGGTCGAGTTGATCGAGCAACTCGGCTTCACCGCCTACGCCAAGCACCCGACCAAGAACCTGGTCCGTTACAAGCAGGGCCGGATCAACCTGTTGGTCAACCAGGACGCCAGCGGCCAGGTCGCCGAGTTCCGCGCCGCCCACGGCCCCTCGGCCAACGGCATGGCCTTCCGCGTCGCCGACGCCAAGGCGGCCTATGACCTGGCCCTGTCGCGCGGCGCCAAGGCGGCCGATGCGAGCCAGAGCGCCTTCCCGGAAGCCTATGTGCTGGAAGGCATCGGCGGCTCGATGCTCTATCTGGTCGATCGCTTCGGCGACGCGGGCACGATCTATGACGCCTGGGAGCAGATCCCCGGCGCCGTCGAGGCTGAAGCGGCCAACAATGTCGGCCTCGATGTTCTCGATCACCTGACCCACAACGTCCGCCGCGGCCAGATGCGCACCTGGTCGACCTTCTACAACCAGATCTTCGGCTTCGAAGAGCAGAAGTATTTCGACATCAAGGGCCAGGCCACCGGCCTGTTCAGCCAGGCGATGATCGCGCCTGACAAGGCCATCCGCATCCCGCTGAACGAGAGCCAGGACGACAAGTCCCAGATCGAGGAGTTCATCCGCGAGTACAACGGCGAGGGCATCCAGCACCTGGCCCTGACCACCGCCGACATCTACGGCACGGTCGAAAAACTGCGGGCTCGCGGCGTGAAGCTGCAGGATACCATCGAGACCTATTACGAGCTGATCGACAAGCGCGTCCCCGGCCACAGCGAGGACCTGGAACGCCTGCGCAAGAACCGCATCCTGCTGGATGGCAATGTCGGCGAAGAAGGCCTGCTGCTGCAGATCTTCACCGAGAACCTGTTCGGTCCGATTTTCTTCGAGATCATCCAACGCAAGGGCAATGAGGGCTTTGGCAACGGCAACTTCCAGGCCCTGTTCGAGTCGATCGAACTCGACCAGATCCGTCGCGGCGTCATCACGGTCGACGCGGCCTGAGGGGCGATCCCCTCAGTCAGCCCTTGGCTGACAGCTTCCCCAAAGGGGGAGCATCTTTAGGTCTTCAGGTCCTCCCCCGCTGGGGGAGGTGGCGCGCGCAGGCGCGACGGAGGGGGAGCGGTGATGGAGGAAGTATCCGTGAGCGCGCAGAACTACATGTCCGGCTTCGGCAACAGCTTCGCCACCGAGGCGGTCACCGGCGCCCTGCCGCAGGGCCAGAACTCGCCGCAGCGCACGCCGTTCGGCCTCTATGCCGAGCAACTGTCGGGCAGCGCCTTCACCGCCCCGCGCCATGAGAACCATCGCTCCTGGCTCTACCGACTGCGTCCCACCGCCAGCCACGCGCCGTTCCTGCCCTATGAGGGCGGCAAGCTGGTGCGCTCAGGTCCGTTCGACGAGGTCCCGCCCACCCCCAACCGCCTGCGTTGGGATCCGCTGCCCATCCCGGCCGAGCCGACCGACTTCATCGACGGGCTTGTGACCTATGCCGGCAACGGCGACGCCGCGACCGGCGCCGGCATCGCCATCCACCTCTACGCCGCCAACCGCTCGATGCAGGGCCGGGTGTTCTATGACGCCGATGGCGAACTGCTGATCGTGCCGCAGGATGGCGCGCTGCTGATCGCCACCGAACTGGGCCGCCTCGATGTGGCGCCGGGTGAGATCGCGGTGATCCCGCGCGGCGTGCGCTTCCGCGTCGAACTGAGCGGTGAGGCCGCCCGCGGCTATGTGTGCGAGAGCTATGGCGCGCCGTTCCGCCTGCCGGACCTCGGGCCTATCGGCTCCAACGGTCTGGCCAATCCGCGTGACTTCCTGACGCCCGTCGCCTGGTTTGAAGATCGCGACGAACCCACGGAAGTCGTTCAGAAATTCCAGGGCAGGCTGTGGACCTGCACGCTGAACCACTCGCCGCTCGACGTGGTGGCGTGGCACGGCAACCTCGCGCCATACAAATATGATCTGGCGCGATTCAATACGTTGGGCACCGTCAGCTACGACCATCCCGATCCGTCGATCTTCACGGTCCTGACCTCGCCCTCGGAGATCCCGGGCACGGCCAATTGCGACTTCGTGATCTTCCCGCCGCGCTGGATGGTGGCCGAGCACACCTTCCGCCCGCCGTGGTTCCACCGGAACGTGATGAGCGAGTTCATGGGACTGATCCACGGCGCCTATGACGCCAAGGCCGGCGGCTTCGCGCCGGGCGGGGCCAGCCTACACAACTGCATGAGCGGCCATGGCCCCGACAAGGCCAGCTACGAGGGCGCGGTCGCCGCGAGCCTCGCGCCGCACAAGATCGAAAACACCATGGCCTTCATGTTCGAAAGCCGCTGGGTGATCCGGCCGACCCGGTTCGCCGTCGAAACCCCACTCGCTCAGCCGGACTACGACGACTGCTGGGCCGATTTCACGAAGGCGGAGTTGCCGCGTTGATCCTAGACGAGACCCACGACCCGGCGCGTACCAGCTGGGTCGCCACCGCCAACGGCCACCCCGACTTCCCCATCCAAAACCTGCCGTTCGGCGTGTTCAGCCCGCCGGGCGGAGCTGCGCGCGGCGGAGTGGCGATTGGCGATCGCATTCTTGATCTTTCGTTGGCCGCTCGGTCCGACCTGTTTTCAGGCCTGGCCAAGTCGGCCGCGGAGGCCGGCGCAGGCTCCACGCTGAACCCTTTGCTTGGGTTGGCCCCCGCCGCGCGGCGGAGCCTGCGCCATCGCCTCTCCGAATTGCTCGCCCAGGGCGCGCCGGATCAAGCTGAGGTCGAGACCTGGCTCCAAGCGGCGTCCGATTGCTTGATGCATTTGCCGGCCGCCATCGGCGACTACACCGACTTCTATGCGGGCATCCATCACGCCCTGAACGTCGGTCGTCAGTTCCGGCCAGAGAACCCGTTGCTGCCGAACTACAAGCATGTGCCGATCGGCTATCACGGCCGCGCCTCCTCGATCCGCCCATCGGGCGCGCCCGTCCGCCGTCCAAGCGGCCAGCGCAAGGCGCCGGACGCCGAGGCGCCGACCTTCGGTCCCTCGCAGCGCCTGGACCTCGAACTGGAACTGGGCGTCTGGATCGGCCAGGGCAACGAACTTGGCCAGCCCATCGCCATTGGCGAGGCGGGCGACCACATCGCCGGTCTCTGCCTGCTGAACGACTGGTCGGCACGCGACTTCCAGGCCTGGGAGTATCAACCGCTCGGCCCGTTCCTGGCCAAGAACTTCATGACCACGGTCTCGCCGTGGATCGTCACCACCGAGGCCCTGGCCCCGTTCCGCATCGCCCAGCCGCCGCGTCCGCAGGGCGACCCGCAGCCTATGGCCTATCTGTTGGACGCGCAGGACCAGGCCAGCGGGGCCTACGGGATCGGCCTCGAAGTGCTGCTCTCGACGGCGAAGATGCGTGAGCAGGGCCTGGCCCCGGTCAGCCTGTCGCGTGGTCCGGCCAGCAACCTCTATTGGACCCTGGCCCAACTGGTCGCCCACCACACGGTCGGGGGTTGCGACCTGCGGCCCGGCGATCTGCTCGGCACCGGCACCATCTCGACGCCCGACGACAGCGGGCTTGGCAGCCTGTTGGAGCTGACCAAGGGCGGCGCCCAGGCGATCACCTTGCCGACCGGCGAGACCCGCACCTTTCTGCTGGACGGCGACGAACTGACCATCGCCGCCCGCGCCCAGGCCGATGGCCGGGTCTCCATCGGCTTCGGCGAATGCCGGGGCGTGATTGAGCCAGCCCTTTGAGTGAAGACGTCGCGCCCGCCCGC
Source organism: Phenylobacterium sp. (assembly GCF_030654915.1). GTDB lineage: Bacteria > Pseudomonadota > Alphaproteobacteria > Caulobacterales > Caulobacteraceae > Phenylobacterium. The sequence goes on along the minus strand of NZ_JAURWM010000038.1, from coordinate 1,665 downwards.
CTGTTCGCCACGCCCTCTGGTGTGAAGCTCTGCACGCTGGAGACGGTGGCGGATGGCGCGGCGCGCAACTTTGTTCTCCAGATCGGCGAGGCCCGCTTCCACGGCTTCGTCGTTCGCCGAGGCGGCGAGGTGAGGGGCTATGTCGACCGCTGTCCGCACGCCGGCCTGCCTCTGGCCCAGAAGCTGGACGACTACCTGACCCCGACGGGCGATCTCATCGCCTGTTCCTGGCATGGTGCGCTGTTCGATATCGACACCGGCGCCTGCGTTGGCGGCCCCTGCGTGGGCCAGGCCTTGCGGCCCTGGCCGGTCGTCGCCCTTGATGGCTTCATCGTCACCGCCTGACGTGACGAATTGCCTATGCGCGTTCTGAGGCGGACGCGAATAGGACTGCGCTCAAGCCTGCCAAGCTGGGGCGAGATCGCAAAGATCACCCCACTCAACCAGCTTAAACTGATCGACGTAAAATGTTCATCGTCGGGGGACGTCCCATGATCCGTTCGCGCACATTCGCGTTGTCCTTGATGCTGGCCTCGGCCCTGGCCGGTTCGGCGTTCGCCGCCACCCAGCGTTTCGTCGTCATGGCCAATGGCGAGAAGGTCGGTCACTTGACCGCTGAGGTTGAGCCGCGGGCGGTCATCGTCGACTACGCGATCAACAACAACGGCCGCGGCCCCAAGGCCAAGGAGCAGATCGAGCTGGACGCCCAGGGCCTGCCGGTCCGCTGGGCGATCGACGGCTCGTCGCTGTTCGGTAGCCCGGTGCAGGAACGCTTCACCTGGACTCCGGGCCGGGCCGAGTGGGTCAGCCAGGCCGACAAGGGCAAGGTCAAGTCCGCCGCCCCGACTCTCTACATCGCCAACGACGCCAGCCCCTGGATGCTGGGGGTCTATGTGAAGGCGCTGCTCAAGGCGCCGAACCACACCCTGCCGGTGCTGCCGTCCGGCACAATGCGCCTGGAAGAGGTCCGCAAGCTCACCCTCGGCGAGGGGGCCTCGGCCACGCCGCTGACGGTCTATGAGCTGAGCGGCATCGATCTGGAGCCGACCTATGTGCTGGTCGATGGCCAGGGCGAGCTGTTCGGTACGCTCGGCGGCGGCCTGATCCGCGAGGGCTTCGAAGGCCACCTGAAGGACCTGCAGAAGGTCAGCCAGGAGATCGCCATCCAGCGGGCCATGGAGGCCCAGAAGAAGCTGGCTCACCGTTTCAAGACGCCAGTCCGCATCCGCAATGTGCGGGTGTTCGATCCCAAGACCATGAAGCTCGGCGAGCTGTCGTCGGTGGTGGTGTTCGGCGACAAGATCACAGGCGTCATGCCTGAAACGCCTGGGGTCCTGGCGCCAAAGGGCGAGGTGGTGATCGACGGGCAGGGCGGCACGCTGGTGCCTGGCCTGCACGACATGCATTCGCATACGACGCTGTCGTCGAACCTGTTCTATCTGGCCGCCGGCGTCACCTCGACGCGCGACCAGGGCAACCACAACGAGGAACTGCTCGGCTGGGTCGAGGGCATGGACAGCGGGCTGCTGGCCGGCCCGCGCATCGTCCGCAACGGCTTCCTGGTGGGCCGCAGCGACTATTCGGGTCGCCTCGGCTTCATCACCGCGACGCTGGAAGAGGGCCTGGACAACGTTCGCTGGTACGCTGACCACGGCTAGTGGCAGA
>NZ_JAURWM010000034.1 GCF_030654915.1 Phenylobacterium sp. | reverse complement strand
GGCTTGATCGTTCTTAGTGAAATTCATGAATGCGCTTCAGAAATCGCGCTTTCAGCAGTGATGTCTTCTCAAATATCCGTTTCGTTGACCTGGTGGTTTTGCCGAGAGGTCCCCACCCGATCCCATTCCGAACTCGGTCGTTAAGCCTCTCTGGGCCGATGGTACTTTGTCTTAAGGCACGGGAGAGTAGGTCGCCGCCAGGTCTACCAAACGGATGAAATCAAAACCCTTCAATCACGATCACTAACCTACAGCTTTGCCGCGGGGTGGAGCAGCCCGGTAGCTCGTCAGGCTCATAACCTGAAGGTCACAGGTTCAAATCCTGTCCCCGCACCCAAGCATCCCATAAAGCCCCCAGCCTCACAGCTGGGGGCTTTAGGCGTTTCAGGGCCCAGGCGCTGCCCGTATCCAAGCCCGAACGGCGCTAACCACCCGGGAAACACCGCTCGCGCGAGTCCTATACAGTAATGAAGGAGTATTCACGACGATGAACGCCGGGCTCCGGGCCTCGCGGCGGCGCGGGAGACCCCCGCCCCCGAGGTGACGGCGGCCCCGAACGACGAGGCGTTGTGGACGCGGGGCTTCTCGATCATGCGCGTCCAGGCTACCCAGATGCGATGAGCTATCCATTCTCCCCCGCTGTCCGGGAGGCGTTGTCCGCGCGCTGTCTCACCTTTCCCCGCATCGCCCACGACGGCGCCGACCTCAAACGCGCCGCAGTGGCCATCACTCTGGTGGAGGCCGACGACGGCTCGGGTCAGACCGCCTTCTTGCTCACGCGCCGGGCCGCTCAGATGCGCGCCCATGCCGGCCAGTGGGCGCTGCCCGGCGGGCGATGCGACCCCGGCGAAACCCTAGAGGAAGCCGCCCTGCGCGAACTCCACGAGGAACTGGGCCTGGAGGTTCCGCCTCAAGATGTGCTCGGCGTGCTGGATGACTATCCAACCCGCTCCGGCTACGCGGTCAGCCCGGTTGTCACCTGGCTGGACGACGCCAGCGAGATGCGGCTCAATCCGCACGAGGTCGCCTCGGCGCACCGGTTCCGTCTGGACCAGATCCTGGAGGACGACGCGGTCGATTTCGAGATGATCCCGGAAAGCGCGCTTCGGGTGGTCCGCTTGCGTGTGGGCGGGCATTACATCCACGCCCCGACCGCGGCCCTGATCTATCAGTTTCGAGAACTGGTCGCCGGCCGCGTCACGCGCGTGGTCGATCTTGAGCAGCCAGTGTTCGCCTGGCGCTAGTCGGTGGCTAGCAGGGCGGAGAACTCCGCCTCCGGCAACATGGAGCCGCCCGTCGTCCAGACCACATGCACCGGCCTGGCGTCGTCCGTGATCAGGCCAGCGGTTCGCGCCTGATCGATGAACGGCGCGAGCGCGGCGAAGCCTGAGGCGCCTGACGGCTCTAGCCGCAGGCCAGCCTCGGCCCAGGCTCGCCTGACCCATCGCACCATGGCCTGGTCGGTGACCGCGACGACGGCGTCGATGTTGCGGCCGATGGCCTGGAGCACGAACGGGGAGGCCGAGGGCACCGCCAGGCCGTCGGCTATGGTGTCGTTGCGTAGGCCGAAGTCATAGACGCTGACCGGCGCGCCGCCGCCGACCGCCAAGGCGGCGAAGACGCAGGCCGAGGCGACCGGTTCGACGAAGACCGCCAGGACGTGCTCGCCGTAGATCTGTTTCAAACCCGCCGTGATCCCGCCCGGCGCGCCGCCGACCCCGCAGGGCAGGTAGACGATCAGCGGGCTGCCGGCCCCGATCTCCAGGCCGCGCGCGGAAACTTGGCTGGCCAGCTCGGCTGCTGCCGCGGCGTAGCCGACGAACAGCCGGCGGGAGTCCTCGTCATCGATGAAATAGGCGCCCTTCGCCTCCGCAGCCAGACGCGCGCGGGCCACCGCGCCGGTGTAGTCGCTGGCGTGCTCGACCACGGTGGCGCCGATGGCTTTCAGGCGGTCCTTCTTCCAGGTCTTGGCGTCATGAGACATGTGGATCTGCGCCTGCAGTCCGAACGCCCGCGCCACTCGGCCGATGGCGAAGCCGAGATTGCCGGTGCTGGCGACGACGACGCGGCTGGCGCCAAGGACAGCGAGGCTGGCCGGGGACAGCAGGGCCTCGAGGGGTTGGCCGGGCGCAAGCAACCCGCGCCGGAGGGCCAGGTCCTCCACGTAGCAGAGCAGTTCATAGACGCCGCCGCGCGCCTTGACCGATCCGGCCATCGGCAAGGCGTGGTCACATTTCACCAGCAGATTGGGCGTAGCTGGATAGTCGATGAGCTCAGAGCGGATCTGGCCTTCCCAGCCATCGGTAGGGAACAGGGCGTGGAGCACGGGCTCGAACCTCACGAACCTGGCTCGAGCCTCGGTGACCTCCTCGAGGCTGATCGGCGCCTCGTCGGCGACTACGCCACGACCAGGCTGGCGCAGCCAGACGCTGGTCTCGCCGCGGGCCAGTGGCTCCATTGCTGCGAGGCCGCTCGAGGTCTGATCGTCGCTCATCACAGACCATCAACGCAGCGGTCGGCCGGAGGCAAGCCGTCGCGCTCATTTTGTAGCGGGAATGGCGACCGTTGGAGCCGGGCGGGGCTAAGCTCGGCATTGCGGCGCGATTCAATGACCGGCGAAGGCCGCCTGCCAGGCGGCGAGGGGAACCACCATGACTGGCTTGACCGAGTTGATCGCGGAGGCGCGGCGCCGCGACGTCCAAGATGCCCTGAGCGCGACGTTCGGCGGCGGGGCGATCGATGACTTCCGACCCATCTCCGGCGGGGTTTCCGGCGCTCAACTCCTGCGTTTCGAGGCTAAGGCGCGCGCCTATGTCTTGCGGGTCGAACCCGAGCGTGTCGCGCTGCACGATCGGCAGCGGGGCTTTGTCTGCATGGCCCAGGCCGCGGCCGTGGGCGCGGCGCCGCCGCTGCACTATGCCGACGCCGGCGCCGGCGTGGCGATCATGGACTTCGTCGCCGGCCGCCCGCTCGCCGAACATCCGGGCGGATCGATGGGGCTTGTGCGAGAACTTGCCGGGCTGGTCACGCAAGTGCAGACCGCGACCCAATTCCCGATCATCGGCGACTATCCGGCGATGATTGAGGCCATGCTGGCGTCCCTGAGCGGGTCGGGCCTGTTTCCGCCCGGCGCGCTTGAGCCGCACGCCCAGGGCCTCGCGCGCATCCGGGCCGTGTTGCCCTGGGATTCGGCGGCGCTGGTCTCCAGTCACAACGATCCAAACCCGCGCAACATTCTGTTTGATGGGAGCCGCCTGTGGCTGATCGACTGGGAGCTGGCGTTCCGCAATGATCGGCTGGTGGACCTTGCGATCCTGACCACGGACCTGGCCGAGGCCCCGGGACTGGAGGAGGCTCTGCTGGAAGCCGCACTCGGCCGGGCGCCGGATCGGTATCTACGTGCTCGACTTGCGGTGATGCGCTTGCTCGTTCGGCTGTTCTACGGCTGCGTCGTGCTCGAAGGCTTCGCAGGTGCAACCGTCGATCCGGGTCTGGAGGCGTTCTCCCCCGCCGACTTCCGTGCCGCGGTGGCGGACGGCCGCTTGCGGTCCGGCTCTCCCGAGACCGCCTACGCCTTCGGCAAGATGTCGCTGGCCGCCTTCATCCACGGGCTCGCCGCGCCAGGGTTTGAAGAGGTTTTGAGTGTGGTGAGGCAGGGCTGATCGCGGTGTTCGCAGATATGCGTCGGCGTGTGCCGATTTGGTCACGCGGCGTCATCTCCATGCGCGGCTTGGAACCTACAGGGCGAACAGGGTGATGGTGTTGATCGAGAAGCCTGGATGCCCAGCGCTCGCTCTACAGCGCTCAGCAGTCCCTGGTGTCCACCCAACTGGCGGCCGCCGTCAATCGCGTGGCGCTCTATCGCGCCCTCGGCGGCGACGACAGCCTCGGCTCCTGAGGCTTAGCCGGACAGTCCCGGCCCGCGGCGCCAGGCCACCACCAGCCAACCAATGCCTTGCGAGATCAGGTCGATCGCCAGCAGCGTTCCGATCACCTGGATGCCCGAGATCGGCCAGCCGCTGAGGATGATCAGGCCAGCGACGATCCCGAACGCGCCGGAGAGCATGATCAGCAACCGTCCGAGCGAGGTGCTCAACTTAAAGCCGACCGGCAGCCGGACCAGGCCGGACAGCACAAGGGCGAAGCCGAGGGCGTAGGTCAGGAAGACGCCCCGGAACGACGGCTGGGTGATCAGGACGAGGCCGAACACGACATAGAGGAAGCCGAGCAGGATCCGCGGCGTCGCGCTGGCCCAGCCTTTTGTCCAAAAGGCGTGGATCAGTTCGAAGGCGCCGGCGACGACCGCCGCCCCGCCGATGACCCAGGCGCTGACGGTCTTGACCAGCATGATGTCGGTCAGGACGAGAATTCCGCTCAAGAGCAGGACAACCCCAAGCAGCGAGCGAACCCACACGGGTTCGGCTGCGGAGACTTTGCTTGAGAACCTGAAGACTGCCATTGGCTTCTCCCGTACCTTGGCTTGTTTTTTTCGAGCGCTCGTCTCATAGGCGAGCACGATCAGGGCCGGTGAGCAAGGGAAGACGTGTGGCGATCACCGGAGTCGACGGCGGCTAGGCTTGAAAGCTCGGGTAAAACCCTTGGTCGGGATCAAAAGGCCCGGATTTGCATTCAGTTTCGGTGTTCCGAGCACAGCCCGGCGCGACGGATCCTTGTCCGGGCCGGAGGTTCTGGGACATGCAATGATCGAAACTCGGCTCTTGACGACCTATGATTGTGATGTAGCGATTTGCATGGTCGGAAAATTTGCGCGGCGATCAGGTCGCGACGCTGTTGGAGATTTCACATGAATCTTAAAGACCATCGCCTCTTCTTGATCCCCGCTCTGGTCTCCGGACTCCTTGTCGCGGGCTGTACCGCGACGCCGACAGCTAATTCCTATGGTCGCGGCGAAGCGATGCGGGCGCAGTCGGTGGACTTTGGATCGATCCTCAGCATTCGTCCGGTCAATATCCGCCCTGACAGCACCATGGTCGGCACCGGGACCGGCGCTGTGCTCGGCGGCATCGCCGGCAGCCAGCTGGGGGGCGGCACCGCGGCGAATGCGGCTGGCGCCGTGGCAGGCGCCGTCGCCGGCGGCGCGCTCGGCAGCGCGATCCAGGGCTCGCAGAACACGCCCGGTTTGGAGCTGACCGTGAAGCTGGATAACGGCAACAATATCGCTGTGGTGCAGCCAGGCGGAGTTAACGACTTCCGCGTTGGCGATCGCGTGCGGGTGACGTCGGACGGCGTCAACACGCGGGTCAGCCGCTAGTCTGCGAAGCGCTCCGCCGATGGCGGAGCGCGCCCGTTACGATCAGCAATTGAATGAGCGCCTTGGTGTAAGCCAGGGCGCTTTTTGATGGATCAGGCGGCGTCGAGGGCTCGGCTCACGTCGCGGGTAAGGTCGATCACGCTCTCGAGGCCTACGCTCATCCGCACCCAGCCTTCGGTCAGCCCGATCTCGAGCCGCTGCTCTTCGGGCATCGAGCGGTGAGTGGTGGTCGACGGATGGGTGGCCATCGACTTGGCGTCGCCGAGATTGTTCGAGATGTCGACGATGTCCAGCGCGTCGAGGAACCGCCATGCGGCTGCGCGGTCGCCGAGGTCGAAGGCCACGACGGTGCCGCCGCCGGTCATCTGGCTGGCGACGATGGCGGCCTGCGGGTGGTCGGCCCGGCCCGGATAGAGCACGGTCTTGGTCTTGGCGTGCGCGCCGATCACGTCGGCGATCTTGGCCGCGTTTTCGGTTTGCCGGGTGACCCGCAGCTCCATCGTCTCCAGGCCCTTCAGCAGGACCCAGGCGTTGAACGGCGACAGCGCCGGGCCGGTATGGCGCAGGATGTCCTTATAGGCTTCGGTCATCAGCGGCTCGGCGCCCAGAATGGCGCCGCCAAGGACGCGGCCCTGGCCGTCGATGTGTTTGGTCGCCGAATAGACGACGATGTCGGCGCCGAGCACCAAGGGCTTCTGGAAGATCGGGGTGGCGAAGACGTTGTCGACCACCAGCTTCGCGCCGGCGGCATGGGCGATCTTCGCCACCGCGGCGACATCGGTCACCTCCAGCAGCGGGTTGGCCGGGGTCTCGACCAGGAAGGCCTTGGTGGTGGGGCGCACCGCGTTCGTCCAGGCGGCGAGGTCGGTGGCGTCGACATAGGTGACCTCCACGCCGAAGCGCGGCATCCATTCCGACAGGATCCAGCGGCAGGAGCCGAACAGCGCCCGGCCCGCCACGATGTGGTCGCCGGCCCGGACCAGGCCTTGCAGGGCGACATGCACCGCTGACATCCCCGAGGCGGTGGCGCGGCAGGATTCAGCACCCTCCAACAAGGCTAGGCGATCCTCGAACATCTGCGTCGTCGGATTGCCGAAGCGTTGGTAGATGAAGCCCGGATCCTCGCCGGAGAACCGCTTATCGGCCGCGCCGGCGGTGTCATACGAAAAGCTCTGGGTGAGATAGAGCGCCTCGGAAATCTCGCCATAGGGCGAGCGGGCCAGGCCGCCGCGCACCAGCTTGGTTTCTTGCTGCCAATCGCGCGGATCTTCGGCCATGTTCTCGTCCTTCCAAAGGGGCAGGGCCTTCTAAACCCGAGGCCCGAGCTTCGCCACCGTGGAAAATCTGCCGCCGCTTGCAGCTCCCCGCCGGCTAAGCCTTGCCAGACGGCCGGCGGACGGCGAGTGTCGCGGCGATGACCGACGCTCCGTCCAGCAGTTCCCCTGGCATTCTGCCCTGCCAATCCATCGACGACCTGATCGCCACCGGCGCCATCACGTCCGCCAAGCCATTCGACCTAGATCAGGTCCAGCCGGCGAGCCTGGACCTGCGGCTCGGCGCGCGCGCCTGGCGGGTGCGCGCGTCCTTTCTGCCGGGGCTCGGCCGCACGGTGCGCCAGCGTCTCGAAGACGTGGCGATGCATGAGCTGGACCTGACCAAGGGCGCGGTCCTGGAGCGCGGCTGTGTCTATATCGCCGAGCTGCAGGAGGCCCTGGCCCTGCCCAAGGGCATCTCGGCGCGGGCCAATCCGAAGAGCTCGACCGGCCGGGTCGATGTTTTCGTGCGCCTGCTCACCAATAACTCCGTCGCCTTCGACGACGTGTCGGAGGGTTACGCCGGGCCGACCTATATCGAGATCGCGCCGCAGACCTTCTCGATCCTGGTGCGGACCAACACCCGCCTGAACCAGCTTCGCCTGAAGCGCGGCGATCCGCCGAAGCTGTCGATCCGCAGCGTCGGGGTCGATCTCTCCGACGGCATCGCCGGCTTCCGAGCGCGGCGCCATGCCGGGGTTGTCGATATGGACTATGTCGACGGTCACGATCCCAAGGACTTCTGGGAGCCGCTGATCCCGCGCCGCGGCGAACTGCTGCTCGATCCGGGCGAGTTCTACATCCTGGCCTCCAAGGAGGCGGTTGAGATCCCGGTGATGGAAGCGGCCGAAATGACCCCGATCGACCCTTCGGTCGGCGAATTCCGCGTCCACTACGCCGGCTTCTTCGATCCGGGCTTCGGCACCGAAGAGGCGGGCGGTGTCGGGTCGCGCGGCGTTCTTGAGGTCCGCAGCCACGAGACCCCGTTTCTGCTGGAGGACGGCCAGACCGTCGCGCGCCTGGTCTACGAACCGCTCACCGCCAAGCCGTCGCGGCTCTATGGCGACCAGGGTTCCCACTATCAGCGCCAGGGCCTGAAGCTCTCCAAGCACTTTCGCATCTGGAACTGAGGCCGGGCCTCCGGGAGAAGTCGGCATGCCGCGCAATGACCGGTGGACCGTGGGCGTCGGGCTTGGGGCGGCGGCGATCGTGCTTGGCCTGTTCTTCGTCGGCGGCGCGCTGATCTGGCGGGTGACGGCGGCCGAACTCGTCGTCCTGCCGACCTTGCCCGTATTGAAGGCCGCGATCGCGATGGCCGACTTGGGTTGGCGGTTCTGGGGACACTGATCGCCTGATATGCTGGGGCTCCTTCGAGGAGGGTCCCATGCTCAAGCTGGACCACGTCGTGTTCTCGGTGCGTGACGCCGATGCAAGCTTGGCCTTCTACCGCGATGTCGTCGGCCTCCCGCTGATCGAGGCGCACGAGGGCGAGGACTGGGGCGATTATCCCTGGCTGATGATGATCTTCGCCCTGGCAGGTGGCGGGGAGATCGTCCTGGTGGAGTTGCGAGGCGCGCCGGCTCCCGACTATGGGGACCTGCCCAAGGATGCCCGGCACTACGCGATGGCGACCGACGCCGTCGCCGACCTCGCCGAGTGGCGGACTAAGCTGCGGAGCGTCGGCGTTCGGTTTTGGGAAGAGGATCATGGGGCGCAGCAGTCGATCTATTTCGAGGATCCGGACGGCGTCGTCTTGGAGATCACCGCCCCGCCGAGCTGCCCGCGACTTGACGCCTGCGATCGCGCGGCGGGCGTTGTTCGCCGCTGGTTGAGCGGGCGTTCGACGCAGTAACGCGGCGACCTTTTCTTGACCGCCGCGCCCGCTCGCGCCAAAGGCGGGGCCATGAACATTCTTCTCGTCGGCTCGGGCGGGCGCGAGCATGCGCTGGCCTGGAAGATCGCGGCCTCGCCGCTGGTGAAACGCCTGGTGATGGCGCCGGGCAATCCTGGCATGGCCGCACTGGGCGAGCTTCGCGCGCTGAAGGTCACGGATGTCCCGGCCTTGGTGGCGCTGGCCCAGGAGATCGCGGCCGATCTGGTGGTGATCGGGCCTGAGGTCTCGGTCGAGGCCGGCCTCGCCGATGCGCTGAACGCCGCTGCCATTCCCTGCTTCGGACCGGTGGCCGCCGCCGGCAAGCTGGAGTCCTCGAAAGCCTTTACCAAGGCCTTCACTGACCGCCACGGCCTGCCGACCTCGGCCTACAAGGTCTGCGAGACCGCCGACGACGCCAAGGCGGCGCTGGCCGCCTTCCAACCGCCCTATGTGATCAAGGCCGACGGCCTGGCCGCCGGCATGGGCGTGGTCATCGCCCAGGACCGCGCGGAGGCGGTAGCGGCCATCGACGACGCGGTCGGCGGCCGGTACGGCGCGGCCGGCGCCCGCGTGGTGATCGAGGAGTTCTTGGAGGGCGAGATCGGCTCGCTGTTCGCGCTCTGCGACGGCAAGGACTCCCTGGTCTTCGGTTCGGCTCAGGACCACAAGCGCGCCTATGACGGCGAAGTCGGCCCCAACACCGGCGGCATGGGCACCTATTCGCCGGCTCCGGTCTTTACGCCTGAGTTGATCGAGCAGACGCGCTTGCGGCTGGCCGAGCCCGCCTTCGCAGGCATCGCCTCCGAGGGCTCGCCCTACAAGGGCGTGCTGTTCGTCGAGCTGATGGCCACCAAGGACGGTCCCAAGCTGGTTGAGTTCAATGTCCGCTTCGGCGATCCCGAGTGCCAGGTGCTGATGCTGCGGCTTGAGAGTGATCTCGTGCCTTACCTGCTGGCCTGCGCGCACGGCACGCTGGGGCGGATGGCCGCCCCGGTCTGGCGCGACGAGGCGGCGATCTGCGTGGTGCTGGCGGCCGACGGCTATCCGGAGAGCCCGGTGGGCGGTTCGATCATCCGTGGGGCGGACCAGGACTTCGGCGAGGGCGTCGTGGTCTTCCACGCCGGCACGTCGCAGGACGCCGACGGAACCTTGAGGGCGGCAGGTGGCCGCGTCCTCAATGTCTGCGCCCGTGGCGCGACCCTGCAGGATGCGCGCGACAAGGCCTATGCGGCGGTGGCGAAAATCGACTGGCCGGGCGGCTTCCATCGTACTGACATCGGTTGGCGAGCCCTGAGCGCACGCTAGTTTCCCTGCTGGAGCCAGCTTTCGGGCGCGGAACATTTTCGAAGATTCGGTTTGGACTACACCTGACGCCTTGCTCCTAGGGCGGGCGCGTCGGTATGGTGGTTCAAACAAGCGTACGAGAATGAAGGGGAGCGCCATGGTCGACACCGCGGAGCAACAGCGCGAGCAGCTGAACAGCGGCACCAAGGAAGTCGCCGAGAGCCATCGGTTCGACGAGGCCAAGCTGGCGGCCTGGATGCAGGCCAATGTCGAAGGCTATGTCGGGCCTCTCGAAGTGCGCCAGTTCAAGGGCGGCCAGTCCAACCCGACCTACCAGCTGGTCACGCCGACCAAGAAGTACGTCATGCGGCGCAAACCGCCGGGCAAGCTGCTGCCCTCGGCCCACGCGGTCGATCGCGAGTACAAGGTGATCACGGCGCTCTACCCCACAGGCTTCCCGGTGGCGCGCTCCTATGGCCTGTGCACCGACGACAGCGTCATCGGCACGATGTTCTACGTCATGGACATGGTCGAGGGCCGCATCCTCTGGGACCAGCAGCTGCCGCAGTACGAGCCGGCTGAACGCCACGCCATCTTCATGGCCAAGCTGAAGACCCTGGCCGACCTGCACAACACCGACCACGAGGCCATCGGCCTGGGCGACTACGGCAAGCCGGGCAACTATATGGGCCGGCAAGTCGATCGCTGGACCAAGCAGTACAAGGCCTCCGAAACCGAGCATCTCGAGGAGATGGAGCGCCTGATCGAATGGCTCCCCAGGAGCCTGCCGGCCCAGGAACGCACCTCCGTCGTGCATGGCGACTATCGCCTCGACAACATGGTCCTGCATCCGACCGAGCCGCGCGTCATCGCCGTGCTCGACTGGGAGCTGTCGACCCTGGGCGAGCCGCTGGCGGACTTCACCTATCTGCTGATGAACTGGGTCAATGGCGGGGTGTCGCAGATTCCCGACCTGAAGGCGCACGGCATCCCGAGCATCGACGAGTATGTCGCCGAATATTGCCGCCTGACCGGGCGGACCGGCCTGCACGACCTCGACTGGTTCTTCTCCTACAACATGTTCCGCCTGGCCGGGATCTGTCAGGGGATCGTCGGACGGGTGCGCGACGGCACCGCCAACAGCCCGCAGGCGGCCGCCATGGCCGAGCGAGTGCCGCTGCTGGCGAAATCGGCCTGGCTCTACGCTCAGAAGGCCGGGGCCTAGAAACCGGCTCGGCGGCGTGCGATGACGGCCAATAGGGCCCCTCACACGCCGCCAACGTCCGAGCACGCAATTTCATGACCGACCCAACCGGCGCACCTGAGAGCGTGCGCGCGCCGACGGACGTGGCCGTGGCCAAGCGGCCTTTCTGGCTTCGCAGGCCCTGGCAGATCGCCGGCGGCGCGGTGCTCATCGTCGCGGCGCTGCTCGTCTTCATGGTCTGGTCGCTGCCGCTGGGGCGAGCGCTCGAACCCCTGCCCAATCCGACGCTGATCCTGGTCACCGCCGACGGCAAACCCTTCGCTCGGCGTGGTTCCTACAAGGAACAGCCGGTCGATGTGAGCAAGCTTCCGGAACATGTGCCGGGCGCGTTCGTCGCGATCGAGGACCGGCGCTTCTACAGCCACATCGGCATCGACTTCCGCGCTATCGCGCGCGCCTTGCAGCGCAATGTCGGGGAGGGCGAGGTTCAGCAGGGTGGTTCGACCATCACCCAGCAGTTGGCCAAGAACGCCTTCCTGAGCAGCGAGCGCAGCCTGCGCCGCAAAGCCCAGGAAGCCCTGATCGCCCTCTATCTGGAAGCTCGGCTTTCCAAGGACGAAATCCTCTCGCGCTATCTGTCGACCGTATATTTCGGCGATGGGGTGTTTGGCCTGCGCGCCGCCGCCAAGCACTATTTCGACAAGACGCCCGAGACCTTGAGTATCGGCGAGTCGGCCATGCTGGCCGGCATGGTCAAGGCGCCGTCCCGGCTGGCTCCCACCGAGGACCTGCCCGCCGCCCGCGAGCGTGCGGAGGTCGTGCTGGGAACCATGGTCGAGGTTGGGCTAATCACGCCGCGGCAGGCCCGCGCGGCTCGCAACGTCCGGGTTCGTCAAGGCCGGGAGAAGCTGCCGGTCGGCACCTACTTCGCCGACTGGGTGTCGCCTCAGGCCCGCCAGGCCTTTGAGAGCGCCTATGGTGAAGTTCTGGTGCCGACGACGTTGGACTCGGTGCTGCAGGCCGAGGCCGAGCGCATCATCAACCAGGCCCTGAAGCGCCACGGCGGCTATCTGCACGCCACCCAGGCCGCGCTGGTCGCCATGCGCCCGGACGGCAAGGTGCTCGTGATGGTCGGCGGCCAGGACTACAAGATCAGTCAGTTCAACCGGGTGTCGGACGCTCAGCGCCAGCCGGGCTCGGCCTTCAAGCTGTTCGTCTACCAGGCGGCGCTGCGTAACGGCATGACCCCCGACAGCCTGGTGCTCGACACCCCGCTGACCATCGCCGACTGGTCACCGAAGAACCACGAGGGCCACTACGCCAATCGCGAGATTCGTCTGCGCAACGCCTTCGCCGGCTCCTCCAATGTGGCGGCCGCGCGCCTGGCGCAGCAGGTTGGCCGCGCGGCGGTGGTCAAGGCCGCCGAGGACATGGGCGTCGAGGCGAACTTTCCCAACGACCTGACCTTGGCGCTCGGCACCACGCCGATGACACTGCTCGACCTCACAGCCGGTTATGCAGGCGTCGCCGCCGGCCAGTTCCCGGTGACGCCCTATGGTGTGCCGCAGGTGCGTGTCGCCCCGACTCGCCAACTGCCGCGCGCCGAGCGCGATGGTCTGCTCGACCTCCTGCGGGCGGCGGTGACCTTCGGCACCGGCAACGTCGCCAATGTCTCGCAGTATGCATACGGCAAGACCGGCACGACCCAGGACTATCGCGACGCGCTGTTCGTCGGGTTTGTCGGTGACATGGTCATCGGGGTCTGGGTCGGCAATGACGACAACAGTCCGATGAACGGCGTCGCTGGGGCCGGGCTTCCCGCCGAGATATGGCGCGACTTCGCCCGCGTCGCCATGAACCGTGGAGCCGTGCGGGTGAACGGGCGCCAGATCGGCCTCGCCCCGGTCGCGCCGCGTCCGGCCCCGGTGGAGGAAGTCGATCCGCTGGCGGTCCCGCCGGTGGACGGCGCGGGTGCGCCGGTCGATGGCCAAACGCCGTCGGTAGCCCCGGCCGCTCCGGTTGAGCCCACGCCGCCAGCGGCCCCGCCCGCGGTGGTGCAGCCGCCGTTCTAGCTGAACGGCGCTAGCAGCCGCTCCAGCACGGCCTCGTCCTCGAAGACCGCACGCACCGGCCAGGCGTGGACGCGCTTGCGCCAGGCGGGCGGCAGTCGCACCCAGTCCTTCTCGGTGGTGACCAGGCCAGCGCCGAACTGCTCGGCGCGCTCGGCCAGCATCTTCAGCGTCGCTTCGTCATAGGCGAAGTGGTCGGGGAAATTGGCGAAGTCGGCCAGCTCGCAGCCGGCGGCCTTCAGGGCGCGCTCGACCTTCCAGGGCATGCCGATGCCGGCGAAGCCCACCTGCGGTCCGGGCGGCGGCGGGGCGGCGGGATCAAGCCGGGCGATCAGGATCGGCTTCTTCAGCAGCGCCCTGATCAGGGCGGGATCGGGCTCGGCCAGATCGGCGGGCAGCATCAGGATCACCGCGTCTGCGCGCGACAGGCCCACGTCCAGCGGTTCGCGCAACGGCCCGGCTGGAAACACCGACCCGTCGCCCAGCGGCCAGGCGTTGTCGCGCGTCTCGCCGTCGACAACCACGAAGGTCAGGGCCTTCTTCAGGCCGGGGTTCTGGTGCCCGTCATCCATGACGATGACCTGCGCGCCGGCCCTGGCGGCGGCCTGGGCCCCGGCCACGCGGTCGCGGGCGATCCAGATCGGCGCCTCGCCGGCCAGCATCAGCGGCTCGTCTCCGACCTCGCGGACGCTGTGAATACGCGGATCGACCCGCAGCGGGCCCTGTTCGGAGCCGCCATAGCCGCGTGACAGGCCGTGCGCGTTCGGCAGGCGGCGCAGCAGTTCGCGGACCACCGGGGTCTTGCCCGTTCCGCCCATCGTGAGGTTGCCGACGCAGATCACCGGGACGCCTGGATCGACCGGGACCGTGCTGGCGATCCTGCGCGCGGTGACCGCCGCCCAGATCCATGAAACCGGTTTCAGCAGGATGCGGGTGACGGGCGCCGGCGCGCCTTCGCGCACATACCACCAGCGGGGTGTGGAGAGCTTCATGCGGGCAACAAGGGCTTCAGCAAGGTCAGGGCCTCGTCCAGCGCCGCGCCTTGGCGCTGTGCATAGGTCAGGGCGGCCTCACCGATCCGGCGGGCGATCAGCGGCTGGGTGAGCAGGCCGCGCAGGTCCCGGGTCAAGGTCGCGGCGTCCGGCGTCTCGATGGCGGCGACCTCAATGAACATCTGGGCATAGATCGCAGCGGCGTTGAAAATGTGCGGGCCGGTTACGATCGGGACGCCCAGCCGCGCCGGTTCCAGCGGGTTGTGTCCGCCGATCTCGGGCACGAAGCTGCCGCCCATCACCGCGACATCGGCGGCGCGGAAGAACAGGCCCATCTCGCCCAGGGTGTCGGCGACATAGGCCTGGGTCTCCGTGGTCAGGGGCTCGCCGGTCCGGCGTCGCGCGGTGCTGAAACCCTGGACCGCCAGCAACTTGGCGAGCGCCTCGCCGCGTTCAGGGTGACGCGGGGCGACGATCAGCAAGGCGTCCACGCCGGTGGCGCGGAAGGCGCCGGCGATGACCTCTTCCTCGCCAGGATGGGTGCTGGCGGCCAGCACCACCTTGCGCCCACCGATCACGGTCTTCAGTCGGGTGAGTTCCGCCGGGTCGAAGGGCAGGGGCTCGCCGACCATCTTCAAGTTCAGCAGCGGGCCAGTTTGGGCGCCGAGGCTCTCCAGGCGCGCCTGAGTCTGCGCCTCCTGCGGCAGGACCAGATCGAAGGCCGATAGCAAGGCTCGCGCCGCGCTGGGCGCGCGCGCCCAACCATCGGCGCTGGCCTGGGTCATCCGGGCCGAGACCAGGGCCAGCTTCACCCCCCGCGCCTTGGCCCCCAGGATCAGGTTTGGCCAAAGTTCGCTCTCGACCAATAGGCCGGCGTCCGGACGCCAGTGATCGAGAAAGCGCCGCACGGCGGCTGGCCCGTCGACCGGCGCATATTGGTGGATTGCGCCGGGCGGCAGGCGCGTGGCCAGAAGCTCGGCCGAGGTGCGGGTGCCGGAGGTGACCAGCAGCGTGCGGCCAGGAACGTTCAGGGCCTGCGCCAGGGGCAGGAGCGACAGGCTCTCGCCGACGCTGACCCCATGCAGCCAGACCAGCGGACCCGGCGGCCGCGCCACGCTGGCGTAGCCCAGGCGCTCCGTCACTCGCGCCGGGTCTTCCTTGCCGCGGGCCGCGCGGCGTCGAAGCAGGCCCGGCGCCAGGGGTTCGATAAGGCTGGTCGCGGCGGCGTAGAGCGCGAGAGAGGGGGGGCGCAAGATGCGGCTCAGATCGCGTGAGTGTGGGTGAGGCGGCAATGCTCTGACTCGCCAACCTCGACCTGAAGCGTGGCGTGGCCGATCGAGAATTTCGCGGCCAACCCCTCGCTGGTGGCGTGCAGGAAGGCGTCGCCGTCGTCGTTCAGTGGGCGGGTGACGTGGGCGGTCAGCGCGGTCTCGGTGGTGCTCATGGCCCAGATGTGCAGGTCGTGGACCTCGGTCACGCCAGGCCGCGCCAGCAGCCAGGCGCGCACGGCCTCGACGTCCATGCCCTTGGGCGCGGCGTCCAGCGCCAGATCGACGGAGTCGCGCAGCAGGCTCCAGGTCCCGATGACGATGACCGCGGCGATCAACAGGCTCAGCGCCGGGTCGATCCAATAGAGGCTGGTCAGGGCGATCACGCCGGCCCCGATCACCACGGCGAGCGAGACTGCGGCGTCGGCGGCCATGTGCAGGAAGGCGCCGCGAATGTTCAGGTCCTCATGGCCCTTCATGAACATCAGGGCGGTGGCGGTGTTGATGACCACCCCGATGGCGGCGACGATCATCACCGGCAGGGTGGCGATGGGCGCGGGCTCGGTGAAGCGGTGGATCGCCTCGGAGGCGATCACTCCGACCGCGACCAGCAGCAGCACGGCGTTGGCCAGGGAGGCGAGGATGGTGGCCTTGCGCAGGCCATAGGTGCGACGCGAGGTCGGGGCCGACTTCGCCAGGATCGTCGCGCCCCAGGCCAGCAGCAGGGCGAGCACGTCCGACAGATTGTGACCGGCGTCGGCCAGCAACGCCAGCGAGCCTGACCATAGCCCGACGGCGGTCTCGGCCAGCACGAAGGCGAAGTTCAGGCCTACGCCGATGGCGAAGGCGCGGCCAAAATCCTTGGGGGCGTGGCTGTGGCCGCCCGGCCCATGCGCGTGGCCGTGCGAGCCGCCATGCGCGTGCGCGCCATGATCGTGATCGTGATCATGGTCGTGTCCGTGATGGTGATGCCCGTCGTGACCCATGCTCCTATGTGTCACTGCCCGGCGGCGGGATCAACGTGGCCGACCAAGGCCTCGGCCCGACGATTGGCGGCCGAGAGCCGCGCCGACAGGTCCTCGATGAGCACGGCGATAGCCTCGTCGTCGGCGTCGCCCGGCACGTAGTAGGGGCCGTCCCACACCGTTGCGCCGCGTCCGAACGGCCAAGCGATGTTCACCCTGTCCCAGGTGTCGAGCACGATGACTGGCGAGACCGCCACGCCCATCAGATAGATCGGCGCGCCGGTCCGTCGAGCGATCTGCAGGGCTCCGGGCGCGATCACCTCGTTGGGGCCGCGAGGGCCGTCCGGCGTGATGAAGAGCACGCCGCCATCCTTGACCCAGGCGATGGCCTCGCGGATCGCGGCGACGGCGGCGCGCGCCTTTGCGGAATCGCCCTTCTTGGCCGAGGAGGTGCGGATCGCCGGGAACTTCGCCCGCGCCAGGGCCTGGGCGACGAACTCGCCGTCCGAGGACGGCGAAACCATGCAGCGCAGTTTCGAGCGGCGCCACCAGATCTCCGCCAAGCCCAGGCTCAGCGGGATGCGACCGTGCCAGAAGAGCCCGATGGCGGGGAGCTCGTGGGCCAGCACCGGCTCGACGCAGGCGACATTCTCATGACGCCAGCGGCGGGTGCGCCGGGTGATCGCCAGCTGCGCCCATAGCACCCAACCGAGGAACGCCTGGACCCCGGGGTTTCTCAGCAGCTTCTTCAAGCGGCGGGCTCCGCCTCCAGGTCCTGGCTCTTGGCCAGGCGGGCGTAGAGGCCCGCATCCTGGACAAGGGACTCGTGGTCGCCGGTCTCAACGACCTTGCCCTTCTCGATCACATAGATGCGGTCGGCGCCGCGAACCGTGGAAAGCCGGTGGGCGATCAGGATGGTGGTGCGGCCCGCCATCAGTCGCGACAGGGCGACCTGGACCTGGGCCTCGCTCTCGGTGTCGAGCGCGCTGGTGGCCTCGTCGAGCAGCAGGATCGGGGCGTCCTTCAGGAAGGCGCGGGCGATGGCGATGCGTTGGCGTTGGCCGCCCGAGAGCCGCGCTCCGGCCTCGCCGACCAGGGTGGCGTAGCCATCTGGCAAGGCTTCGATGAAGTCATGGGCGGCGGCGGCCTTGGCCGCTTCGATGATCTCGGCTTCGGAGGCGTCGGGCCGGCCATAGGCGATGTTGGCGCGGATGGTGTCGTCGAACAGGAACGGCTCCTGGGTCACCAGGGCGATCTGGTGGCGCAGCGAGGCCAGGGTCACGTCGCGCACGTCGATCCCGTCGATGGTCACGGCGCCGGCGGTGGCGTCGTAGAAGCGCGGGATAAGGTTCAGGATGGTGCTCTTGCCGCCGCCCGAAGGGCCGACCAGGGCGACGGTCTCGCCCCGGCGCACTTCGAAGGTGACGCCTTGCAGGGCGGGCGGGCCGTCCGCGCCGTAGCTGAAGCCGACATCCTCGAAGCGGATGGTCGCCGCGCCCAGAGGCAGTTCCTTGGCGCCGGGATGCTCGCGGATCTCCGGCTCGACGTCCAGGTCGGCGAACAGCCGGCGGGCGGCCGAGAAGCCCTCGGCCATCACGGTTTGCAGGTTGGCGAGTTGGCGCAGCGATTGGGAGGCGAGGCCGAGGGCCGCGATGAAGGAGACGAACGCCCCGACGTTCATGCCGCCCGACTGCGAGCGCCAGCCGGCGTAGGCGATGACGCCGGCGGTGATCAGGGTCATCAGGGTCTCGGTGGCCGGCGCGGCGCGCGCCCGGGCGTTGGCGCCCTTCACCAGGTGCTTCTGGCGGCGCTTCACCACCTCGGCGACGCGGTCTTCCTCATAGGCTTCGCGGTTCTCGATCTTCACCACCCGGACGCCGTCGAGGCTCTCCATGATCGCGGTGGAGAGCGCCGAGGTTTCGGCCATGGCGCCCTTGGTGGCCTTCACCGTGCGCTTGGAGAACCGGCGCATCACCCAGGTCGACAGCGGTGCGGCGATCACCAGGACCAGGGACAGCATGGCGTCGTTCCCGACCATTACGACAATCGCGCCGATCACGGTCAGCAGGTGCTGGGTGTAGTTGATGACGCCGGAGGTCGCCGCCTCGCGGATCAGGCCCGCGTCGTAGAGCACCGAGGACACGAAGGAGCCGGAGTGGGTGGCGCGCAGCCGCGCCATGTCAGCGCGGACCAGCTTGCCGAACAGTTGCACCTGAACCTGGCCGACCACCTCGTTGCCGATGCGGTTGACCTGGGTCGCCTGGATCACCTGGGCCAGGCCGCGCGCCAGGGCGAGAGCTGCGATGGTCAACGGCACGGCCAGCAGCGTTCCGGGCTTGTGGTTGACCAACAGGTCGTTGATCGCCGGCTCCAGGATCTGGATCAGGCTGGCGCTGAGATAGGCGACGCAGACGGCGGCGATCATCGCCACGGTCCAGCCCTTCCAGCGCGGCGCCATATAGACGCGCGCGATCCGGCCGATCACGGCGCGGGTGGAGAGTTCGGCGGCGGGTTCGCTCATCTGTCCTGGCGTCGGCTGTCAGGGCGGCGAAGTCAAGACGAGGTCTTGGTCCCTGGCTGTGGTCGATATGGCGAGCCGGTCTCGAAAGGCGTAGGCAGGGCAACAACCTGTGAGGATATTTCGTCGCCGCCGCGATGTAGGGTCGCAGCTTGGGTGTGACAGGAGACGGCGAATGACGGATGCGATGCGGATGCTTGGCGCGGCGATCGTGTTGGCCCTGACGCCGCTGGCGAGCCAGGCGGCTACGCCGGTCGAGCCAACCCTGTCAGCGGCTCAAAACAAAGTGGTTTCGATGTCGATCGCCAAGCTCAAGCTGCCGGAGGAGCGCCAACTGGCTTCGGGCTGGAGCAACGCCAAGAAGGTCGCCGAAGTCATCTGTCGTCCGGCGGCGTTGCCGGTGTTGAAGGCGAAGGCGCCAGGCGCCGACCGGGTGTTCCTGGGGACCGACGATCCGGCGACCCTGACCTTGGTCAGCAACCAGATCCTGATCGGGAGCGGCCAGGTGCGGGACGGCTCGGGTTGGACGGAATTCAGCTTCACGTGCCAGCTCGATCCGAAGACTGGAAAGGCCAGCGCCTTCAAGGCGTCCATGACGCCAGCGGCTTGATCGACGCGCCGTGCTTTCGCCGGGCGCCTGAAACGCATATCTAGGGCGCTTCATACAGGAAGCCGCCTTGGCCGATTTCGATCTATCCACGCCCAAGGGGCGCACCTCGACCTATCTGGATTATCTCTGGAAGGATCACGCCTATCTGCGCCTGGGCTTCTCCAACGCCCATTGGATCAGCGACGAATTGGTGCGCACCAATCAGCCTTGGCCCCACCAACTGGCCGAGTGGAAGAAGCGCGGGATCAAGACGGTGATCAATCTGCGCGGCGGGTTTGACGCCAGCTTCCACGCGCTGGAGAAGGACGCCTGCGAGCGCCTGGGCCTGAAGATGGTCGACTTCACCATCACCTCGCGCGAGGTGCCGAGCCGGGCGCGGGTTCACGGGGCCAAGGAACTGTTCGAGACCATCGAATATCCGGCTCTGATGCACTGCAAGTCCGGCGCGGACCGGGCGGGCATCATGAGCGTGTTCTACATGCACTTCCGCAAGGGGCTGCCGATCCGGGAGGCCCTGGAGCAGCTTCACATCCGCTACCTGCATGTGAAGCAGGGCAAGACCGGGGTGTTGGACTACACCTTCGAACGCTACCTCGCCGAGGGCGAACCCAAGGGGCAGAGCTTCCTGGAATGGGTGGACAGCGACGCCTATGACGAGGCCGCCATCAAGGCCGACTTCCGCGCCCAGATGTGGGGCCGGTTGCTGACCGAGGGCATTCTGAAGCGGGAATAGGCGCCCCTCACCCGGCCTCTCCCCGGCGGGGAGAGGAGAAGAAAAATCCCTCTCCCTCGGGAGAGGTTAGGTGAGGGGGCGGCGCGTAGCGGCGCATGGTTGCCGCGCCGCTCGCCGACTTAGTCCTGCTGCGGATCCTTGCCCGGATCGAGCAGCTTGTGGGCGTGGATGATGAAGTAGCGCATCAGCGCGTTGTCGACCGTGGCCTGGGCCTTTTGTCGCCAGGCGGCGAGGGCCTCGCCGTGGCTGGCATAGGCGCCGACCAAGTCGATCTTGGAAAGATCTCGGAACTGGTTGTGCTCCAGATCCTCAAGTTCGCCGCCGATCACGAGATGCAGAAGCTGTTTCTCGGGCATGGTATTCCCCAAATTGCTCAGTTCATTAGGGCAATATGCCGGACCCGCTCCAGGATCAATGGGGCGAGACGCGGCGCCGCACATACTAGGCTCGGTTGCGCAGGTTTGAGGCCATTATACGAGAACGGACGACCCAGATGGTCGCCGACGAAGGCACCGGCCTCTCTCGCGATCAGATCGGCGGCGGCCAGGTCCCAGTCGAACTTCGGAACCAGGGCCAGGGTGGCGTCGAAGGCGCCCGAGGCGATCACGCACAGCCGGTAGGCGGTGGAGTTACGGGCCTCGATACGCATTTCGGGCCAGGGCGTCGGCCAGGCGGGATGGCTGAACATCCGGCTGTCGCCGACCATGCCGCAGCCCTCGACCATATCGCGCTGCGAGGCGCGAATGGTCGCTCCGTTCAGCCAGGCGCCGCCGCTGGCGGTCGCTGTGTAGGTCTCATCCAGGTCGGGCGCGAAGACCACGCCGGCCACCGGCTGGTCATCCTCGACCACGGCGATAGAGACCGCCCACCAGGGCCGGTCCTTGATAAAGGCGCGGGTACCGTCGACGGGGTCGACCACGAACAGCCGCCGGTGGTTGCGTCGTGACGGGTTGTCGGCGGTTTCCTCCGACAGCCAGCCGTAGTCCGGCCGCGCGGTGGTCAGGCGCTGCTTGATCAGCGCGTCGGTCGCCAGGTCGGCGTTGGTGACCGGCGAGTCGCCTTCCTTGTACTGAACGTCAAGGCCGGCGCTGCGCAGCCGTTGCGCCAGCGCTCCGGCCTCGCGGGCCGCGTCGATGATCAGTTGAAGGTCGGCGGCCCAGTCCTGCATCAGCGCCCGGCGATCGCCAGGCCGTCCACGAGCAGCGAGGGCGAGTTCGCCGAGCCGCGGAACTCCAGGTCCGAGCCTGGGATCAGTCGGCCGTAGATATCGATCAGATTGCCGGCGACGGTGATCTCGGCGACTGGATAGGCCATCTCGCCGTTCTCGAACCAGAAGCCCGCGCAGCCCACCGACCAGTCGCCGGTGTTGCCGTTCAACGAGGGGCCGAACATCGAGGTGATCAACAGGCCCTGGCCGGCGTCGGCCATCAATTCGGCCTGGGTGCGGGTTCCGGCCGCAAGGGTCAGGTTGGTGGTCGAGACACCGGGCGCCCCGGCCAGCCCGCGCGAGGCGTGGCCCGTAGTTTCAAGGCCCAGCTGCTTGGCCGAGGATGCGTTCATGATCCAGGTGGTCAGCACCCCGTCCTCGATCAGCGACCAGGCGCGGTTGGCAACGCCCTCGTCGTCGAAGGGAGATGAGCCGAGTCCCCGGACCTTGTGCGGATCGTCGGTGATGTTGATTCCCTTGGCGAAGATCTGCTGGTGCAGCTTGTCCTTCAGGAATGAGGTGCCGCGCGCGATGGACGGGCCGGCGATGGCCCCGATCAGCGGACTGATCAACGACATGGCCGAGCGGTTCTCGAAGATCACCGCAGCGGTGGTGGAGTCGATCTTGCGCGCGCCGAGCCGGGCGGCGGCGCGGCGGCCAGCCTCCTGGCCAATGGCGTGAGCGTCCGGCAGGTCCGCGCGGTGGCGGGTGGAGCGGCCGTCATAGCCACTCTCCATCGCCTCGCCGTCGCCGGCGACCACCGAGGCGCCGACCGAGAAGCCCGACGCGCGATAGACGCCCGAGAAACCATCCGAGGTGACCAGTCGCCAATGGGTGGAGGAGTTCGAGGCCGAGCCGCCCTCGGAATTGGTGATGCGCGGCATGGCGCGGGCGGCGTCCTCGGCGACGCGGGCGAGCTCTTCTAGCGCCTCGGGCGATGGCTCGCTCGGATCGTAGAGGTCGAGGTCGGCGAACGGACCCGGGGCCAGCCGGTCCTTGGGGGCGAGGCCGCCATAGGGATCCTCGGGCGCCAGCCTGGCCATCGCGACGGCTCGCTCGACCAGTTTGGCGCGAGCCTGCGGCGAAATATCGGAGCCGGAAACCGTCGCCTGGCGCTGGCCGACGAACACCCGGATGCCGAGGTCGCGGCTCTCCTCGCGCTCGACTTCTTCCAGTTCGCCGAGGCGGACATTGATCCCGAGTGCGCGCCGCTCGGCGCCCACGGCTTCAGCGGCGTCGGCCCCGGCTTTCAGCGCGGCGGCGACGACATCGGCTAAGAGGCTCTCTTCCATGCTGGCCATATGGCGGGATGCGTGGCTCGCGGCAAGCGCGTTCCCTATCTCCAAAACGCCCCCTTCGGGGGCTAGGCGATGGCGTAGAACAGCAGCGCGACGCTGGCGAACACATAGGCGAGCCAGGTCAGCGTGATGCCGATGGCGCGGGCGAAGGAGGTCCCGCCGCTGCGCGACAGGCCAAATCCGTGCAGCAGGCGGCCCGCGAACAAGAAGAAGCCGGTCAGGTGGATGGCCAGCGGCGGCGCCTCGACCAGCGCCAGCACCGCGATCCCGACCATGGCGGCCGGCACATATTCGGTGGCGTTGCCAAAGGCGCGGATCGCCTGGGCCAGTTCCGGCACCCCGCCGTCGCCGAGCGCCACCTTGTGACGCTGGCGCTGACGCACGACCAGCAGCGACAGCACCAGCAACAGAATCAGATGCAGACCGACCCACAACGCCGCAGCGTGGCCGGATGTGACGGCGCCCATGTCAGATTGTCCTTCTATCGCCCCCGCGACGCCCCGCAGTTGGGCTTGGATTTACGCAAAGGGCAAGGGGGCGCGGCCTGGGCGGCGAACGAGTGGCCCCGTCGACTGCGCCGAGAGCCCGCTGTGAGTGGGAAGCGGGCGGCTGACGACCGCTCCACGAGAATGAGCCGCTACCCTCCCGGGTGCAGCCCCGGCGCTTCCTGGCCCGTGCGGGCGACGTATTCCGCATAGCCGCCGCCGTACTGATGGACTCCCTCGGGCGTCAATTCCAGCACGCGGTTCGACAGGGCCGCCAGGAAGTGGCGGTCGTGCGAGACGAAGAGCATGGTGCCCTCAAAGTCCGCCAGCGCCGCGACCAGCATCTCCTTGGTAGCCATGTCGAGGTGGTTGGTCGGCTCGTCGAGCACAAGCAGGTTCGGCGGATCGAACAACATCTTGGCCATGACCAGGCGCGCTTTCTCGCCGCCGGACAATACGCGGCAGGGCTTTTCGACATCGTCGCCGGAGAAGCCGAAGCACCCCGCCAGGGTGCGCAGCGCGCCCTGGCCCGCCTGCGGGAAAGAGCTGTCCAGAGACTCGAAGATCGTCTCCTCGCCGTCCAGCAGGTCCATGGAGTGCTGCGCGAAATAGCCCATCCTGACGCTCGCGCCGATGCTGACCGCGCCCTGGTCGGGCGCGGTGGCGCCGGCCACCAGTTTCAACAGCGTCGACTTGCCGGCGCCGTTGGCGCCAAGGACGCACCAGCGTTCCTTGCGCCGCACCAGGAAATCGAGGCCTTCATAGATCGGCTGGGCGCCGTAGCCCTTATGGACATTGCGCAGGCTGATCACGTCGTCACCCGACCGAGGCGGGCTCCTGAAGTCGAACTGGACCGACTGGCGACGGCGCGGCGCCTCGACGCGTTCGATCTTGTCGAGCTTCTTCACCCGGCTCTGGACCTGGGCGGCGTGCGAGGCGCGGGCTTTGAACTTCTCGATGAACTTAATTTCCTTGGCCAGCATGGCCTGCTGGCGCTCGTATTGCGCCTGGCGTTGCTGCTCGCCGAGCGCGCGCTGCTGCTCGTAGAAGTCGAGATCGCCCGAATAGGTGACGAGGTCGCCGCCGTCGATCTCCACCACCTTGCCGATGATGCGGTTCATGAAGGCGCGGTCGTGCGAGGTCATCAACAGGGCGCCGTCATAGGTCTTGAGGAAGGCCTCAAGCCAGATCAGGCTCTCCAGGTCGAGGTGGTTGCTGGGTTCGTCCAGGAGCATGCCGTCGGGCCGCATCAGCAGGATGCGGGCCAGCGCCACGCGCATCTTCCAGCCGCCCGACAACAGGCCGACGTCGCCGTCCATGCGCGCCTGGCTGAAACTCAGGCCCGCCAGCACCTCGCGCGCCCGGGCGTCCAGCGCATAGCCGTCCAGCTCCTGGAAGCGCTCCAGCACCTCGCCATAACGCTCCATGACAGCGTCCAGCAGGTCGGCCTGGTCGGGATCGACCATGGCCGCCTCGAGCTTGGCCATTTCGGCGGCCAGGGCGCTGACGGGACCGACACCGTCCATCACCGCGGCGACCGCGCTCTGGCCGGCCATTTCGCCGACGTCCTGGCTGAAATAGCCGATCGTCATTCCGGGATCGATCACGACCAATCCGTCGTCGGGTTCCTCCTGACCGGTGATCATCCGGAACAGGGTCGTCTTGCCGGCGCCGTTCGGACCCACCAGCCCGACCTTTTCGCCCTTCTGGACCCCCATTGAGGCTTCGATGAACAGGAGCTGGTGGCCGTTCTGCTTGGAGATATTGTCGAGGCGGATCAT
>NZ_JAURWM010000017.1 GCF_030654915.1 Phenylobacterium sp. | reverse complement strand
CTCCCCAGCGGGGAGAGGAGAAGAAAGAAATTCCTCTCCCTCGGGAGAGGTTGAGGGGGCGGCGCTCAACCGCCATCACCGCAAAACCGACAGTCCAAGACCCCTCACCCGACCTCTCCCAAGGGAGAGGAGAAGTCATTCCTCTCCCTTGGGAGAGGTTAGGTGAGGGGGCGGCGCACGCCGCTCTGCGGCCTCTCGCCACCACAGGCTCGCAGGATCGTGTCGCAGACCGCGTCGGAATCCTCGATCAGCACGGCGTTCCAGAACCGCAGCACCCGATAGCCCA
This sequence comes from Phenylobacterium sp., assembly GCF_030654915.1. Lineage (GTDB taxonomy): Bacteria > Pseudomonadota > Alphaproteobacteria > Caulobacterales > Caulobacteraceae > Phenylobacterium. The sequence goes on along the minus strand of NZ_JAURWM010000017.1, from coordinate 8,391 downwards.
AGCTCTCCAGATAACCCGTCCGCCGCGCGTCATAGGGCGCGGCCTCGAAATGCTGCCCGCCATCCAACTCCACGATCAACATCAACTCAGCACACACGAAGTCCGCGATGAACGGCCCCAGCGGGACCTGCCGCCTCCACTTCCAGCCACCCAGGCGCCGGTCGCGCAAGGCAACCCAGAGCCGAGCCTCCACTTGCGTCTGCTTGACGCGCAACGCTCGCGCCCGATTTCGCAGATCCGCCATGCCCGCACGATAACAAAGTTCTCTATTTGTTCTAGATGGCGCGATCTCGCGCCCCGCCCTACCCTGCCGCCATGAGCATCGAACCCTCCGCCGGCTTCCTTGAGGGCCGCGAGCATGTCCTGCCGGTGCGGGTCTATTACGAGGACACCGACTTCACCGGCGTCGTCTATCACGGCAACTATGTCCGCTATTTCGAACGCGGCCGTTCGGACTTCCTGCGGATCGCCGGGGTGCGGCACGCCGACCTGCTGGACCGGCCCGACCCCGCCGCCTTCGCCATCGTCCGTATGGAGATCGATTTCAAGCGCGTGGCGCGGATCGACGACGCCCTGGCGGTGCGGACCACCTATGACTCCGCCCGCGGCCCGCGGCTGTTCATCAGCCAGAGAATCACCCGGGGCGAGGAACTGGTCTGCCAGGCGGTGGTCGAGGCGGCCTGCATCGACCTTCAGGGGCGGCCGCGAAAGCCGCCGCCGGGCATGCTGGACACCCTGCGCCCGCTATTTGCGTAAGGTTTGCGTAAAACCGCCTTCACCATTTCCGCGTTAGAAGCCGGTTAACCAGACTTGGCGGCCTTAAGTTCGCCACCGCGCGCGGCTTGAAGTCGTGCGCCTCATTCGCAACGGAGCCCTTGGAGAGCATGGACGTCGCCCCGATCACCGCCGAGAGCTTCAGCTTCATCAATCTGTTCATCCGCGCCGATTGGGTGGTGAAGTCCGTGATGGTGGGGCTGATCCTGGCCTCGCTGTGGTCGTGGACGGTGATCATCGACAAGAGCGTGCGGCTGACCAAGCTGAACAAGGAAGCCCGCGACTTCGAGGATCTGGTCGCCAGCGGCCGGCCGCTGGAGGAGATCGCCGCCGACGCCGGCGAGCGTCCGACCCAGGCCCTGCCCCGGATGCTGCAAGGCGCGCTGAAGGAATGGCGCGAGGCGCGCGCGCGCGGCCAGGTCTCCGAGAGCCAGACCGCCTTCCTGATCCAGCGCATTGACCGCACCCTCGACACCATGATCGCCCGCGAGACGTCCCGCGTCGAAAACGGCCTCGGCTCGCTGGCCATCGTCGCCACCGCGTCACCTTTCGTAGGGCTGTTTGGCACGGTGTGGGGTATCATGAAGGCCTTCCAGGCGATCGCCGTGGAAAAGTCGACCAACCTGGCCGTCGTCGCGCCCTCGATCGCCGAAGCCCTGTTCGCCACCGCCATCGGCCTGATCGCGGCTATCCCAGCCTATATCGCGTTCAACAAGTTCTCGACCGACTCCGGCAAGTACGCGGGCCGCCTCGAAGGCTTCGCAGACGACCTGTCGACCGCGATCCAGCGGCGCCTGGCCGAGCGGGTCTAGGGCCATGGCGCTTTCCGCTCACGACGCCTTTTCCGCCACCGGGGGCTCGCGCCGGCGCCGGGGCCGCCGCTCGCGCGGCGCGCTGTCGGAAATCAACGTCACCCCGCTGGTCGACGTGATGCTGGTGCTGCTGATCATCTTCATGGTCTCGGCGCCGATGCTGACCGTCGGCGTTCCCGTCGAGCTGCCAAAGACCGAAGCCGGCGCGATGGAGGACCAGCCCGAGCCGCTGACCGTGTCGATCCGCGCCGACGGCGCGATCTTCATCCAGGAGGACGCCGTGCCGTTCTCCAGCATGGCCCCGCGCCTACGCGCCATGGTCGGCGACCAGGCGGCCAAGCCGATCTATGTCCGCGCCGACGGCCAGGCGTCCTACGCCGTGGTCGCCCAGGTCATGGCCGCGCTGTCGACCTCCGGCTTCACCACGATCAACCTGATCACCGACACCGGCGGCCCTTCGTCGGGCGGTGATCAGCGCTGATATCCTGATGGCGCGGCAGAAGTCCGAATTCTCGGCGGCGATGGTCGCATCAGCCCTGCTGCACGTGGGGGTGATCGCGTCCGCCTTGGTCGCATGGCCCTGGAGCCGGCCGTTGCCGGTCGGCGGCGCCGTGCCGATCAACATCGTCGCCAACGCGCCGAGCACCAACCTGGCCCCGGCCATCGAGGCGGCTGAAGAAGCGCCCGCCCAGACCGAACAGCCCGTGCCCGACGCCGCCCCGACCCCGGCGGCGCCTGAGCCCGCGCCGACGCCAACCCCGCCTGCCCCGACGCCAAAGCCCGCGCCCAGGCCAGCTCCGACGCCGGCCCCTGCGCCAGCGCCGACGCCCAAGCCAGCTCCCGCCAAACCGCCGACGAAGGCCGCCCCGGCCAAGCCCGCACCAAAGTCGCCGGGCCTCGACCTCGACGCCCTGGCCGCCAGCGTCGCCAAGTCGGCGAAGAGCTCAGGCTCGCAGCGCTCGTCAGCCGCCAAGGGCGAGACGCGTCCGGCCACCGCGCGCGAAGCCCGGCCCGACCTTGGCTCCGGCCAAGCGGCCGCCGCCATCGCAGGCATGACCGACGAGCTGCAGCGTCGTTGGAACCCGAACTGCGAGGTCGAAGGCGGGCGCGACGTGCGCATCCGCGTGACCTTCACGCTCGGCTCCGGCGGCCAGGTGCTCGGACAACCGGACGCCGGCGGCAAGGAACGCTCAGCGAACCCGGTCGAGAAGGCCGCCGCCGAGCGCGCGATCCGCGCGGTCTTCGCCGCCGCGCCGTTCCGCGACCTGCCACGACAATTCTACGGCGACCGCATCGCCGTCAATTTCAACGCCCGCGAAGCCTGTCTCTAATGGAGCTCCGTCCCATGCGACTGAAAACCCTGGCCCTCGCGCTCGCGGCCGCGCTGCTGTCGACAACGGCTATCACCGCGCCCGCACACGCCCAGATCGAGGTCGATGTGAACCGGGGCGACGTGAAACCCCTGCCCATCGCCATCCCGGTCTTCGGCGGCGCCCAGGGCGCGGAGATCGCTCAAGTGATCACCGGCGACCTGGAACGCTCGGGCCTGTTCGCCCCGATCAACCAGGCCGCCTATATCGAGAAGAACCCGGACGTGAACGTCCAGCCGCGCTTCGCCGACTGGAAGACCATCAACGCCCAGGCCCTGGTCAACGGCCAGGCGACGGTCGAGGGTGGGCGCCTGACCGTGAACTTCCGCCTTTGGGACGTCTATTCCGAACAACCGCTGCTCGGTCTGCAATTCACCACCACGCCCGAGAACTGGCGCAAGCTGGCGCACAAGATCTCCGACGCCGTCTATGAGCGGCTGACCGGGGAGAAGGGCTATTTCGACACCCGCATCGTCTTCGTATCCGAGAGCGGCGGCCGTATTGATCGCAAGAAGCAGCTGGCGATCATGGACCAGGACGGCGCCAATCCCAGCTACCTGACCGACGGCTCCTACATCGTCATGACGCCCAGGTTCTCCTCGACCAGCCAGGAGATCACCTACATGGCGCTGCGGCCCGAAGGGTCGTCGATCTACTTGTTTAATCTTGAAAGCGGCCGTCGAGAGACCCTCGGTAACTTCCCTGGCATGGTGTTCGCGCCGCGGTTCTCGCCCGATGGCGGCCGCGTCGCCTTCTCGGTCGAGCGCAACGGCAACAGCGACATCTATGTGATGGACCTGCGCAGCCGGAGCAGCAGCAAGCTGACCTCGGACCCCTCGATCGAAACCTCGCCGTCCTTCTCTCCGGATGGGACGAAGATCGTCTACAATTCCGACCGTGGCGGCACCGCCCAGCTCTATGTGATGGACGCCAACGGCGGCGGCGGACGGCGGATTTCCTTCGGCGCCGGCCGCTATACGACCCCGGTCTGGAGCCCGACGGGCGACTTCATCGCCTTCACCAAGCAAGCCGGCGGCCAATTCCACATCGGCATCATGCGCCCGGACGGCACGGACGAGCGGCTGTTGACCACCAGCTACATGGACGAAGGCCCCACCTGGGCGCCCAACGGCCGGGTTCTGATGTTCAGCCGCGAGACGCCTGGCGCAGGTCCGCGCCTGTGGACCGTCGACGTGACGGGCCGGATCCTGCGGGCGGCGCCCTACCCAGGGTCGGGTTCTGATCCGGCATGGTCGCCGCTGCAGAATTAACCAGTCCTGTCAGGTGTAATATTCCCGTCCTGACGGTCTTTTCAAATGTCCGGTCCCCCAAAAGCCAGGTAGAAACAAGAACTGGCTGTGGGGACCCGCCATCGTCGAAACTTTAAATAGGAGAAGCCAACGTGCAGAGCTTCAATACCAAGCACGCCCTTCGACTGGCCCTTGTCGCGGCCGCCGCCCTGTCCGTTACGGCTTGCGCCTCACGCCCGAAGCCCGGCCCTGCGCCGGAACCCGCGCCGCCGCCCGCCGTCGCCCCGACGCCTGAACCGACCCCGGCGCCTGCGCCGAGCGCCTCGGTGACGCCCGGCACGATCCAAGACTTCGTGATCAACATCGGCGAACGCGTCTTCTTCGACCTGGACAGCTACTCAGTCCGCGCCGACGCCGCGCCGCTGCTCGACGCCCAAGCCGCCTGGCTGGTGCGCTATCCGAACGTGCAGGTCCGTATCGAAGGCAACGCCGACGAACGCGGCACCCGCGAATACAACCTCGCCCTCGGCTCGCGCCGCGCCAACTCGGTGCGCGAGCACCTGGTCTCGCGTGGCGTCGCTCCGTCGCGCATCTCGACCGTGTCGTTCGGTAAGGAACGTCCGATCGATCCGGGCTCGACCGAGGAAGCCTTCCAGCGCAACCGGAACGCCCGCACGGCGATCGTCGGCGGCGCGCAGTAAGGCCTGCTGGCGAACCAATGCGAGAGGGGGCCCATCGGGTCCCCTCTTTGCGTTTGCGGGCCAGACGAGACCCCGCCCCGAAGAGCCCCAATTTGGCCGTCCGATTCTGTAGATGATGCCACCCATGATGTTCCGCCGCCTCGCCCTGCCCCTGGCGCTCAGCCTGATCGCCACCACCGCGCTCGCCCAGGTCCCGATGGACCCGCTGGACGCGCGTGACGCCCGCCGGCTCGACCGCATGGAGCAGGTGATGCGCGAACTGCGCGCCATCGTGTTCCAGGGCCGCGACTCCGGAAAGCCGGTGGTCGTGCAGCCGGCGGAGACCGACTACCAACTGCAGGAAGTCGCCCGGCGCCTAGGCGAGTTGGAGCAGAGCCTGACGCGGATGACCGGCGACATCGAGAACGCCACCCGTGAAGCCGAACTGGCCAAGCGCGACGCCGCGGCGCTGCGCACCGAGAACAAGGCGCTGTCGGACCGGCTCACCGCCTTTGAAAGCAACGCCACGGCCCAGAGCCCGCCCAATGTGTCGGGCGAGCTGGCCGGCGGTCCCTCACCGGCCGCGGGCCTCAGCCCGGCGGAAGCCTTCTCGCGGTCGCGCCAAGCGATGCTGGCCGGTGATTACGACGCCGCCGAGGCCGGGTTCCGCGACTACGTCGCCGACCACGGCGACAGCGCCAAGGCCCCCGAGGCCCGTTACTGGCTGGGCAAGACCCTGACCGCCCGCGGCGCCCAAGCCGAGGCGGCCGGCGCCTATATCGGCGCGATCCGCGGCTGGCCGAACACCAGCTGGGCGCCCGACGCCGTGGTCGAACTGTCCCGTAGCCTGATCGCCCTGAAGAAGCCGGCCGACGCCTGCCAGACCTTGGATGAGTTCAAGCGCCGCTACCCGAAAGCCCCGGCGGCGGTGCAGAGCCGCGCCTCGGCCGCGCGCACCCAGGCCAAGTGCGCCGCCTGACGACACCGGACGCTGATCTGCAGGACGGCGTCCGCGCGGTCCTGAACCAGCGCCTGCGGAGAGAGTCCTCCGCCCCGATCGCCCTTGGCCTCTCGGGTGGCGGGGATTCCCATGCCCTGACCCTGATCGCCGCGAGTTGGGCGCGCCAGCATGGACGACGCCTCATCGTCCTGACGGTCGATCACCAGCTACGTCCCGAGAGCCGCGACTGGACGAGAGCTTGCGCGGCGCTGGCGTGGCGCCTCGGCCTTGAGTTCCACGCGCTGAAGTGGACCGGCGACAAGCCGGCCCAAGGCTTGCCCGCCGCGGCCCGAGCAGCCCGGCACCGCCTGCTGGCGAACGCGGCCCGCGACCTGGGCGCGCGTGTGATCCTGTTGGGGCATACCGCCAGCGACCTGGATGAGGCCGTCGCCATGCGGACCGCGGGCTCGACCACGCCATCCCCGCGCGAATGGAGCCCTTCGCCGGCATGGCCGGAGGGGCGCGATGTCTTCTTGCTGCGGCCGATGCTCACCCTGAGGCGGATGGATATCCGCGAATGGCTGGTCGACCAGGGCGAAACCTGGATCGAGGACCCCAGCAATAGCGACCTGCGCTTCGCCCGCGCACGGGCTCGCGCCGCGACGCCCACCGAGGGCGCGCCGCTCAGCGGGGACTTGCCCGGCGCCTTGGCGGACCTCGCACGCACGGCGGCTGTCGATCCGGCAGGCGCGATCTCGCTTCCGCGCATGGCTCTCGCCTCGCCCGAAGCTCGAAAGCTGATCGCCGCCGCCAGCCTCTGCGCCGCCGGCACCGCCAAGCCGCCGCGCAGCGACCGCCTGGAACGTCTAGCCGCCGCGTTGCGCGGCCCCGCGCCGGTCACCGCCACCCTGTGCGGCGCGAGGATCGAGGCTGACGCCCATGAGGTGCGCTTCATGCGCGAGACGGGCGAGATCCAGCGCGGCGGCCTCGCCGAGCTATGGCTGCACGGCGCGGGCGTCTGGGACGGACGGTTCGAGATCCGCTCGCCCCGGCCGGTGCGCATTGTCGCCCTGGCCGGTCATGCGGCCAGCTTGCCCGCCACTGAGCGTCAGGCCCTGCGCCCTGTGCCTGCAAGCGCCAGGGGCGGCCTTCCGATTATCATCGTCCCGGACGGCGCCGTCACTTGCCCGCTGCTCGGAGCCGCCGGCGAGGTGTCGGTGCGTTCACTGGTCCACGACCGTCTGCTGGCCGCCTGCGGCGTGGTCGTCAGCGAACCCTAGCGCCCGGCGGCGGCCAGCACGTGCTCGATCCCCGCGACGATCGGATCGGCGAATTTCCTGCCCAGCAGGCTGGCATGGTTGGCGCCGTGCACATGATCGACATAGCCATGGTGCGAAGCATGAGCGGGCGCGGCTTCCAGCGCCTTCAGCGGCGCGGTCACCGGTTCGTCGCCCGCTGTCACCACGGCCACCGGCAGGTCGGGATCAAAGGTCCCGGCCTCACGACCCTGGTTGGCGGTCCGTGGCCAGTTCTGAACCTCATCAGCCGCCCAGCGCGTGTGGACCGGCGAGCCGTAGATGCGGCGCTTCTCCTTCGAAGCCTCGCCCTCGAGCCCGATCATATCGCCGATCAACAGCGAGACCGGCGCCATGAAGCCCAGGCCCGACCATCGGCCGACGAACTTCATGGCCCGGCGATAGGCGTGGACGGCGCGGGCGGCGCTCTTGACGTCCATCATCTCGGGGGTCACGGCGTCGACCAGCACGACCCCGACCACCTGGTCGCGATTGCGCGGAACGAACACCCGGACCATCAGCCCCGCCATTGAGTGACCGACCACCACGAACGGGCCGTGCTCGCCCATCCGCGCCAACATGTTCTCAAGGTCGCCGGCGACGGCGTGGCCGTCGCGCGGCTCGGGTCCCGGATCGGAAAAGCCCAGGCCGGCGCGGTCATAGGCGATGCTGGCCAGGCCCTTGGCGGCGAGGCGGTCCTGGACCACCGCCCAATCGGCCGCGCAGCCGAAAGATCCGGCTTCCAGGATGATCATCGGCCGATCGGACTTGTCTCCCGCGCGAACCGCGCGCATGCGGCGGCCGCCGATATCAATCAACTCGCCACGCGTTGGATGGAAACGCTGGGCCGTCATCGCAGAACCTTGAGCATCCGCGCAATCTAGCCGAGGTTGCGGCCAGGTCGATCCTGGAGACGAAGACGATGTTGCGGCTAATTTTGGGTGTGGTGCTAGGCGTCATCGTCGGCGGAATCGTCACCGGCGTTGTCGAGGGCATGGGACACACCATTTTTCCGCCGCCGCCGGGCGTGGATCTGACCGACCCCGCGCAGCTTCAGACGGTGATGTCACGGGTGCCGATTGAGGCGAAGTTCGCCGTGCTGCTGGCCTGGGTCCTCGGCGTGCTGGCCGGATCCTCCAGCGCCAATTTGCTCGCCGGCAGGCGGGCCCTGGCCGGGCGGATCACCAGCATGGTGATCTTCTGCTTCGCGGCCTGGACGATGACCAGCATTCCGCACCCTGCCTGGTTCGTGGCGGCGGCGTGCGCGGCG
>NZ_JAURWM010000016.1 GCF_030654915.1 Phenylobacterium sp. | reverse complement strand
GCCTAATCGGCGCGGCATCCAAGAAGAGCAGATCATGGCTCATGCCGGCCATAGTGACCCGACGACCCTGCGCAAATACCGTCACCGGGCCCAGTCGCCTTCCGATACGCTCGGGCTTTCAATCCCTCGCTGAGAGCAGTTCGCGCGCCGGCGGCGAAGGCAATAGGATTGCCCATCGATTCCGTGATCCGATTGGACTTAGGCCCTGAAGAAGTCATCAGCTCCCCTCCCCCCCGTTGGATCTACACCAGACGAAATCTACACTGCGGTCGGGCGGGCGCTCAGTTGGTGGGAGGGCTCTGAGGATGTTCTGATGGGCGTTTTCCGCTGGCTCTGCATGGAGCCGGAGCCGGCTATGATCATCCCCGCTTTGTGATCACAAGGTCCGCTTCGCCCCTGGCGGGGACGCTTCCTAACCCCGTCGGCGGCTTCCGGCCGGGCTCCGCAGCACGGCGATGGCTCTGGAACCGGCCTAGCAGCGTTCGGCGCCGGCGCTTTTTCGGGAACGGTCAGAGCAGTTCTTCGCTTGGTCCAGGGACGCTGCCTCCACGCTCGGCCGTGTATTGCAGCAGGGCACGCTTCGTGGTCTCAACCTGTGAAACAAGAGAGCGACCGTGAAGCGTATCCAGATGGCGAGATCGGCTTGGGCCCGCGCAGCTGATGTGCGCGTGAGCGCTCGACCAATGGACGAGGTCCGTATCGCGCTCTTCGTGCTCGTTGCCGACAGCCATGCATTCAGCCCGAGTGAGCGCCAGACCCTTGCCGAGTTCATTCGCTCCGCTGGGCCGCGCAACAGCTCGTTCTATGCGGCTGAGCTTGCCGAGGAGCTTCGCGAACTCATCTTGGTCATTCAACCGGACGCCGCGCCGACGGATCGCACCGCGCCTGTACGCTTAGCTGATTTGGTGGGCTGGTAGGCGCCGATCGCACGCTCTTGCCGCGGCTGACACGTCCGTCAGAAGCCTTACCAGCAAGAACGTGAAGACTGCGCCGAGGGCGTTCCAGCCGCTCTCGGAACACCGCGCCTTCCACTCCGTTCATCCTCAGCCAGATAACCTGAAGGAGCGCGAGCCATGGCCGACCTCTCGGCGATCAAGCAACATATGGAAGTCATCGGCGCCGATGGCGTCCACCTCGGCACGGTCGACAAGGTCGAGGGTGACCGGATCAAGCTGACGCGTGCGGACAGCGGCTCCCACGGCGACCACCATCACTTTCTCTCCGCTGGCCTTGTCGCCGCCGTCGAAGGAAATCAGGTCCGGCTCTCGGCCAATGCCGACAACGCCGCGCTGCTGG
>NZ_JAURWM010000011.1 GCF_030654915.1 Phenylobacterium sp. | reverse complement strand
CAACTGGCCAATATGGGCCAGATGCGGATGACCCTGCGCAATCCGGACTTCACCACCGCACGCAAGATCGCCGACATCGTGAACACCCGCTTCCCCGGCGCGGCGCGGGCCGACAATCCCACCATCATCACCATCACGCCTCCCGGCCGCATGGACATGGTCTCGTTCCTCTCGCAGGTCGAGAACATGACCGTCGACACCGACGGACCGGCCAAGGTGGTGATCGACGAGATCGCTGGCGTCATCGTGATGGGCGAGAACGTGCGCATCTCCACTGTCGCCATCGCCCAGGGCAACCTGACCATCACCGTCCGCGAGAGCCCGGCGGTCAGCCAGCCGGCTCCATTCAGCCGCGGGCAGACCGTGGTCGTGCCGCAGTCCGACGTTCAGGTGGACGAAGAGACGGGCAAGCAGTTCATCACCCTGCGGGACGGCGCCTCGCTGTCGAGCCTGGTGTCGGGCCTGAACGCGCTGGGCGTCACGCCCCGCGACATGATCTCCATCCTGCAGACCATCAAGGCCGCTGGCGCCCTGCAGGCCAATATCGAGGTGATGTGATGGACCTGACCTCCGCCCTCGCCCTGCCGACCGCCAAGGGTCCAGCCGACCTGGCGGCCCAGCCCAGCGCCGCCGAACTGGCCAAGCGCGACCAGATCAAAAAGACCGCCAAGGACTTCGAGGCTTCGTTCCTGTCGGTGATGCTGAACGAGATGTTCAAGGACGTCGGCGCGCAGGCCCCCTACAGCGGCGGCCAGGGCGAGGCGGCGTTCAAATCGTTCATGAGCGACGCCATGGCCAAGCAGATGGTGCGCTCCGGCGGGGTCGGTCTTGCCGACACAGTCGGCAAGGAAATGCTGAAGCTTCAAGGTTTGAGTTAGGAGACTTAGTCATGGCGATCTCCGCCACGGACGCGGCCGACCGCGTCGAACAACTGATCGTGCTGACCGAGCGCCTGACCGAGTTGATCGCTCACGACGCCCTGGCCTTCGAGCAGCGCCGGCCGCGCGACGCCACCCAGAATATCGAAGAGACCTCCAAGCTCGCCAACGTCTATCGCCACGAATCGGCTCGGGTTCGCGCCAATCCGGACATGGTGGCCAGCGCCCCGCTGGCGCAGCGCACCCGTCTGATCCGCGCTACCGAGGCCTTCGACGCCGTGCTCGCCCGCCAAGGCCGAGCCCTCGAGGCCGCCAAGACCGTGAGCGAGGGCTTGGTCCGCGCCATCGCCGACGAGGTCGCCGCCCAGCGCACCACCGGAGCCGGCTATGGACAAGGGGGCGCTGCTTCCGCGCCCGCGCCGGCCACCTCCATCACCCTGAACAAGCGGGCCTGAAAGGGCGAACCGCCGACCGGGCGATTAAAACACTTGTTTGAGCGCCACATTTGGGCCTAGCCTGTCTGCGTCGCCGGGCCGTTCCGGCGGCCGCGTTCTCAGGGCGGGGTGAAAGTCCCCACCGGCGGTGATGGCGGAAGGCTCGCAAGGGTCCATGCACAAGCCCGCGGGCGCCTGGTTGGCCGAAAGGCCCGTCAGGGACAGCAGATTCCGGTGCGAACCCGGAGCCGACGGTTAGAGTCCGGTTATGAGAACCGCTAGTGACGGTCCTGCTCCGTGCGTTCGCGCCTGGAGATCCACAGGCCGCTGCTTGCGTCTCCCTGAGTCGTGGTTTTTGCCCCAACTCAGGGATCTGACCATGACCCATGCTGTCACCCACTTCGAAGTCCCCACCGCCAATGGCGCTTTCCGTCTGGCGCGCATCGCGTTCGTCCAGTCCGGCTGGCACAGCGAAATCGTCGACAACGCCTATCAGGGCTTCATCGGCGCGATCGCGGATCTCGGCTTCAACGAGTCCGCCATCGATCGCTTCGAGACACCCGGCGCGTTCGAAATTCCCCTGCACGCCCAGACCCTGGCCAAGACCGGGCGCTATGCGGCCATCGTCGCGGCCGGTCTGGTGGTCGACGGCGGCATCTATCGCCACGACTTCGTGGCCTCCACCGTGATCTCCGGACTGATGCAGGTTCAGCTCACCACCGAGGTGCCGGTGTTTTCGGTGGTGCTGACGCCGCATCACTTCCACGAGCACGACATCCACCAGACCTTCTTCCGCGAGCACTTCCTGACCAAGGGCGCGGAGGCGGCCCAGGCCTGCGCCAAGACCCTGTCCAGCCTCGCCAAGCTGGCCGCGGCGGCGTGAGATGGGCCAGCCCATCCCCGCAGGCTTTGAGCGGCACTACCGGCAAAGCCCGGTAACCGATCCATGGGAGCCGCTCTACAGCCGCAGGACTGAGGATGCGGTGATCCTGGGCCTGATGGCTCAGGCCGCCCACACCAACAGTCGCGGCTTCGTCCACGGCGGGTTGATCAGCGCCTTGGCCGACAACGCCATGGGGCTGTCCTGCTCTCACCGCCTCGGCGGTGAGGCGAGCCTCGTCACGGTCAACCTGACCCTGGACTTCCTGGGTTCGGCCCAGGTCGGTCAATGGTTGGAGTTCACCACCGCCTTCGTGAAGAACGGCGGCTCGCTCTCCTTCGCCCAGGCCTTCGTCACCGCCGACGGCCAACCCTGCGCGCGGGCCAACGGGGTGTTCAAGGTGATGCGGAAAGCGGCCTGACGCACCGGCGGCCGCAGACGACGTCTGCGGCCGCCACGCGCGTCCTATTCAGATCGAAGTTCGATCTGGCGCTCCACGCCGATGGCTTGGAGGAAGTCTGGATCGTGACTGACCACCAGGATCGCCCCGTCATAGCCTCGCAGCGCCGCCTCGATGGCGGCGATCGAGTCGAGGTCGAGGTGATTGGTTGGCTCGTCCAGGATCAGCAGTTGCGGCTGCTGCTGCGCCATCAGCACGCAGGCCAGGGCCGCGCGCAGACGCTCGCCGCCGCTGAGCGAGGCGACGGTCTTCTCCGCCGCCGTGTTTCGGAACAGGAACCGCGCGAGCGCGGCGTAGGCGGCGTTGACGCCAGCGTCTGGATTGAGCCGCTGAAAGGCCTCGATCAGCGTCTCGTCCTGCCGGAGCATCGCGGTCTGCTGGTCGAGCAGGGCCGAACGCGCGCCAAGTTCGATGCGGCCCCCGGTCGGCGTCAATTCTCCGGTCGCCAGCCGGATCACGGTGGATTTCCCCGAGCCGTTGGGGCCTGTGATCGCCAGGCGTTCAGGACCGGTCAGGCGGAACGACAGCCCTGAGAGGATCGGCGACGCGCCAGGATAGGCGAAGGCGACCTCATCGAAGACCAACACCGACTTGCCAGCCGGCAGCCGCGACGATGGCAATTCAAAATCCAACAGCCGCAGCCGCTCGACTCGCTTTTGAGCTTCGGCCAGGTCCGCGGCGGCGTCGTCACGCAACCGGGTGGCCAGCATGTTCTCCCGCCCAGCCGAGTTTTCCGCCCGCTCGGCCTGGGCGCCCAACAGGATCTTGGGCTCTGAACCCTTGGCGGCGAAGCGGCGACCGGACGCATCGCGCTTGGCCTTCTTCTCGCGAGCGACCTGGGCCTCGCGGCCGACCCGGGCCATGGCGCGCTCGGCGTGCTCCAGATCGCGGACCGCCGCCCCCTCCTCCTCGGCCTTGCGCTCGGCATAGAGATCGTAGCCGCCACCATAGGTCTTGGCGCCCAGCCCGCTCAGTTCGACGACGCGGTCCATCTGGCGCAGCAACGTCCGATCATGGCTGACCACCACCGCGCCGCCCTTCCAGCCCGCCAGGAACTCGGCGACCAAGGCGCGGGCCCCGGCGTCCAGATTGTTGGTCGGCTCGTCCAACAGGACGATGTCGGGCTCCTGCACCAGCACCCCGGCCAGGGCCGCGCGGGTCGCTTGGCCGCCGCTGAGCGAAGCCGCCGGCCGCGCCGGATCAACGCCAGCCAGACCGACCTGCGCCAGCGCCGCCTCCAGCCGGGCCTCCAGCGACCAGTCGGCCTCGGCGAAGTCGGCCTCGTCACCATGGCCGGCCGCGATCCGTGACAACCGCGTAAGCGGCTGGGAGACGCCCAGCACGTCAGCCAGGCTCGCATCCAGCGGCGGAGCCAGGGCTTGGCGCAGCACGCCGACCCGGCCGCGCACGCTTACCGCCCCCGCAGCCGGCGTTAGTTCGCCCAGCATCAGGCGCAGCAGCGTGGTCTTGCCCACGCCGTTGCGCCCCACCAGGCCGGTCCGCTCGGCCCCGAAGGCGAGCGTCAGATTGTCGAAGAGGCCGCGGCCCTCAGGCGTTTTGTAGGAGAGGCCGTCGAGCGTGATGAAGGAAGACATGTTGGACCATGGGCGGGTTGGCGTTCAGGACGAGTTGGTTGTCCGTGGCGCTTTCCATGGTCGCGGTCTCCTTCAGCTAAGCCGTCGATATAGGGGCTGAGGCAGGCTGGCGCAAACTTGACCTCGCCTGCTCATCTGCACGGATCGACCGCAACTGAAGCTTGCGCCGCCTCGCCGGAATGCTGAAGGTTCGCCCAGTTCATTTCGGGGAGAGGCGTATCGTGTTCAAGTTTGGTCTTCCGCTCGCGATCCTGCTCGCCAGCGCCGCGCCGGTGTTTGCGCAAGCCCCTTTGAAAGTCAGCCCGGCGACCAAGGCCCTGCATGAGAGCTTGATCGTCCTCGACACCCACTTCGACACCCCCGCCAACCAGGCGGTGGACAGCTTCGACATCCGCAAGCGCAACAGCGTCGAGACCGGCAGCCAGGTCGACTATCCGCGCATGGTCGAGGGCGGGGTCGACGGCGGCTTCTTTGCGATCTTCACGGCCCAGGGCCCCAACACCAAGGCCGGCAACGAGGCCGCCCGTGACAAGGCGCTGATGCGCGGCGTGGTGATCCACGAGATGGTCGCCGCCAACAGCGACGTCTTCGCCCTGGCCACCAAGGCGCAGGACGCCGAGGCGATCTCCAAGGCCGGAAAGCGGTTCGTCTATATCAGCATGGAGAACGGCCAGCCGGTGGCCGGCGACCTGACCCTGATGAAGACGTTTTATGACCTGGGCGTGCGGATGATGAGCCCGGTCCATTTCGCCAACAACGACCTGGCCGACTCAGCCACCGATCCGAAGGGCCCGATCCACGGCGGCCTGAGCGCCAGCGGCAAGCAGTTCGTATCCGAGGCTAACCGGCTGGGCATACTGCTGGACGCCAGCCACGCTTCCGACCAGGTGCTGGACCAGATGCTGGATCTGTCCACGGCGCCGATCGTCCTTTCCCACTCCGGCGTGAGGGCGATCTACAACCACCCGCGCAACATCCCCGACGACCTGCTGCGCAAGCTGGCGGCCAAGGGTGGGGTGATCCAGATCAACGCCTTCTCCGGCTACATGAAGGACATCCCAGACAATCCGCCGCGCCGCGCCGCCCTGGCCGAACTCACCAAGACCTATGGCTCGCCACGCGACGTCGCGCCGGACAAGCTCAAGGCTTACGTCAAGGCCCGGCAGGAAATCGACGCCAAGTATCCGCCGACGCGCGCCAATATGGACGATCTGGTGGCGCACGTCCTGCACGCCGCCCAGGTGGCCGGTAAGGACCACATCGGCGTGTCCGGGGACTTCGACGGCGGCGGCGGCATCGCGGGCTTCGAGGACGTCACCTACTTCCCGGCCCTCACCGAACGGCTGATCGCCGCCGGGTTCAGCAAGGAAGACCTGGCCAAGTTCTGGGGCGGCAACACGCTGCGAGTCCTGAAGCAGGCCGACGAGCTGAAAGCGAAATAGGCGTGTCAGACTGCTGACATGTTTTGGCGGAGCCGGCGTTAGATTGGCGCGTTAAACCGCCGCGGCTCGTTTGTTCACACAATGTTCCTGTGTTATCGGTGAGTCTCGGAACTACATTAGGCGAGGCCCGCTGAGCTGATCGGCGGTCGAGAGCGTTTCCGGAAAAACATGGCCGAACAGCTGAACTTCATCCGCGTGCGCGGCGCGCGTGAGCACAATCTCAAAGACGTCAGCGTGGACATCCCGCGCGGCGAACTCGTGGTGCTGACCGGGCTGTCGGGATCGGGCAAGAGCTCGCTGGCCTTCGACACCATCTATGCCGAGGGCCAGCGCCGCTATGTCGAGAGTCTCTCGGCCTATGCGCGCCAGTTCCTGGAACTGATGAGCAAGCCGGATGTCGACCTTATCGAGGGTCTGTCGCCGGCCATCTCCATCGAGCAGAAGACCACCAGCCGCAATCCGCGCTCGACGGTCGGCACGGTCACCGAGATCCACGACTACATGCGCCTGCTGTGGGCCCGGGTCGGGGTGCCCTACTCACCGGCGACCGGTCTGCCTATCGAGAGCCAGACCGTCTCGATGATGGTCGACAAGCTCACCGCCCTGCCAGAGGGCGAGCGGCTCTACCTGCTGGCCCCCGTCGTGCGCGGCCGCAAGGGCGAGTACCGCAAGGAAATCGCCGAGTGGCAGAAGTCGGGCTTCCAGCGCCTGAAGATCAACGGCGAGTTCTATCCGATCGAGGACGCCCCGACCCTAGACAAGAAGTTCAAGCACGACATCGACATCGTCGTTGACCGGCTGGTCACCAAGAACGGCCTGGAAAGCCGCTACGCCGACAGCCTGGAGACGGCGCTGAAGCTGGCGGACGGCATCGCGGTCGCTGAGTGGGCCGACAAGGCCGAGGGCGAGGCCGAGCCGCGCCGGATGCTGTTCTCCGAGAAGTTCGCCTGCCCGGTCTCCGGCTTCACCATCAGCGAGATCGAACCGCGGCTGTTCTCATTCAACAACCC
>NZ_JAURWM010000133.1 GCF_030654915.1 Phenylobacterium sp. | reverse complement strand
GCCGTCCTTGTCCTGGGACACGGGGATCGGGAACTCGCCGCCGGCGAGGAACTTGGCCGATTCCCCCGAAACCGCCGTCAGGTTCGGTTCGGCCAGGGTGCGGACCAGGCCGACCCGCTCGAATGCCTGGAGCGTGGCCTGCCATTGGTCGCGGCCGCCGAGGTTGCGAAGCGTCGCCGTGCCGCCGCCGAGCAGGGCGCCGTTGACGCCAAAGCTGGCCGAGGTCCCGAGCAGGAACTGGGTGCTGCCCAGATCACCGACGATGGCGTTCAGATTGAACCCGAGCTGCTTGATGACGTCGCGCTGCATCTCGACGATGCGCACCTTCAGCATCACCTGGTCCTTGCCGGCGATGCTGAGCATGTTGAGCACCATCTCCGGCTTGCCGACAGCTGCGCGGGCGATCTGCACGGCCTTGTCGGCGGCGGCCAGGCTCTCGACCTGACCCGACAAGATCAGGCTCTCGT
The DNA here is from genome assembly GCF_030654915.1 of Phenylobacterium sp. GTDB lineage: Bacteria > Pseudomonadota > Alphaproteobacteria > Caulobacterales > Caulobacteraceae > Phenylobacterium. The sequence continues at coordinate 2,149 of NZ_JAURWM010000133.1, read as the reverse complement.
TCATCGCGTCGACCCGCACCCTTGAACCAGGAACGATGCGGTTGATGGTCTGGGCGACCGCGCCGGGATCCTGATCGACCCGAATGTCGAGGGTAAGAATCCGGCGGCCGGCGGCGTCGAAGAACACGGCGTCGGTCGAGCCGTTCTTGAGGCCGAGAATGAAGATGCGGCGCGGCGAACGCAGCATGGCGTCGGCCACGCCCGGATTGGTCACCAGCACGTCGCGCACGTCGACCGGCAACTCGACGATGGCGGACTTGCCGTTGGGCAGGGTCAGGGACTGCGTCGCGGCCGCGCCGCCAGCCAGATTGACCCGCACCACCGACGACTGCGCCGCCAGGCCCGCGACCTCGGTCTGGGCGACGGCGGCCAGGGGCGCGCCAAACATCGCCCCGAGGGCGGCGAGCGCGAGCAGGAGGGGACGCAGATTCACGGTCTGGCGACCTCGCTGACTTGTCCGGCGCGGAAGATGCGCACGCCTTGCATGTTGTCGCGGGCCTGTCCGCCACGGCCCGGCGCGCCGCCGATATCGGCATAGGACCGCAGGGCGAGTTGCATCTCGCCCTGGGCGCGACCACGCGCCAGCACCTCGACGTCGGTCGCCGGGATTTCCAAGGTGGCGATGGCGCCGACGATGGACTTGGCGTCCTTCTCAGGATCGATCTTTTGGTCGATGGCCAGAACGCGGACGTTTCGCATCAGGGTTTCGGTGATGTAGGTCTTGGCTTCGGCGCCTTGACGGCTCTGCAGGATATCGACCCGGTCGCCGGGCAGGATGAAGCCGCCGGCCGCCGTCTCGGCGTTGATCGGGATCGACATGGCCCGCATGCCTGGCTGCACCACCACGGCCATGAAGCCGCTCTGGCCGGCCCGGACCACCTTGCGCGCCACGATGGGCTCGCCTGCGACCATTGCCTCTCGGACGATGGAGCCTTCAAAGGCCTGCATCGGTCCGTTCGCGCTGACCGCGTCGGTGGCGGCGCGCGCGACTTTCTGGACCGCCTTGTCGGGCATCACGGCCGGAAGGGCCGGCGCCGTACCATCGGTCACGAAGCTGGCGTTCAGGCCCTCCACGGGCCAGGCCTGCCAGGTCATGTCAGCGGGGGTGAGCCGGACGCCAATCGCCAGATCATGCTTCGCCACGAGCACCTGGGCCACCGGCTTGGAAGCGGCCGCGACCTCGGCGACCGGCTCGCGCTTCGGCGTCACCATGTTGCGAACGAGAAGGGCCAGCCCAACGGCGGCGAACGCCGCGACGACGAGGATGGCGATGCGGATGCCGCTCATGATGCGTCTACTCGAGCCTCCCGCGTGCGGGTTTTCTGGCGAACGCGCCGGCGGTCGGCTGGCGCGCACGAATCGAATGCTCGGCCTTTTGCCTGCACGGCCTGTTTGCAGGTCGCATAGTTAACGCCGGCTAAAGGCCAAGCTAGAAGCCCGGCCAGGCCTGGATCAGGGCCGAACCTGGGAAAGCGACCAACGCGCCAACCGCGATCGCCACGCCGTAAGGAAGATCGCCCTTAGGCTCGGCTAGGCGATTGACCCAACCCGGCCCGCTCAACACGTAAGGCCGGATAAAAGGTGAGCGGAGACCGAGCAAGGCGAAGGTTAGAGCGCCGCCCGCAAGGCCCGTGACGATGACGTACTCCATCGAAGCAGGCCAACCGAGCCAAAGCGCCCCTGCTGCGAACAACTTAGCGTCCCCGCCGCCGATCCAGTTGAGAGCGAACATCGCCATGCCAATCACCAGCGCGGCGACGCCGACGCCGAGATGCAGCCCTACTGCGGAAAGCGGAAGTCCCACCGCCAGGGCGGCCGGGGCGAAACCCAGGATCAACAGGCCCGAAATCCAATTGGGGATAATGTAGCTGGTCAGGTCGCGCAGCCCGCCGACGATCACCAGGGCTGGAAAAATCAACAATAGGACGGCTTGGATGAGCGGCGGCATCGGAAAAGGCCCCGGAGGATAGGATAGGAGGCGTAGGATCGCGCAATCGGATGAACGGAGCGTTGAAAAACAAATAGCCGCGATGCTCTCGCGCCGCGGCTATTCCAGATTTCAAACAACATGTGTTCAGTCTTGCGGAATGGCCCCGGCGGCGCTCGCGTAAACCGCTTCAATTTTTGGCGTCAGGGCTTTGATAGCGCC
>NZ_JAURWM010000009.1 GCF_030654915.1 Phenylobacterium sp. | reverse complement strand
CACGGCATCCCCGCCGGCTCCCAAGCTCAGACATTGGTGAGCTACGCCGCCTCGTCACCTGAGGGGCAGGCGACGTTGCCGCTCTATTTGTCGGTGCTCGAATTGACTGCGACTGGGCGGGCTCAGTAAGCCTCTGAAATTCCACACCCCGGCGTTCGCAGTCATTGCGTCTGTTCGGATTGAACGGCCTTTCCGGATCGCAATCGATGCGACTGCAGGGCCGTCGCGGGCTCGACATCGAATTGGGCAAGCTCGGGGCGGACGCGGCTGGAACAGGCAGCCGCGGAGGCTAGGAGCACCGGGATCGCGAACGTCGGAGAGCGGGTGACGCGTGCGTTCTGGGCCGGACTCTCCGTCGCCCCGTCGGACGCCGGGGCGATGGCGCAAGGCGGCGAGGCCTTCGACCTGATGTGTACTAACAGCCAGTCGGCGGGAGCCGCGGCTCCGCATAGAGAGCGTCAATCAGGGGGCAGCCGGGATCCTGTCCGGCGTCGCAGGCCCGCACGGAGTCGGCCAGTACCCGCTCCATCCGCTTGAGATCGGCGATACGAGCTCTCACATCCCCGAGATGCGCCGACGCCAGGACGCGCACCTCGGCGCACGAAGCCTCGCCACCGGCCGCAAGCCCGAGCAACGCACGGACCTCATCGAGGGTGAAACCCAACTCGCGGGCGCGTCGCACGAAGCCCAGCCGGCCCACGTCGCCAGCGCCATAGCTTCGGTAGCGGCCCCGCCGCGGCGGCGCGGGCATTAGGCCGATCCGCTCGTAGTAGCGGATCGTCTCTATGTTGCAGCCCGTGCGCCGGGACAGTTCGCCGATCTGGATCGCGGTATCCGCCATGCTGCTCTGCGCCTCTCAAATTTAGGGCTTGAGTCTGTAGTCGCTACAGATCGTATCTAACGATCCTCAGCCCTCAGGGGCAAGCTGTGGACATGACCACAGCTTCGCTCCGACGGTTCCACCGAAGTCGCCGAGGCCATGCCGATGCCCATCCAGAATCCTCTCACCCGCGCGGCCGACAAGGCGGGCGTCATCGGCTCGATTGTCACCGCCATGGGGTGTGCGGCGTGCTTCCCGGCTCTCGCGAGTCTCGGCGCCGCGCTGGGTCTCGGTTTTCTGAGCCAGTACGAAGGCGTCTTCATTCGCTATCTCCTGCCGCTGTTCGCCGTGATCGCCCTCATCGCCAACACGGTCGCCGGGCTTCGCCATCGCCGGTGGGCGCGAATGGCGTTGAGCGTCATCGGTCCGATCTTGGTGCTTGCGGCGGCGGTGCTCATGGCGACCCGCGGTTGGCCGACGGCGTGGCTCCTCTATCCCGGCCTGACCTTGATGGTGGCCGTCGCGATCTGGGATCTGGCGGCGCCGCCGCGCAACGCGCCCGCTCCGCACCGCGACGGGGCGGTTTCCTAGCGTCATGGCGAGGTTGTTCGGAAGGAGAATCTACTTGTCAGAATCCAAAGACAGCCGGGGCGCGTTGGCGCTCGGAGGCCTGGCCGCCATCCTGGCCTCGACCTGTTGCCTCGGCCCGCTGATCCTGGTCGGCCTCGGTTTCAGCGGTGCCTGGATCGGCAACCTGACCGTGCTGGAACCGTACCGGCCGCTGTTCATCGGCGCGGCGCTGGTCGCCATGGTCTTCGCCTACCGCCGCATCTTCCGCCCGGCCCGGGCTTGCGAGCCGGGCGAGGTCTGCGCCGTGCCCAGGGTCAGGACCACCTACAAGGTCATTTTCTGGGCCGTCGCGGCGCTCGTCCTGGTCGCGCTGGCGTTCCCCTACGTCCTGCCCCTGTTCTACTGAAAGGAAGTCCCCATGAAGAAGCTCGTCTCCCTGATCGCCCTGATGGGCGCGCTCAGCACGCCCGCCTGGGCCGCGACCAGGACGGTCACCCTGGCGGTGCCCGGCATGACCTGCGCGGCCTGTCCGATCACCGTCAAGACGGCGCTCGCCAAGGTCGCCGGCGTCGAGAAAACCGACGTCAGCTTCGAAAGGCGCGAGGCCGTCGTCACCTACGATGACGCCAGGACCACGGTCGCGGCCCTGACCCAGGCGACGGCGGGTGCCGGCTACCCGTCCACCGTCAAGCGCTAAGGAGCCAGCACCCGTGACCGCTGCGATCGCCCTGCGCATTGACGGAATGACCTGCGACTCGTGCGCCACGCACGTGAGGGAGGCGCTGGAGCGCGTCCCCGGCGTGCGCTCGGCCGCCGTCTCCTATCCGAAGGCCCGAGCGGAGATCGCGGCCGATGCGGGGGTGAGTTCCGAGGCCCTGGCGGCCACGGTCGCGACGCTCGGCTATCGCGCCTCGGTCGCCGACGCGGGCCGCGCGCAACGCGGCGGCGGCGGCGTCCCGCTGCACGTCGCGGTCATCGGCAGCGGCGGCGCGGCGATGGCGGCGGCGCTGA
>NZ_JAURWM010000008.1 GCF_030654915.1 Phenylobacterium sp. | reverse complement strand
GGGTCGGCTATGACCTGCGGCTGCGGTTCTTCCAGCAACTCCAGCGGCTGTCGTTCGGCTTCCACGACCGCATCCATTCGGGCGACCTGATCACGCGGGGCATGCTCGACCTGGAGGGCGCGCGGGTCTTCATTCAGGGCGGGGTGATGCAGGCGGTCAGCCTGGTCCTGCTGCTGGGGTTCGCCAGCTACATGATGCTGTCGGCCGACCTGACCATGGGGCTGATCGGCCTGGCCTTCGTGCCGATCGCCGGCTGGGCGCTGGCGCGGATGGGCTTCCTGTTGCGGGTCACCTGGCTGCGGGTCCAGGAGTTGATGGCGAACCTGACCCTGACCATGGAGGAGAATCGCCAGGGCATCAGGGTGGTTCGCGCCTTCGCCGGCAAGAAGTTCGAGATGGCCAAGTTCGACGCCGCCTCGCTGGACGCGCTGAACTTTTCCTACAAGCGCATCACCCTGCGGTTCCGGGCGGTCTCGGTGATGACCGTTTCGTTCTACGGCTCGATGGGGCTGTTGCTCTGGTACGGCGGTCACAAGGTGGCGGGCGGGACCATGAGCGTCGGCAAGCTCACCGAATTCCTGACCTACATGACGCTGCTGCAGTCTCCGATCCGGCAGATCGCGATGATCTTCAACGCGGCGGCGCGGGCCACGTCCTCGGGCGCTCGGCTGTTCGAGGTGCTGGACCTGGAGCCGGAGATCGCCGACGCGCCGAACGCCAAGGCCCTGGCGCCGAGCGAGGGGACGCTGCGCTTCGAGAACGTCGACTTCAGCTACGACCAGGGCGGCAAGCAGATTCTGCATGGGGTCAGCTTCGAGGTGCGCGCCGGCCAGACGCTAGGCGTCGTCGGTCCGCCCGGCAGCGGCAAGTCGACCATCGCCAACCTGATCCCGCGCTTCTACGACGTGACCGGCGGGGCGATCACCATCGACGGCCAGGATATCCGCGAGGTGACCTTGGCGTCGCTGCGCGAATATGTCGGGCTGGTGCAGCAGGAGGCGTTCCTGTTCGATAGCTCCATCGGTCACAACGTCGCCTATGCCGATCCCTGGGCGCAGGAGGATCGCATCGTCGGCGCGGCCAAGACCGCCCAGCTTCATGACCACATCGCCGGCCTGCCGGCGGGCTACGAGACGCGGGTCGGCGAGCGTGGCGTGGCGCTGTCGGGCGGCCAGCGCCAGCGGATGAGCATCGCGCGCGGCGTGGTGCCGGGACCCGGCGTGATGATCTTCGACGACTCGACCGCGGCCATCGATGCGGTGACCGAACGGCGGGTGCGTGACGCCCTGGCGGCCGCCACCGCGACCAAGGCCACCATCATCATCGCCCACCGGCTGTCCTCGCTGATGCACGCCGACCACATCGTGGTGCTGGACGAAGGCGCGGTGGTGGAGCGCGGGACCCACGCCGAGCTGGTGAAGCAGGGCGGGGTCTATGCCGACCTCTACGAACTGCAGACCAGGTCCGACGCCGAGGCGACCTTGGACGAGGACGCTATTCTCCAGGAGGTCGGCGCATGAGCGAGACCGTGCAAGCCGCCCCGCCGCCCCGCCGCCGCGCCTCGCTCGGCACCTCCGAGGGCGAGGATATCTTCGGCACGTTCGACATCGACGTCGCCAAGCGGTTCCTGGAGATCCTGAAGCCGCACAAGCGCTCGTTCATCATCGCCGTGGTCGCGGTGCTGATCTCGGCGGTCTGCGCGGTGAGCATCCCGGCGCTGATCGGGCGGGCGGTCACCGCGGCGGTCAATCGCGACGGCCAGCTGCTCGACCAGATCCTGATCGCCTTCGCCGGCCTGATAGCCGTCTACGCCAGCGCCTTCTTCATGGAGCAATGGCTGTCGGCGCGGCTGGCCCAACGGGTGATCTTCGACGTCCGCCGCAAGATGTTCGACCACTTCCAGGACGTATCGCTGTCCTTCATGGACAAGACCCATGTCGGCCGGATCATGTCTCGCCTCCAGGGCGATGTGAACGCGCTGCAGGAGTTCCTCGAGAGCTCGACCGGGGCGGTCGGCGACCTGGCGATGCTGATCGGCATCACCGCCGTCCTGATCAGCATGGACTGGCAGCTTGGCCTACTGACCCTGACGGTGTTGCCGCTGCTGATCATCGTGCGCGCGATCTGGTTGCCGTTCTCGAAGAAGAGCTTCCGCGACGCGCGCGACGCCTCGTCCACCGCCAACTCGGCCCTGGCCGAGAACATCAACGGCGTGCGCACCGTGCAGGAGAGCCGCCGCGAGGCGGTGAACTTCGAGCTCTATAAGGAGATGGCGCACGACAATTTCGTGGCCCAGGCCCGCGCCTCGTGGATGAGCCAGATCATGGTGCCGACGGTCGATGTGCTGACGGGCCTCGCCATGGCCATCGTCATCGTGGTCGGCGGCAATGCGGTGATGGGCGGGCGGCTGGAGGTCGGGGTGATGGTCGCCTTCATCTTCTATGTGCAGCGGTTCTTCGATCCAGTGCGGATGCTGTCGATGCAGTACACGATCATGCAGCGAGCCATGGCCGCCGGGCACCGGATCTTCGAGGTGCTCGACGTCAAGGTGGCGATCACCGACAAGCCTGACGCTCAGCCGCTGGCCGATGTTCCGGCGACGGTGGAGTTCAAGAACGTCACCTTCGGCTATGATCCGGCTCGCCCCGTTCTGCACGACATCAGCCTGAAGGTGAACCCGCGCGAAGTGGTGGCCCTGGTCGGGCCGACGGGCTCGGGCAAGACCTCGATCATCGCCCTGACCCACCGGTTCTACGAGGTCGACCAGGGCCAGATCCTGGTCGGCGGCCACGACGTGCGCGACGTGACCCTCGACTCGCTGGGCAAGACCATCGGCATGGTGCTGCAGGAGCCCTTCCTGTTCACCGGCACGATCGAGGAGAACATTCGCTACAACACGCAGGGGGCCAGCTTCGAGGACGTGGCCCGGGCGGCCAAGGCGGTGAGCGCGCACGACTTCATCATGCGCCTGCCGGACGGCTATCAGACCAAGCTCGGACAGCGGGGCCGCAATATCTCGATGGGCCAGCGGCAGCTGATCTCGTTCGCGCGGGCCCTGGTGGCCGATCCGCAGATCCTGATCCTCGACGAGGCGACCGCGAACATCGACAGCTTCACCGAGCAGGCGATCCAGAAGGCGCTGAAAGTGCTGTTCTCGGGCCGTACCTGTATCGTCATCGCCCACCGGCTGGCGACCATCCGCGACGCCGACCGTATCGTGGTGCTGCAGCAGGGCCGCATCCTGGAGCAGGGGAACCACGACGAGCTGATGGAGAACGCCGGGCTCTATTCGCACCTCTACACCTCGGCCCACGCCTCGTTCGACGATCAGGTGGTGGCGGTCACCGGCGACAGCGAGTTCGCGACGCGGACTTGAAGAGGCCCGCGACGCGCCCTTTGGAGACCAAGTCTCAGGCGCAAGGCGGACCTAGTTGCGGCCCGCCGCAGCAAAGTCGCCCTCGATCCGATCCCAGCCCGGGCTGTGTGAGAGACGCCGCTTGGGGCCGTGCGCGCGCGTTCGGGCCCCCTTCTGGCATGGGGTGCATCCCCACCCTTGCCCGGCATTTTCCTTAGACCCTCGCGGGTAAATCCCGATATCGCCTCGAGGCGGGAGAGCCAGAGTCCAAGCCAAGTCTACTGGCGAGGAAAGAGACCATGGCGAAGAAACCCAACATCCTGATCCTGTGGGGCGACGATATCGGTCAGTCGAACCTCAGTTGCTTCACAAAAGGCATGATGGGCTACAGGACGCCCAACATCGACCGCATCACCGAAGAGGGCATGCTGTTCACCGACTACTACGCCGAGCAGAGCTGCACCGCCGGTCGCGCCAGCTTCATCACCGGTCAAGGCGGGCTTCGCACCGGCCTCACGAAGGTCGGCATGCCTGGCGCCAAGGAGGGCATGAAGGACTCGATCCCGCCCATCGCCACGGTGCTCAAGGCTCAGGGCTACGCCACCGGCCAATTCGGCAAAAATCACCTCGGTGACCGCGACGAGCAGTTGCCGACGATGCATGGCTTCGACGAGTTCTTCGGCAACCTCTACCACCTCAACGCCGAGGAGGAGCCGGAGAACCCCGACTATCCGGATCCCGCGGAATTCCCCAACTTCCGCAAGCGTTTTGGCCCGCGCGGGGTGCTGCACTGCAAGGCCGACGGCAAGGGGGGGCAGTCGATCGAAGACACCGGCCCGTTGACCAAGAAGCGCATGCAGACGATCGACGACGAGGTGACCGAAAGGTCGGCGGCCTTCATTCGCGAGCAGGTCAAGGCGGGCGTGCCGTTCTTCGTCTGGTTCAACACCACCCACATGCACTTCCGCACGCACGTGAAGCCGGAAAGCAGGGGCCAGGCCGGACGCTGGCAGAGCGAATATCATGACGTGATGATCGATCACGACAAGGCGATCGGCGTGCTGCTCGACCTCGTGGACGAACTGGGCGTCGCCGACGACACCTTCGTCATGTACTCGACCGACAACGGCCCGCATTGCAACTCTTGGCCCGACGCCGGCACGACGCCGTTCCGATCGGAAAAGAACACCAGCTGGGAAGGCGCCTACCGCGTGCCCGCCATGGTGCGTTGGCCTGGCAACATTCCCGCCGGCTCGATCTCGAACGACATCGTCTCGCACCTCGACTGGTTGCCGACCTTCGCCGAGATGGCGGGCGCCGCCACGATCAAGGAAGACCTCAAGAAGGGCGCCACGCTCAACGGCAAGACTTTCAAGTCCCACCTCGACGGCAACAGCTTGGTCGGCCACCTGACCAAGGGCGAGAAGAGCCCACGCAAGGGCTTCATCTACTTCACCGACGAAGGTGAAGTCGCCGGGTTGCGCATGGACAACTGGAAAGTGGTGTTCATGGAGCAGAAGGTCGAAGGGACCCTGGAAATTTGGGGCCGGCCCTTCATCACCGGCCGTATTCCCAAGCTGTTCAACCTCCGCACCGATCCCTATGAGTTCGCCGATATCACCTCGAACACCTACTGGGATTGGTACCTCGACCGGGCGTTCATCCTGGTTCCGTGCCAGGACATCATCGGCGAGTATTTGCAGACGCTGAAGGAGTTCCCGCCGGCTCAGAAGGCCGGAACCTTCAATCTGGAGAAGGTGATGGACACGTTGCAGTTCGGCGCGACCGGCGGATCCTGACGATCGGATGTCGCTCGCTTCGCCAAGGCGTGGCGAGCGATTTGATCGGTCTTGGCGCCGGGCGGAACAATGGCGGTTGTCGAGCCCGCGCGCGCCTTAAGAAAGCGCCGCGGCCAATCGCTCGGCCAGATCGCCCTTCGGCTGGACCTCGACGCGGTCGAGGCCCAGCCAGCCGGCCATGAGTCGCAGTTCGTCGGCTAGCAGGCCGGGAGTTGCATCGTCGGCCCCAGGTTCGGCGTGGGCTGACTGCACCAGCAGCGCGCCCTGCTTGCGCTCGGCCTTCAGGTCCACCCGCGCGGTAATCGCCTCGCCTTGTAGGAAGGGCAGGACATAGTAGCCGTGCACCCGCTTGTGGGCCGGGGTGTAGATCTCCAGCCGGACCCGCGTGCCGAACAGCCGCTCGGTGCGTTCGCGGAACCAGATCAGGTTGTCGAACGGCGAGAGCAGGGCGTTGGCGGTGATCTTTCGCGGTCGGCGCGCCTCGGGATGCAGATAGGCGGGCAGGCCCCAGCCCGTGACCTCGACCGGGGTCAGTTCGCCCGCCTCGACCAGTTCGGCGATGCGCGCCTTGGTGTCGGCGACCGGCATGCGGAAATAGTCGCGCAGGTCACGCTCGGTGGCGAGGCCCTGGGCGCGGGCGGCTATGCGGATCAGCTCGCGCTGGGCGTCCTCGCGCGGCGGCGTCGGGGTCTCGCGGACGGCGCGCGGCAGCACCTTGTCGCTGACCCCATAGACCCGCTCGAAAGTCCCGCGCCGGGTGGCCGCCGTCAGGTCGCCGACCCAGAACAGGCATTCCAGCGCCCGCTTGCCCTCGCTCCAGCCCCACCAGCCCTGCGCGCCCTTGGCGCCGAGGTTCAGTTCGGAGGCCGGCATCGGACCACGAGTCTCGATCTCGGCCAGGACCCGCTCGATGAAGTCCTCGTGGGTGCGCAGGAAGCGGGCGATGCCCGTCCAGGTCCCGACCCCGGCCCGCGCGTCCTCCATCCGCCAGCGGAACAGCGGATGGCTGGCCGCCGGCAGCAGCGAGGCCTCATGCGCCCAATATTCCAGCAGCGCTGGCCTCGGCCCCCAGGCGATCTCCTCCAGCAACGGCCGCGGATAGGCGCCCAGCCGCGAGAACAGCGGCAGATAGTGGGTGCGCGACACCACATTGACCGAGTCGATCTGCAACACGCCCAGCCGCTCGATGGTCTTGAGCAGATGACGCTTGCCGGCCGCCTGCGGGCGAGCCTCGGCGAACCCCTGCGCGGCCAGCGCGATACGGCGGGCCGCGCGAGCCGAGATCACTTCCACCCCGGACGCCCCCGCTATCGGTTCAGCCGGCCTTCGGCGATCGCCCCGATCTCGAACTGGAACAGAACCTTGTTGTCAGGCTTGGCGACATCCTTGGCGATGTCCTTGGGCGCGATGGTACGCACCACGTGGCGCATCACATTCAGGCGCGCGTCCTTCTTCTTGTCGGTGACGACGCAGGTCCAGGGTGTCGTCCCGTTGTGGGTCCGGGTCAGCATTTCGTCGCGAGCCGAGCTGTACTCGGCCCATTTCTCCTGGGCGACATCGTCGAGCGGGCTGATTTTCAGAGCCTTGAGCGGATCGTCGCGGCGTTCCTTCAGGCGTTCGGCCTGTTCCTCGCGGCTGATGTCGAGCCAGATCTTCACGAGCTGCATGCCGCTCTCGACCAGCATTTCCTCGAAATGCGGGACGTCGCGCAGGAAGGTCTCCTGCTCCTTGGGCGTGGCGAAGTCCATCACCCGCTCGACCCCGGCCCGATTGTACCAGGAACGGTTGAAGATCACGACCTGGCCCGCCGCCGGCAGGTGTTGCACATAGCGCTGGAAGTACCACTGGGTGGTCTCGACCTCGCTCGGCTTGGGCAGGGCCATGACCCGCGTCGCGCGAATCGACAGGTGCTCGGTCATCCGCTTGATCGTGCCGTCCTTGCCGGCCGCGTCGCGGCCTTCGAGGATGATCAGCACCTTGTCGCCGCTCTCCATGGCGTGCTGCTGATATTTCACCAGGGCGAGCTGGAGGTGGGCGAGCTCGGTTTCGTACGCGTCGTCGTCTTGATCTGACTTTGCCATGGGAATGAACCTAGTCCCGATCCCGCTTGCGCGGCTAGAACCTCTTTCCATGATCCGATTGTTCGTCACCCCCGATCTCTCCCAGGACTACGCGCTGGCGCTCGACCTGGCGCAGAGCCGCTACCTGACCGCCGTCATGCGCCGCGAGGTTGGCGACGAGGTGCTGGTCTTCAATGGCCGCGACGGCGAATGGCGCGGCGCGGTCGAGGTGGCCGGCAAGCGCGGCGTGATGCTGCGTCTGACGGCGCTGGAGCGGCCCCAGGCGCTTGGCCCCGACCTCGACCTGGTGGTGGCGTTGGTGAAGCGCACCCGGATCGAGACGATCATCGAAAAGGCCACCGAACTGGGCGCGCGCCGGGTGCGCCTGGTGATCACCGAACGCACCAACGCCGAGCGGGCCCGCCTCGACCGGCTGACCGCCATCGCGACCGAGGCCGCCGAACAGACCGGCCGCATGGATGTCCCGCAGATCGTCGAACCCCTGAAGCTCGCCAAGCTGATCGAGGCCTGGGACGCGCCGCGCCGGCTGCTGTTCTGCGACGAGGCGGGCGAGTCCAAGCCGGTTCTTGCGGCCCTGGACGGGGCGCCTGCCGATCCCTGGGCGATCCTGATCGGCCCCGAGGGCGGCTTTTCGCCGGCCGAGCGCGAGATGCTGCGGAACCTGTCCTACGCCACGCCCGCTTCACTGGGACCGCGGATACTGCGGGCCGACACAGCCGCCATCAGCGCCCTGACCTTGTGGCAGGCTGCTCAGGGCGACTGGCGTGGCCTTGAGGTTTCCTGAATTGCGCCCACCTGTCTGAACGGCGTAAAGATCGCGCCGCCGATTTTTCGGACTAATGTGGGCTTGGGGAGATTGAGATGGCCGACGTCGTGACAGACGACCGACCCCTCACGTTCGAGGACCTGATCCAATGGTTCGAAGCAGGCTCAAAGCCTGCCAGCGATTGGAAGGTCGGCGCCGAACATGAGAAGTTCGTGTTCCGGTTGGGGACCTATGAGCCCATTCCGTATGAAGGTCCCGCCGGCATCCAGGCCCTGCTCAACGGGCTGATGCGATTCGGCTGGAAGGGCGTCTACGAGGGCGAGAACGTCATCGCCCTGGAGCGCGGCAAGGCCAATGTGAGCCTTGAGCCGGGCGGACAGTTCGAACTTTCCGGCGCGCCGCTGGAGACCATGCACGACATCTGCGAGGAGACCGGGCAACACCTCGAAGAGGTCAAGACGGTCGCCGACGAGCTCGGTCTTGGTTTCCTTGGGCTGGGCTACACGCCGCTCTGGCGGCGGGACGAGGTCCCGGTCATGCCCAAGGGCCGCTACAAGATCATGCGCGAATACATGCCAAAGGTCGGCAATCTCGGCCTCGACATGATGTTCCGCACCTGTACCGTCCAGGCCAATCTGGACTTCGGCTCCGAGGCCGACATGGTGGCGAAGTTCCGCACCAGCCTGGCCTTGCAGCCGATCGCGACCGCGTTGTTCGCCAATTCGCCGTTCATCGAGGGCAAGCCCTCGGGCTTCCTCTCGGCCCGCGCCAATGTGTGGACCGACACCGACCCCGACCGCACCGGCATGCTGAACTTTGTGTTCGCCGACGGTTTCGGTTTCGAGACCTATGCCAACTACGCTCTCGACGTGCCGATGTATTTCGCCAAGCGCGACGGCAAGTATGTCGATCTGGCGGGCCGCTCGTTCCGCAAGTTCATGGCCGGCGAACTCTCCGACCTGCCGGGCGACCGACCGTCGATCAAGGACTGGGCCGACCACACCACCACCGCCTTCCCCGAAGTGCGCCTCAAGCAATATCTGGAGATGCGCGGCGCGGACTCCGGTCCGTGGAGCCGCCTTTGCGCCCTTCCGGCGCTCTGGGCCGGCATCTTCTACGACAGCGCCGCCCTGGCCGCGGCTTGGGACCTCTGCAAGGATTGGAAGGTCGACGACCACGAGCGTCTACGCGCCGACGTGGCGCGCCTGGGCCTCAAGGCGCAGGTCAACGGCCGCAGCGTCCAGGACGTGGCCAAGGACATGGTCGCCATCGCGCGTCAGGGTCTGAAGAACCGCAACCGTCTCAGCGCCGGCATGGTCGACGAGAGCAATTACCTGACGGAGTTGGAAGAGATCGCCGACAGCGGGATCACCCCGGCCGAGCGGCTGCTCGAACTCTACAACGGCCCCTGGAGGGGCGACGTGCGCCGGGTGTTCGAGGACTTCGCCTACTAGGGCGCGCCATGATCTGGTCGGGCTCCTGTCACTGCGGCGTCGTTCGTTTCGAAGTGAATGCGGAGCTCGACGAGCTGACGACCTGCGATTGCTCGCTCTGCGTCAAGAAAAACGCGGTGATGGCCAAGGTGCATGAGAGCGCGCTCACCGTCCTAGCCGGCGAGGACGCGCTCTCGCTCTACCAATGGAATACGCGGCGGGCGAAGCACTACTTCTGCAGCCGCTGCGGGATCTACACCTTCCATCGCAAGCGTTCGGCGCCGGATCACTACGGCGTCAACGTGTTCTGCCTGGAGGGTTTCGATGTCGCGAGCCTTCCGATCCGGGCGACCGAAGGCGTCGGCATGAGCGTAGCGCCGCAAGGCGCCCGGCCGCAATGGCCGGGGCCGAGGGGGCGCGAGGCCTAGCGTTCTTCCGGCGCCGGGCTCTCGACGTTCGGCGGCCAATGGTCGCGCTGGCTGGCGCCGGCGCCGCTGTCGGTGTGCAGGACCACCTCGTCGACAACGGTGTGAACATGGGTCGGATCGACCACCGCCTCGTCCACCGAATAGACCTCAACCTTGTCGGGATAGAAGGCCAGTCGGCCGCGGATCTGTTCCATGGCGGGGAAGGGCTGTTCGTAGGTCCAGACCGCGTTGTCGGCGAACCGACCGTCCATCAGTATGGTGTAGTAGGCCGCGTCGCCCTTGTATGGACAATGGGTCGTGCGGTCGGTGCGCGATAAGAAGTCCATCGAGACGTCGGCGCGTGGGAAGTACACGACGGGCGGATAGTCGGCTTCCTTGAGCACTAGCGCGTCGCCGGTGTCGGCGATCACGTGGTCGCCGTATTTGGCGCGCCACCGGGTCTTGGCCGGGGCGATGGTGATGGGGTGGTCGGGGCCTGGAATCAGCATGCGGACGCTCCTCCTATGACCAGTCCAACGCCTAAGATGGGCTTGAGGCTCCCTGAACACCAGTGTACAGGCGCCGCCTTGCTTGTGCTTGGCCTTACCGCGTGATCTTCTCGCGCCAAATATGCCCGGCGGGGGTGAAACGACCCCAGGGAGCGCCGGCCGTCCAAGAAATCGGAACACCGCCCTTATGAATATTGTTATCCTTTTGGGGATCGTCATTACGCTGGCGACCGGCATCCCCGTCCTGCTGCAGTTGCTGAAAACGCACCCGCGCGGGCTGATGATTCTGTTCTTCACCGAGATGTGGGAGCGGTTTTCCTACTACGGGATGCGCGGCATCCTGATCTTCTATTTGACGCAGCAACTGCTGTTCGACGACGCCACCGCCGGGGCGCAGTACGGCTCCTACACCAGCCTGGTCTATCTGCTGCCGCTGATCGGCGGCTTGCTGGCCGACCGCTATCTCGGCACCCGCAAGGCCGTGGCCTTCGGCGCGCTGTTGCTGGTCGCCGGCCACCTGACGATGGCTGTCGAGGGCAGCCCCGCCACCCAGACCCTGACCTACGCCAATCAAAGCTATCAGGTGGTCGCCGAAGGCCGCATGGAAACGCGCACGGTGCGGCTCAAGATCGGCGACACGCTGCATGACTTCGGCCCGGCCGAAAGCGGCGGGCTCGAGATCAAGAACCTTCCCGCGAACGCGCCGCTGCCGTCTATCCTGCCCGAGGGCAGCTTCAAGATGGAAAAGAAAAGCGATCCGCTGGGCGTGAACGCCTTCTATCTGGCGGTGTCGCTGATCATCATGGGGGTCGGCTTCCTGAAGCCGAACATCTCCACCATCGTCGGCCAACTCTATCCGCAGGGCGACCCGCGGCGGGATTCCGGCTTCACCCTCTACTACTACGGCATCAACCTGGGCGCCTTCTGGGCCTCGGTGCTCTGCGGCCTGCTTGGCCAAACGGTCGGCTGGTGGGCGGGCTTTGGCCTAGCCGGCGTCGGCATGGCCCTGGGCTGGGTGGTCTTCGTGCTCGGCAAGCCGCTGCTGCAAGGCAAGGGCGAGCCGCCGCATCCGGAGCGTCTGAAGGAGGCGGTCGCCGGCCCCATCAACCGCGAATGGCTGATCTACATCCTGGCCATCCTCGGCGTCGGCGGCGTCTGGGTGCTGGTGCAGCGCAACAGCTTCGTGGCCTGGGCGCTGCTGGCCGCCACCGTCGCGTCGCTGGGCTACATCGCCTACTTCCTGACCAAGTGCGCCAAGGTCGAGCGCGAGCGGATGATGCTCGCCCTGGTGCTGATCTTCGGCTCGGTGGTGTTCTTCACCCTGTTCGAACAGGCTGGCACCTCGCTGAATCTGTTCGCCGCCCGTAACGTCGACCTCGCCATCACCCATCAGGCCACCAGCTTCCTCGGCATTCCGATGGGGTCGGCCGAACAGCTCGCCGCCGCCGGCATCGAGCCGACGGGCTTCTGGATCGACGCCACCATGGGCGCGGCCCAGACCCAATCCTTCAACGCCGCCTTCATTCTCATCTTCGCCCCGATCTTCGCGGCGATGTGGGCGTGGCTGGCCGCGCGGGGCCGCGATCCGAACCCGACCATGAAGTTCGGCTTTGGCCTGATCCAGGTCGGGCTCGGCTTCATGGTGGTGGTCTGGGGCGCCGGCATGGCCGACGGCTCATATCGCCTGCCGCTGATGCTGCTTGGCATGCTCTACCTGCTGCACACCACGGGCGAGCTCTTCCTGTCGCCGGTGGGCCTCTCGGAGATCACCAAGCTGTCGGTGGCCGCGATCGCCTCGTTCATGATGGCGGTGTGGTTCCTGGCCTCGTCCATCGCCCAACTCGTGGGCGGCTGGATCGCGGGTCTGGCTGGCGCCGAGACGGTCGGCGGGCAGGTGCTCGATCCACAGGCCGCGCTGGCCTCGTCGCTGGCGGTGTTCAAGATGCTGGGCTGGGCTGGCCTCGGAGTCGGCGTCGCCTTCATCGTGCTCAGCTTCTTCATCAAGCATTGGTCGCATGGGGCGAACAGTCCGGCCGGTCACGCCCAGCCTGAGCCGATCGCTCCGGTCCTGGACGGCGAGCGCCAGGCGGTCAGCCCCGCGGCGATGCGGGCCGACCGAGAGAGCTAGGTTCTTCTAGTGTAGAAACGATAAGGGCCGGAGCATCGCTGCTCCGGCCCTTTTTGTTGCGCGCTCGCCGCCGCCTAACCGCCGAAACTCTTGCGGATCCGGAACCAGTACATGCGGCCAAACTGGATATTGCGGTCGTCCACGAAGGCCACGTCGCTGGCGCCGCGCGGGCCGTCATAGACTGTGCGCGTGTGGCGAAAGCCTCGGTTGGTGGCGTTCTGCAGTTCGGCGCGGATCACGATGTCGGACCTCGGCTTCCACTCGGCGAACGGCACGACGTAGGTCTTGAGCTTGTCGGTCGATATCTCGTCAAACCGGTAATAGGTCTCCCGCCAGCCGCCGAAGACGTCGACGCCGGTGCAGCCGCGGGTCTCGGCGAGCCTCCGTTGAGGCTCGCCCTGTCCGCTGGCTAGATGCTGGTGCCGCCGACGGTCAGGCCGGTCAGCTTCAGCGACGGTTGGCCCACGCCGACCGGGATGCTCTGGCCGGACTTTCCGCAGACGCCGACGCCGGGATCGAAGTCGAAGTCGTCGCCGATCATCGTCACCCGGGTCAGGGCCGAAGGACCATCGCCGATCAGGGTCGCGCCCTTGACCGGCGTGGTGATCTTGCCGTCCTCGATCAGGTAGGCCTCGGTGCACTGGAACACGAACTTGCCGTTGGTGATGTCCACCTGGCCGCCGCCGAAGTTCGCGCAATAGAGGCCGCGCTTGGTCGAGGCGATCATCTCTTCGCGCGGGGTGGAGCCGCCCATCATCGCGGTGTTGGTCATGCGCGGCATCGGCATGTGCGCGTAGGACTGGCGCCGGCCGTTGCCGGTGGCGCTCAGGCCCATCAGCCGGGCGCTCATCCGGTCGTGCATGTAGCCGACGAGGATGCCGTC
>NZ_JAURWM010000004.1 GCF_030654915.1 Phenylobacterium sp. | reverse complement strand
GGCCGCGCGGCGCCCGGCCGTGGCGGCGAGCCATTTTGGTGGAGGCGCCGGTCTCGTCAATAAAGACCAGCCGCTCGGGGTCGAGGTCGGGCTGGGCGTCGAACCAGGCCTGACGGCGGCTCAGGACGTCGGGACGATCCTGCTCGGCCGCGTGCCCGGGCTTTTTTTGAGCGTGATCGCGCGGCGCTCGAAGAACCGCCACAGCGTCGAGACCGCCACAGCGATCCCCGACTGGGCCAGCCGCGCCCGCAGCTCTACCAGCGTGATATCGCCCTGGGCCTCCACCAGACCCAGGATCAGCGCCGCGTGGGCCTAGATCCGCGCCGAGCGCTTGTCGCCGCCCCGCGGCTTGGCCCGCACATCACCAGTCCGCCGCCGCGGGCTTGTCCAGCAGCCCGCACCCACCTTCCCCCCGGCTGATCCAATCGCGGAGTCTCTCGGCCGATGGTCGAGCGGGCTGCCGCCGACATCTGAATTAATTGTCAGGCTGCGTGAAATCGAAGCGTGACCCTGGGTCGCGTGAGAGTCCAACGCGGTCAAGCCGCTCCAATTTCCTCGTCGGCTTGTCAGGAAATCTCTATCGTCATCGGCGGTCGCGTCCCGTAATCCATCGCTGAGGGCCAATCCGCGCGCCGCCAGACACAGGCGAGCGGGTTTTTTCGTCATTAGTTTACAAGCAGGGTTCGGCCCCCGAGGTTCATGTGCAAGGTACAGCCCTGATGCAGGCCAAAGCGCCCGCGATCACCCCAGAAACCCTTACCCACCTGCAGCGCCTGGAAGCCGAGAGCATCCACATCATGCGCGAGGTCGTGGCCGAGGCTGAGCGTCCAGTGATGCTCTACTCGATCGGGAAAGACTCGGCCGTGATGCTGCACCTCGCGGCCAAGGCCTTCTATCCCTCCAAGCCGCCCTTCCCGCTGCTGCACGTCGACACGACCTGGAAGTTCCGGGCCATGTACGAGATGCGCGAGCGCATGGCCAAGGAGCTGGGCTTCGAGCTGCTGGTCCACAAGAACCCCGAGGCCGTCGAGCGGAACATAAACCCGTTCGACCACGGCTCGGCCCTGCACACCGACATCTGGAAGACCGAGGGTCTGAAGCAGGCGCTCGACAAATACGGCTTCGACGCGGCCTTCGGCGGCGCCCGCCGCGACGAGGAAAAATCCCGCGCCAAGGAACGCATCTTCTCGTTCCGCTCGGCCCAGCATCGCTGGGACCCCAAGAACCAGCGGCCGGAACTCTGGCGGCTCTACAACGCCCGCAAGAACCCCGGCGAAAGCATCCGGGTGTTCCCGATCTCCAACTGG
>NZ_JAURWM010000398.1 GCF_030654915.1 Phenylobacterium sp. | reverse complement strand
GACCTTCTTCACCGACGTGCGCGTCCCGAAGTCCCAGATCGTGGGAAAGCGCGGGCAGGGCTGGTTCGTCGCCAACGCCACCCTCAAGCACGAACGCGGAATGCTGGGGGACCCGGGCCAGCTCGAAAGCCGCTTCCTTGCGTTGGCGGAGCTGATGCGGAACGAGACGGCCGGCGACAGCCGGATCATGGACAACCCGATCCTACGGGATCGTCTGCTGCGGCTGCAGGCGGAACTCGCGGCGATGAAGTTCAATGGGCTCCGCGTCCTTGGCGCCTCGGCCAACGGCGGCGACGCGGGGCTCGCGCGGCTGATCGTCAAGCTGCAGGCCTGCGAGCTGGCCCATCAGATTTCGGCCTTGGCCATCGACGCCCTTGGCGAGCTCGGGGTGCTCTACGACGGTAGCCGGCATCTGCGCGCCCACGGCGCCTGGCAGCAGGCCTACATGTTCCAGCTCGGTCTGATCATCGGCGGGGGCACCGCCCAGATCCAGAAGAATATCATCGCGGAGCGGGGTCTAGGCATGCCGCGGGAGCCAAAGCTCGCCCAGGAAGGGAGCCGCGTCTGATGGAGTTCGGTCTTTCGAGCGAGCAGCGCATGCTGCAGGATGCCGTGGCCCGCTATCTCGCGGAACAGTCCCCGCTGCGGCATGTGCGGGATATCGCCACCGCCGCCAAGCCCTACAGCCCAGATGTCGCGGCGGGCCTGGCGGATCTCGGCGTGCCGGGGGTCGTCATCCCCGCGGAATTCGGCGGAATGGGCCTTGGCCTGCTGGAGGCCGCACTCATCGCGGAAGCGCTCGGCCATGGCGTCGCGCCGGTGCATTTCGCGGCCGCCCATGTGATGGCGCCCCTGGCGATCATGCTCGGCGGATCGGACGCCCAACGTCTTGCTTGGTTGCCCAAGCTGGCGAGCGGGGAAGCGACTGCGGCCGTCGCGATAAGCCAGTCCGTGGAGCGCCGGGACGGGGCCGGAGTCGACGCCAGGGATGGGCGTCTAGACGGGACCGCGTTGTTCGTGCTTGACGCTGCAGATGCCGACCTGTTCGTGGTAGCGGACACTACCGGCGCATTGCACCTGGTCGTAGCCGACGCGGCCGGTCTCACGCAGATCCCGTTGACGACCATCGACAAGACCCGGTCGGTCGGAGAGCTTCGACTGACGGGAGTCAAGGCCGATCCGTTGCCCGGCGGCGGAATCGAGACGACCCGACGGATCATCGACGCCGGGCGCATCATGCTGGCCGCCGACATCCTGGGCGCCGGCACGGCGATGATCGAACAGGCCGTGGCCTACGCTGGTACGCGCGTGCAGTTTGGCCGGCCAATCGGGTCCTTCCAGGCGGTCAAGCACATGTGCGCCGAGATGGCGGCAGCGCTGGAGCCCTGCCGTTCGCTGGTCTGGTACGCGGCGCACGCTTTTGACCATGCGCCGGACGAGGCCTCCCTGATGGCATGCCATGCCAAGTCGCATCTTTCCGAGGTCGGCCGGTTCGTCGCACGCACTTCGACAGAGGTGCACGGGGGCATGGGCTTCACCGACCTCGCTGGGCTGCACTTCTGGTTCAAGCGTATCGGCCTCGATCGGCAGTTGCTCGGTGGGCCAGAACTCGTGCGCAACGAAGCTGCCCGCCTGCAGGGCTGGATCGCCGCTTAGGAAGTATGCTCATGACCTGGAATTTCGGCGACATCCTCGACGCGCTCCCGAAGGCCCTTCCGCCGGACGCGCCGGCTTTCATTCATGGGGATCGGACGATCACCTGGGGTGAGACGTCGCGTCGGTCGAACAACTTGGCGCGCGCAATCCTGGCTCGCGGCGCGAAGGCCGGCGACAAGGTGGCGTTCTATATGCGCAACCGCCCGGAGTATGGCGAGGCGCTGGCCGCCTGCTTCAAAGGCCGGCTGACGCACGTGAACGTCAACTATCGCTACAAGCCCGACGAGGTGTTCTACATCTTCGACGACTCGGATGCGCAGACCGTCATCTACGGCTCCGAGTTTCGCGACACAGTGCTCCAGCTGAAGGATCGGCTGTCCAAGGTCGCCACGTTCATTGAGATCGGCGATGACGATCCGCCGGCGCCCTTCTCGGAGCGATATGAAGACCTGGCCGCGACCGGCGAGGGCGCGGCCTTAGGGATCGAGCGGTCTCCAGACGACCTTCTGTTCATCTATACGGGCGGTACGACGGGCATGCCCAAGGGGGTCATGTGGCGCCATGAGGACATGCGTGAGGCCCAGCTCGACGCGGTGCGGCGGCTCGGGCCGGCGCCGGAAACCC
>NZ_JAURWM010000395.1 GCF_030654915.1 Phenylobacterium sp. | reverse complement strand
CTTGCTGATCGCGGCCTTGGAGACCCCAGCTCGTTCGGCCAGATCGGCCAGCGACCAGCCGCGCGCATCGCGCTCGAATCGCAGCAGGCGGGCGAGGCGCGCACCGGCATCGTCCACTATAGTATCCATTTGTCGATTATTATCGACGATGGTGACTTCGGCAAGCTGCCCCATGGACGACGTCGCGAGGATTGAGCCTTTAGGGGATCACGTCGCGGCGAAGTGCGTTAGAGACCCGCATTGACCCAGCGGTCGCGAGTCAGTACCTACGCGGCCGTTTGCCGACACAAGCGGACAGATTGAACGGGCGGGGTTCTCCCTGGCCCGCCTTTTTGCGAGCATGCGGCCCATCCAAGGAGACGCCGAGATGACTGTTGAACTCCTCCCAGGTGTCACCGGCGTTCTGGTCCTGGCGGACGGCACTGTCCTGCAAGGCGTCGGCGTCGGCGCGACCGGCGACGTGGTCGGCGAGGTCTGCTTCAACACCGCCATGACCGGCTACCAGGAGATCCTGACGGACCCCTCCTACATGGCCCAGATCGTGGCCTTCACCTTCCCGCACATGGGCAATGTCGGCGTCAACGTCGAGGACGTCGAACAGATGTCCGGTTCGGCCGAGACCGCGGCGCGCGGCGCGATCTTCCGCGACGTGCCGACCCCGCCGGCCAACTGGCGTGCGCAGGGCGACCTGGACACCTGGATGAAGCGCCGCGGCGTCATCGGGCTGGCCGGCGTCGACACCCGCGCCCTGACCCGCGCGATCCGCGAAAAGGGCATGCCGCATGGCGTCATCGCTCACTCGCCCGACGGCCAGTTCGACCTGGCCGCCCTCACCGCGAAGGCCAAGGCCTGGGCCGGCCTCGAGGGTCTGGACCTGGCCAAGGACGCCTCCTGCCTGCAGCCGTTCGTCTATCACGAGGGTCTGTGGACCTGGCCGGAAGGCTACGCCAAGGCCGGCGAGCCCAAGTATGAGGTCGTGGTTCTCGATTACGGCGTGAAGCGCAACATCCTGCGCGCCCTGACCTCGATCGGCGCCCGCGTCACCGTGGTGCCGGCCAAGACCACCGCCGAGGAGGTCCTGGCCCGCAAGCCGGACGGCGTGCTGCTGTCCAACGGTCCCGGCGACCCGGCCGCCACCGGCGAGTACGCGGTTCCCGAGATCAAGAAGCTGGTCGAGAGCGGCGTGCCGATCTTCGGCATTTGCCTGGGTCACCAGATGATGGCCCGCGCCCTGGGCGCCGACACCGTGAAGATGGACCAGGGCCACCACGGCGCGAACCATCCGGTCAAGGACGTCACCACCGGCAAGGTGGAGATCGTCTCCATGAACCATGGCTTCACTGTCGATCGCGACAGCCTGCCCGAAGCGGTGGTCGAGACCCACGTCTCGCTGTTCGATGGCACCAACGCCGGCATCTCCCTGACGGGCCGCCCGGTGTTCTCGGTGCAGCACCACCCCGAGGCCTCTCCTGGCCCGACGGACTCGCTCTATCTGTTCCAGCGGTTCGCCGATCTCATGGACGCCGCGCAGAAATAAGCCGTAGCGCGCGCCCCTCCACATGGGGGGGCGCGTTTCGGGTCCTAGGGCATCAGGACTGTATCGACGACGTGGATCACGCCGTTGGATTGGCCCACATCGGCGATCGTCACCTTCGCTGCGCCATGCTTGGAGTCGTGAACCACCAAGCCCCCGCCCATGGCCATCACCGTCAGGTTTTCGCCTTCCACGGTCTTCAGCATCGCTTTGCCACCGCCGGCCTTCACCTTGGCGGCCAAGTCCGTCGCGGTCAGCCGGCCTGGCACGACGTGGTAGGTCAGCACCTTGGTCAGCGCGGCCTTGCTCTCAGGCTTCAACAGGGTGTTGACTGTGCCCTCTGGAAGCTTGGCGAAGGCCTCGTTGGTCGGTGCGAACACGGTGAAGGGGCCGGCGTCGGAGAGGGTGTCGACCAGACCCGCAGCCTTCACCGCCGCGACCAAGGTCGTGTGGTCCTTGGAGTTGACTGCGTTCTCGACAATGTTCCGGGACGGATACATGGCCGCACCACCGACCATGACAGTCTTTTCGCTCGCCATGGGGCTGGCCATCTGAGCAAAAGCGCCGCCAGAGACGAGGCAAGCCGCAGCAACGCCGGCGACAAGCGCCGGAATGAGCTTGGAACGCATTCCTGGTATCCTTGATTTTCCGCCGCTATAGCCGCGACATCAAGGATACGAGGTTGATGCTCAGGAAGATGCGATCAGGCCCGCAATATTGCGGCCGACACCAAGTTACCAGCCGGCCAGTTCCTTCATGTCGGGCAGGAAACTCAGCCAGACAGCGAAATCATCGTCGAGCGCCGCGCGGCTGCCGCCGGGGCTGAGATTGACGTCATAGGTGAACCACGGGTCGCCTTCTTCGTCGGTGTACCCGGCGATGTAGCGCTTGCTGGCGTTCCACGTGTTCATCTTGGCGAGCTCCAGCTCGCCGTCCATGTCGAAGCCCGCGATGAACTGCATCGAGGCGCAGCGTTCCTTCTGGCAGTCATAGAGGTGGGCGTCGAAGTTCACCCCGTCCGAGGCGCTCTTCACATAGGTGTCGCCCTCGCTGTCTTTCGCGAGTTCGGCTCGATAGCCGCTCTCTGAAAGCCACGCCTGGAGTTCCTTGGCGGTCATGCCGTCCTTATGAAACTCGGCGGCCTGAACGCCGCCCCCCAGACAAACCAAGGCCGCCACGCTCGCCGCGAACAGGTGTGCTTTCATCATTGCTCCTCAAGCTCAGCCGCGGAGCATAAGGTGCTTCGGAGCTTGAGAACCAGGGGCCGCCCGTCAGATCCTGGCGAGCTTGCCGACCGCGGCGACAGGCCCTGACGGCCCATCCAGTAGCGAGCCTCCGGCCGGCTCGACGGTGACCGCCATTGTCGCGCCCTCCTTGGCCATGGCCGCCATCTGATCGGACAACGGCATGGACTTTGACGCACCTGGCTCCACTAGGCCCAGGGAGCGCGGTTTGCCATCGGCCGGGATCAGCCAAAGCTCATGGCTGTGGTTGGGATCGGTCCCTGGCGGGACGAGCGAAGCGACCAGCACAGCTTTCCGCCCTGGATCATAGGCCGCCAGGAACAGCGGCTGCCCGCCGGTGGTCATCAGCCGGGCGTTCATCATCGGCGCCGGCGCCGGGGTGATGATCTGCGGCGGACGGGTCGCCAGCACGGCGACCATGGCCAGGCTGGCGGCCGCCAGCCCCAGCGAACCCATCGTCGCGCCGCGCCAGAACTTCAGCCGCCGCAACACCCCGACCTGGTTGTCGTTGGCCGGCAGGCCGCGGACGATCCGAGGCCATAGGCCCGCGGGCGGCTCGACCGCCGCCACATCGTCAACCAGCGGCGCCAGGCGCTCACGCCAAGTCTCGACCTTCGCCAAGAAGTCCGGCTCGCGGGCCATGCGCAGCTCGGCGGCGGCGCGTTCGCGGGCGGTCAGCACGCCCAGCGCGTGTTCAGCGGCCTGGGCGTCGTCCTCGGGCATTTCGGGGCCGATGTCGCTCATCGCTCCAGACACCCCCGGAGCTTGAGGAGACCGCGGCGAATCCAGCTCTTGATGGTGCCCAGCGGAGTGTCGAGCCGGTGGGCCAGCGCCTCGTAGGTGACCCCTTCGTAGAAGGCGGTGCGGATCACGCTGGCGGTCCGTTCGTCCAGTTCGGACAGGCAGCGGTTCAGCGCCGCGCCGTCCTGGGAAGCTTCCAGCAGGGCTTCGGCGCCCGGCGCGCCGTCCTCGATCTCCATCTCGTCGATCTGGTCGGCATAGGCCAACGGGCCGCGGGCGCGCAGCCGATCGATGGCGCGATTGCGCGCGATGGTCGAAATCCAAGTCATGACGCTGGCCCGTCCCGCATCGAAGCGGTCGGCCCTGCGCCAGATCGTCAGATAAACCTCCTGCAACACGTCTTCGCTCTCTTCCCTGTCGGAAAGGATACGCAGGCAGACGCCGAAAAGCTTCGCGGACGAGCGCTCATATAGCTGCTGCAATGCGTCGCGGTCGCCAGACGCTATGCGTGGCAACAGTTCAGCGAGCGGATCCGGGGCGGAAATCGCGGACAAGGCGGCTTTCTGGAGTGAGGTTCAACCACGAAGCTGCCCCAGCCCGCCGCCGATTGGAAGAGCGCACGGCAAGGTTCAGAGCGATTTCGCCCTGCCTCAGTTAAAGTGCGCCTTGAGGCCCACAGCTCCTCCATGAGAGGGCGTGGCGTTCAGGGCACAGCTGGAACGCGCAAGATTTCTGGCGATCGAGCCTCGCCAGCGGCCTCGTCAATTGCGTTGCAAAGACTCGATAGGCTCGCCTTGCGGACACCGCTGAACCGAGTTACCGTCGGTAGGTCAAACTCGTATGGTTCGGCTGTTCTTCGACGCTCCAAATTCCGGCGCACCGAACCTACTCCCCGACCCTCCCGAACTTTGATGCGCGGCTCAAAGGCTGGGTTGCGGAATTAATATCCCAAGGACGACACTTCTATGGCTACCGGCACTGTGAAATGGTTCAACGGAACCAAGGGCTTCGGCTTCATCCAACCCGACGACGGCGGCGCTGACGTCTTCGTCCACATTTCGGCCGTGGAGCGCGCAGGCCTCCGCAGCCTGAACGAAGGCCAAAAGGTCTCCTACGAACTCGAGCAAGACCGTCGCAGCGGCAAGATGTCCGCTGGCAACCTGCAGGTCTAAAATACCTCGCAAGGGCCTTCGGGCCCTTGCGTTAGAACGACTGAGGGCCGGCGGAAACGCCGGCCCTTTTTGTTTGTGGCGGTGGGAGTCAGCCGAATGCGAGTTGGTTGCGACGCCGCGTCCGCGCCGCTGTCCCGACGGCGGCGAAGCCTATGATCATCATCGCCCAGGTCGCGGGCTCGGGCACGGCTGACATCACCGGCTCGCCGACTGTCAGGTTGTCGAATTGAATAGCGGCGGTTCCATGGACAAGGCGGAACGAGAACGACTGAAGGCTGTCCATGCCCAGGCTCACGGTCTCCATACCCTTCGCCCGGTCAAGCACGACGTCTCTCACCGTGGTGCGGACGCCATCGAAGAATGAAAAACTGACTGTTTCAGGCGATCCCACATTGTAGACGTCGCCGAAATCAAGGGAATCCAGGCTGAAAAGCCCGCCGTCCAGGCGAGCGATCGTCACGACGCCGCCGTTCCAGTTCATCAGGGTGGCGCCGCCCGGATCGCCGTTGTTCGAGGCCGTCCGTCCCCAGGAGACCAAGCCGGCGCCGGATGGCGCGGTCACCGAAAATCCCTGCGAAGAGAGGCTCGTTCCATGAAATTTCGTGGAAGCGGCGGCGAATTCGTTGAAGTCGATAACCGTCGCGGCCTCGGCGGCGGTGGAGACTAGAGCAGCGGCCGAGAGCGCCGCGGCGATGACTGATAGCTTCATGATGCATCCCAACTGTTGAGTGAGGCTGCGAACAATCCGCGGCCACTCGGCGAGGTGTCGGGGCGGATGGGAAGTCGCAAACGAGCAGCGACGAACGGCCGAATTCGACGGCGGACGGCGCCGGCTCTCGCCTATCCGGCGAAGTCAGGGAGGCTGGTCAGTCGGCGGATGTCGCGCAGATAGGTCTTGCCCACCTTCACGTCGGCGCCGCCGGTCAGCAGCACGCGGCAATTGCCGTAGCCGCGATTGCGAATAGCGGCGATGGCCTCCACACGCACGAGCGCCGACCGGCGCACGCGAACAAATTGGCTTGGGTCCAGCCGAGCCTGCAGATCCCCAAGCGGACCGCGGGTGAGCAAAGGGGCGCCACGGGCGTGCAGCCGCACATAGTCGCGGTCCGCCTCCATCCAGTCGATCAGATGGACAGGGACGCGCACGGTCTCGCCGCGTCGCTCGGCCCAGATCTCCGTGAGGTAGTCGTCCGCGCCGCGCGCGCTGGATTCGGCGCGCAATGCGCTCACAAGCGTGCGCAGGTCGCTCGCCCGGCGCTCAGCATCAACCAGCCGCAAGGTCGTCCGGGCCTTGTCCAGGGCCGCGCCAAGCCGCTCGAAGGCGACGGGCTTAAGAATGTAGTCCACGGCGCTGACCTCGAAGGCCCTAGTCGCGAAGCCGGGGAAGGCCGTGACGAAAATGACCAAGGGAACGTGGTCCCCGCAGAGACGCTCGACCAGTTCGAAGCCGTCGAGATTGGCCATCTGGATATCCAACAGCACGACATCGGGGCGAACCGCGGCGATGAGCGCTAGGCCTTCCTCGCCGCTCCGCGCCACGCCGACCAGTTCGGCGTTCGAAATCTGATCCAGCGCGATCTGCAACCGCCGCAGCGCGAGGTCTTCGTCGTCTATGGCGACGACCCGTAGCGACACCATCGGCCAACGCGGCTCCCTGGCAGAAACGACAAGCGATCTCTCACGACGACGGCGAAGCTGTCCACGGCCGCCCGTCGACGATTTGCCCCCTTCCGTCGACAACCTCGCCTTTTCGCTCATACCTTCACGATGAGCGAGCTTAGCTGGCCACGCCGAGGAGCATCGCCACGACGGAGTTAGAGCCAAGGATGCCGCTCCCCACGAGGCAAGGAACCGCCGGCGAAAGGGATCGCGCGAAGATCCCGCGCGATTGGCGGACGGCGGCCGGGCTAGCCGTCGCCCTATGGGCCTGCACAGAACTTTGGGCCGTGGTCCTCAACGCGCTCGCTGGCCACCCCTACGTGCGCCAGCACCTTCCTGGACAGTTGATGGGCGTGGCCGCCGCCAGCACGCTCAGCCTGGTCTGTTTCGGCGCGGTCCGCTGGTCGAGGAATTGGAACTGGACCGCGCGCGGCCCTCTGGTCCTGGTCACCACCCTCGTGTGCTCGGGACTTTACGCCCTGGTGTTGAGGTCCATCAGCCTGCTCACGCCAGTCGTGTTCCGGCCTGGCCCCTACGACCTCAGCCGATTTTTCTGGGAGAGCGCGTACTGGCTCATCCCATTTCTGATGTGGTTTCTGGTCGCCCTTGTGCTGGACAGCAACCAGGGGACGCGTGAGCGCGAAGCGCGTCTCTCCGCGGCGCTCATCGCCGCGCAGGACGCCGAGATTCGAGCCCTGCGCTACCAGATCAACCCTCACTTCCTGTACAACGCGCTCAATTCGATTTCGGCGCTCATTCTCGACGGCCGCAACAGGCAGGCTGAGCGCATGGTCATGGGCCTGTCGGATTTCTTCCGCGCCAGCCTGACCAGTGATCCGCTCGGCGACGTGCGGCTAGGCGACGAGGTCGACCAGCAGAGACTTTACCTAGAGATCGAGCAGGTGCGCTTTGCTGACCGGCTGCGGGTGGTGATCGACGTTCCCGCCCAATTGTCGCACGCCAAGATTCCCAGCCTGATCCTCCAGCCGCTGGTTGAGAACGCGGTCAAGCATGGGGTGCACCCGCCCGGAACCGAGACCCTTATCCAGGTTAGAGCCTGGGCGGAGGCTCAAAATCTGCGGGTGCGGGTCAGCGACAACGGCCCAGGAACCGGCGCCATTTCCGGAACCGGTGTCGGCCTCGAAAATGTGGGACGCAGGCTCGCCGCACGCTTCGGCGACAAGTCCCACATGGAAGCCTCACCCCTGCCCGCAGGGGGCTTTGCGGTGACGGTCACCCTGCCCCTGGACATCGGCGCACCCTGACGGCCTTGGAACCCAAGGCTGCTCTCCGCGCTCGCGGGAGGAGTTTCGAACCCATGGCGCTTGCGCCCAGGCGACTCCGCCTCTAAACGGCCGGCTTAACCTGCAATATGATCGGCCGCAGCGCGCCCTACCCGCGCGGCCCATGCGCGCGAGTGGACATGCCGAAACGCACAGACATCTCCTCGATCCTCATCATCGGCGCCGGCCCGATCGTCATCGGCCAAGCCTGCGAGTTCGACTATTCCGGCGTTCAGGCGTGTAAAGCGCTGCGCGCCGAGGGTTACCGGATCATCCTGGTCAACTCGAACCCGGCCACGATCATGACCGACCCGGACGTGGCCGACGCCACGTACATCGAGCCGATCACGCCCGAGATGGTCGAGAAGATCATCGCCAAGGAACGCCCCGACGCCCTGTTGCCGACCATGGGCGGCCAGACCGCGCTGAACACCGCCCTGGCCCTCGAGGCCTCCGGCGCGCTGGCCAAGTACGGCGTGGAGATGATCGGGGCCAAGGCCGACGTCATCGACAAGGCGGAGGACCGCCAGAAATTCCGCGACGCCATGGACAAGCTGGGCCTCGAGAGCCCGAAATCCAAGGCCGCCCACAACATGGACGAGGCCCTGGAGGGGCTGGAGTTCGTCGGCCTGCCCGCGATCATCCGCCCGTCCTTCACGCTCGCCGGCACCGGCGGCGGCATCGCCTACAACCTCGAGGAATTCCGCGAGATCGTGGAACGCGGCCTCGACCTCTCGCCGACCACCGAAGTGCTCATCGAAGAGAGCGTGCTCGGCTGGAAAGAGTACGAGATGGAGGTCGTCCGCGATACGGCCGACACCTGCATCATCGTGTGCTCGATCGAGAACATCGATCCGATGGGCGTCCACACCGGCGACTCGATCACCGTCGCCCCGGCCCTGACGCTGACCGATAAGGAATATCAGCAGATGCGGGCGGCCTCGATCGCCGTCCTGCGCGAGATCGGCGTCGAAACTGGCGGCTCCAATGTCCAGTTCGCGGTGAACCCCGCCGACGGCCGCATGGTCGTCATCGAGATGAACCCGCGGGTTTCGCGTTCCTCGGCCCTGGCCTCCAAGGCCACCGGCTTCCCGATCGCCAAGGTCGCCGCGCGCCTGGCTGTCGGCTACACGCTCGACGAACTGATGAACGACATCACCGGCGCCACGCCGGCCTCGTTCGAACCCAGCATCGACTATGTCGTCACCAAGATCCCGCGCTTCGCCTTCGAAAAGTATCCGGGTTCCGAGCCGCTGCTCAGCACCGCCATGAAGTCGGTCGGAGAGGTCATGGCCATCGGCCGCACCTTCGCCGAGAGCCTGCAGAAGGCGCTTCGCGGCCTTGAAACCGGCCTGACCGGTCTGGACGAGATCGAGATCGAAGGCGCCCATGACGCCGAGACCGGCCGCGCCGCGGTCATCCGCGCGCTGGGCCAGCCCACCCCGGACCGCCTGCTGGTCATCGCCCAGGCCTTCCGCCACGGCCTGAGCGTCGAAGAGATCAACGCGGCCTGTTCTTACGAGCCGTGGTTCCTGCGCCAACTCGAGACCCTGGTCCAGGCCGAGGCCGGCATCCGCGACCGCGGCCTGCCCGCCACCGCCGCCGAGTTCCGCGCCATCAAGGCCCAGGGCTTCTCCGACGCCCGCCTGGCCAAGCTGACCCACACCACCGAAGCCGAGGTCCGCGAACAGCGCCGGGGCCACGGCGTGCGCCCGGTGTTCAAGCGCATCGACAGCTGCGCCGGCGAGTTCCGCGCCACCACGCCCTACATGTACTCGACCTACGAGACGGGCGCGCTGGGCCAGATTCCGGAGTGCGAGAGCGAGCCGACCGACCGCAAGAAGGCGATCATCCTGGGCGGTGGTCCCAACCGGATAGGCCAGGGCATCGAGTTCGACTACTGCTGCTGCCATGCGGCCTTCGCCCTGGGCGACCTGGGCGTCGAGTCGATCATGGTCAACTGCAACCCCGAGACCGTCTCCACCGACTACGACACCTCCGACCGCCTCTACTTCGAGCCGTTGACGGCCGAGGACGTGCTGGAACTGATCGCGGTCGAGCAGGCTCGTGGGACCCTGCTGGGCGTGATCGTTCAGTTCGGCGGCCAGACGCCTCTGAAGCTCGCCAAGCCGCTCGAAGACGCCGGCATTCCAATCCTGGGCACCAGCCCCGACGCCATCGACCTGGCCGAGGACCGCGAGCGCTTCCAGCAACTGCTGCACAAGCTGAAGATCGCCCAGCCGATCAACGCCATCGCCCGCTCGCGCGACGAAGCCTTCGCCGGCGCCCATCAGGTCGGTTACCCCATCGTCATCCGCCCGTCCTACGTGCTGGGCGGCCGGGCGATGGAGATCATCCGCGACGACGAGCAGCTTGAACGCTACGTGCGCACCGCCGTGCAGGTGTCAGGCGACAGCCCGGTCCTGATCGATCAGTACCTCAGCCGCGCCACCGAGGTGGACGTTGACGCCATCTGCGACGGCAAGGACGTATTCGTGGCCGGCGTCATGGAGCACATTGAGGAGGCTGGGGTTCACTCTGGCGACTCAGCCTGCTCCCTGCCCCCCTTCTCTCTGAAGCCGGAGACCATCGCCGAGCTGAAGGCCCAGACCGTCCGCATGGCGCTGGCCCTCAACGTCAAGGGCCTGATGAACGTGCAGTTCGCCATCG
>NZ_JAURWM010000393.1 GCF_030654915.1 Phenylobacterium sp. | reverse complement strand
GATTTGAGTGGGCGCCATAGGACAGGCCGACCGAGGCCGAGGCGCGGGACACCTCCTCCATCGCCACCACGTGTTCCAGGTAGCCTAGCCCGAGGCCGCCGAACTCTTCCTCGACCGTGATCCCGTGCAGGCCAAGCTCGCCCATCTGGGGCCAAAGCTCGCGGGGAAAGGTGTTGGTCGCATCGATCTGGGCGGCGAGGGGGGCGATGCGATCGGCGGCGAAGCGCGCGGTGGTCTCGCGGATCGCCTCGGCGGTCTCGCCGAGGCCGAACTGGAAGCTGGGGCCGGACATGTTCGATCTGCCTTCTTGGAGGGCGTCTTGGGACAACCTCGCAAAACTAGCGGCTCGTGAACAATCCACAAAATTGAACGATGATGATCGACATGATAGATGTCACCTATCATGGACCGCTACCTGCTCCGCTATTTCCTGGCCATCGTGGAGACCGGGAATTTCAGCCGGGCGGCGGCGCGGGAGAACGTGGCGCAGCCGACGCTCTCGGCGGGGATCGCCAAGCTGGAAGGCCAGCTCCAGGCCAGGCTGTTTGACCGCACCAATCGCCGGGTTCACCTGACGCAGGCCGGCAGCCGGTTCCTGGTCCACGCCCGCCGCATCGAGCACGAGTTCAACCTCGCCCAGGCTTCGGTGTCGGGGGCCGCGCAGACCGAGTTGCTGCGGGTGGCGGTGCTCTCGACCATCCCCACAGCCCTGCTCGAACAGGCGCTGACCCAGCGCGCCGCCCGGGATGAGCGCGTGGAGTTGCTGGAGGGATCGGAGCGCGAGGTCATCAGCCTGCTGGATCGTGGTCGGGCCGATGTGGCCCTGACCATCCTGCGCCCGGGGGCCGAAAAGTTCGCCAGCGAGCGACTGTTCGAGGAAGGGTATGGCCTGGCGCTACCGTCCACCCACCGCCTGGCCGAGGCCGCCTCGCTGCGTGGCGAGGAACTGGCCGACGAGGTGATGATGGTGCGGCGTCATTGCGAGGTGTTGGCGCAAACCAGCCGCTA
Organism: Phenylobacterium sp.; assembly: GCF_030654915.1. Taxonomy (GTDB): domain Bacteria; phylum Pseudomonadota; class Alphaproteobacteria; order Caulobacterales; family Caulobacteraceae; genus Phenylobacterium. The sequence continues at coordinate 16,788 of NZ_JAURWM010000393.1, read as the reverse complement.
CTTCACCGACCGTAACGTCCGCCCGGCCTTCAGCTATCGCGGGGTGAACGACGACCGCGTAGTGGCGATGGTGCGCGCTGGGCTCGGGATCACCGTCATGCCTGACAGCTATCGCGAGGCCGGGGTGGCGCGGGTGAAACTGGAGGGTTTCACGCCGCGCCGGATCGTCGGTCTGTGCTATGCCGGTCCGGCCGCCCGCTACCGCACTAGCGGCTTCGTGCAGGCGGCGCGGGAACTGGCCGTCTAGTCCTTGCGGAACTTCAGCGGGCCTTGCGCGGTGGCGATCACCAAGGCGCCGTCCGGAGTGAAGCTGTAGGTGGTCGCGGTCTCCAGAGAGCGCAGGAACTTGCCTTCCTGGTTCATGAGAGCCGGATCGCAGGCCATCATGGTCGAACCCATCTTGCCGAGCGTTAGCGCCGAGCCCTTCACCGACCAGCTTCCGAAGAAGCGGTTGCAGCCGCCTGAGCCCGAGGCTTGACCATCGGGGCCGAGCGTCAGGGTGACGTTGGAGCGGTCGATGATCCCACCGCCGAGCAGGTCTTCCAGTTTCCATTCGGGGCCAGCGATCACGCCGCTGCTTCCACCGCCGCCCGAGGACGTGGTGGTCGTGGCGCAGCCGGCCGTCATGAGGGCGACCAGGCTAAGCGCTGCGAGCGTGCGCATCAGTTCCACCGCGAGCAGAGGACGTCAGCAAGGTAGATCCGCCCGCCAACGGTTTCAGCGGCGCTGTTGCGGACGCTGGCGTAGCCAACCGAGCGGCAGAAATTCTCGGCCTCACGGGTGATACAGGCCGCCGAGCCGCCTTGGTTGTTGCAGGCGTCGATGCGGCGCCCGCGCGCTTGCGGCGCCGGGAAGAACTCGGCGGCCATGCCACGCAGCGATTGGCCAGCGCCGCCGGGGCCGGGCAGGGGAACTGGCGCGGGGCCGGGACCTGGATTCGCCGGGCCGCCGTGCGCCGGGCGGATAGAACCGATCCGGGTGATGCCCAGCTGGCTGCCCAGGTTGCTGCTGCTGCCGGTCACGACGGTGCAACGACCCATGAAGTGGCGTTGCTCGCACACCTCCCAGGAACTGCCGCCGCCCATGCGGATGCTGCGCGGTTGCCAGGTCGCTTGGACGACAGGCGTTGCGCGGGTGATCGTCAGGCTGCGGCCCATGAAGTTCGTGGCCGAGAAGAGCTGGGCGTTCGGAGCCATCCGGTCTTGAGCCATCGCCGGCGCGGAGGCGCCCAGCAGAATGACCGACGCTAGTAGTAGCCGAGACAGCATTGGAATCTCCCGAAGGGTGTGAGGCGTAGAGCCTACAATGTTCAAGCGGCGCCGTAGTTCCCGCAAGGGTTGAGGGGGCCTTCTCAGACTTTCAGAGCTGAGATGAGCGCGGTCATGTAGCGGGCGTCGGGGCCGTAGCCGGCGACCTTGGCGGCCAGCGCCTGGGAAAGCGTCTCCTCTGGCGCATAGCCCAGCTTCTCCCAGAAGCTCCACGCGCCTTGGACCGCGATCAGGTCGCTTCGGACGAGGCCGAGCTTCAGAGCGGCGCCCGAGGCGCAGCGGACCAGGCCTTGAGCCAGTCGCAGGCCGCGCGCTTCAGGCGCGCAGGCCAGGTCATGGATGAACCAGTTGTCGCCGGCCGGCGGGGGCGATAGGGGGCGCCCAATGGGCGGTGGGCTGCCGGCCGGCCAGGGGTGACCTAGGACGTAGGCCAGCAACTCGCCGTCCCGGAACGCGCCCCAGCAAGTGGTCGGAGCGATCGCAAGGCGGCTGCCCAGCACGTCCTGGGTTTCCCGGTAGAGCGGGTCGAAGACGCTGTTCTGGATGGCGGTCACCGCCGCCAGATCGCGTTCTGTCAGGGGGCGGAATTCGGGAGCAGTCATAGTCGGCCTCGCTTCGCGGGCATGGCGGCGACCATGCCCGAGTTGGTGGGGCGTATAGAGCATCCCGCCGATGAACGGGACCTAGACGGGCCGGTGGAGCTGGTTCGCCGATTGTCCTCACCGGGCCTTGGGCGGTATGGAACCTGCCTGCCATCTGGCGTGCAAGTGAGGGTTCTGGGTCGATGAGCGTCGAAATTCTCCAGCAGCATCGGGTTCATGGCGGAACCTTGAGCTATTGCCGCCACGCCAGCGCCGCGACCGGCACGCCGATGCGGTTCAGCATTTTCACGCCTGACGCCGAAGGCCCGGTTCCGTATCTGATCTGGCTGTCGGGCCTGACCTGCACTGAGGACAACTTCACCACCAAGGCCGGGGCCTACGCCGCCGCCGCCCGCGCCGGGGTTGCGATCATTGCGCCCGACACCAGCCCACGGGGCGAGGGCGTGGCCGACGACGACGCCTATGACCTAGGGCAGGGCGCCGGCTTCTATGTCGACGCGGTGCAAGCGCCCTGGGCGCCGCACTTCCAGATGGAGAGCTACATCGTCGTCGACCTGATCGCGGCGGTGGAGGGCGCATTCCCGCTCGACCCGGCGCGGCGCGGTGTGTTCGGACACTCGATGGGCGGGCACGGGGCGCTGACCCTGACGCTTCGGTATCCGGAGCTGTTCAAGACCGTCTCGGCCTTTTCGCCGATCTGCTCGCCGACGCGCTGCGCTTGGGGCCAGAAGGCCTTCGCCGCCTATCTCGGGTCCGACGAGGCCGCTTGGCGCGAGCATGACGCGGCGCTGCTGATCGAGGCGGGCCGGGCGCGGGTTTCGGAGATCCTGGTCGATCAGGGAACCGCGGATAATTTCCTAGCCGAACAGCTCAAGCCCGAACTCCTGAAGGCGGCCTGCGAGACAGCCGGCGTGGCCCTGACCCTGCGGATGCAGGAGGGCTACGACCACTCGTATTTCTTCATCTCAAGCTTCGTCGCCGATCATGTGGCCTGGCACGCCCAGCGGCTCTGAGAACTAGCCGTGCCGGGCGAACACCTTGGTGCGACCCTTGGCGTCGAGCAGCAGCAGGGTCTCATAGGCTTCGGTCTTGCCGCCGGGGACTTCCATGCCGGGCGAGCCGATCGGCATGCCGGGGACGGTGAGGCCCAGCGCCTTGGGGCGTTCGGCCAGCAGCCGCACCACGTCCTTCGGCGGGACGTGGCCTTCGACGACGTAGCCGCCGATCAGGCCAGTGTGGCACGAGGATAGGGCGAACGGCACGCCATGCCGGGCCCGGATTGGGCCGAGATCCTCGACCTCGACGACCTTCGGGCTGAAACCGGCGCGGACCATGTGGGCGATCCAGCCCTTGCAGCAGCCGCAGTAGGGCGTCTTGTAGACCGTGATGCCGCGCGGCGCGGCCTGGGCCGAGCCAGCCGCGACGAGGGCGGCGGTCAGGCCCAACATCAATTCCCGGCGGGGAAGGGCGGCGGTGATGGCGGTCATGCGGGGCGTCCGGTTGCATCGTTCAAGAAAGATACGCATCGGCCGACGTCATCCCTCAGTTGAGGGTTTGAGCGTCGCGTGGCGTATATCAGGTGGGACGTTCTCGGAGTTCTCGATGAGTCAGACATTGGACGACCTGATCGCCGGCCTTCGGGCGCAGGCGCCAGATCGCGATCTCAGCCAAGTCGAACCCACGGTGTGGCGCGCGATCACTGACGGGCGTGGGCGGCGCGGCGCACTGGGCGGCTTCATACCGCTGCGGACGGCGGCGGTGGCCATGTCGCTGATCGTCGGCGTGGCGGTGGGCGGAGCCTCGGCCGCGGTCGCGGCGGCCAAGCCCGTTGAGACATCGGTCTTCGCGGTCAGCATCCACTTGGCGCCGTCCACCCTGCTGGGCGGCGGCCGTTGAAGGGCCTGCGCGGACTTCTGCTGACGCTCGTCCTGGTCGCGTTGGCGGCGGGGCTAGGCGCCTGGGGCGGGGCTAGATACGTGCTGCGAGCCGAGCAGGAACCCTCCCTGCACGCTTTCCTGCACGACAAGCTTAACCTCAGTTCCGACCAAAAGGCCAAGCTGGACGTTCTGGAGAGTCAGTTCGCGGTGCGGCGTAGCGCCCGTGAGGCCGAGTTGCGCCTGGCCAACGCGGAGTTGGCGGCGGCCATCGAGGCCAAGCACGAAAATTCTCCAGAAGTGCAGAGCGCCATCGAGCACTTCCACGATGTGATGGGCGAGCTCCAGAAAGAAACCATCGTCCACATCCTGGATATGCGGGCGATCCTGACCCCCAACCAGGCCGCGATCTTCGACAAGCGCGTGTCAGAGGCTCTGACCGAAGAAACGAAGTGAACGGGTTGGACGACGCGGCCGACGCTGAGCTCGCATCGCGAGCCTTGGCGGGAGAGGACCGCGCCTTCACCCTGTTGATGCGGCGTCACAAGGACGGCCTCTACCGCTTCGTGCGCCGCTATGTCGGCGACGCGGACGCCGCCTATGAGGTCGTGCAGGAGAGCTTCGTAGCCGTCTGGAACAACCTGGCGCGCTATGACAGGGCGCGGCCGTTCGGCAGTTGGCTACGGACCATCGCCCTGAACAAGTGCCGCGACCGGGGCCGGCGCGAAAGCGTGCGCCGGCTGGTGTTCGGAACCCGCACGCTGGAGAGCGAGGCGGTCCTGGCCCAGGCCGACCAGGACCCCGACGCCGAAGCGACCTTGATCGGCCGCCAGCGACAGGCCGCCCTCGACCGGGCGATCGCCGCCCTGCCGCCCAAGCTGAAGGAGCCGCTGATCCTGACCTGTTTCGAGGCTCTCTCCCACCAAGCGGCCGGCGAACTGCTGGGGGTGTCGGCGAAGACCATCGAGACGCGGGTCTATCGGGCGCGCCGGAAACTGAGCGATGCGCTTGGTTTGAACGAAATCGACCCGATGGTCTGAGGGGCGCGCGCGGCGCGTGCGTATCTATCGTATGCCGCGTCTTGACCCTCCCACGGTAGGAAGCCTCATTCCTTCCCGATCATGACCTTGCGTATCTGTACCGGCCGCCCGGCGCGGCCATCTTTCCTGCCTATGAGGACCGTCTGACATGAGGGATTTCGATCGACGCCAGCTACTGCGTGGCGCGTCCATGATCGGCGGAGGTATGGCGGTCAGCGCCATGCTGCCGAGTTGGGCGCAGAGCGCCACGCCGGGCCTGGTCTCGACCCTGCCGACCGTCTCGGGCGAGAGCATCGCCATGACCATCGGCCACACGCCCTTCAAGGTGGACGGCCGCGTGGGCCATGCGGTGACCATCAACGGCACGGTGCCCGGTCCGCTGGTGCGCTTGAAGGAAGGCCAGAACGTGCGGCTGGCGGTGACCAACCGCCTGGACGAAGACACCTCGATCCACTGGCACGGCCTGCTGCTGCCGTTCCAGATGGACGGCGTCCCCGGCGTCAGCTTCCCCGGCATCAAGCCGGGCGAGACCTTCAACTACGAGTTCAAGGTCCGTCAGAACGGCACCTATTGGTATCACAGCCACTCCGGGCTGCAGGAGCAGATGGGCCACTACGGCCCCATCGTCATCGACCCGGCGGGCGCCGATCCGGTCGCCTATGACCGCGAGCACGTGGTCGTGTTGTCGGACTACAGCTTCATGCATCCGCACACGATGATGCGGAAGCTGAAGGCCCATGCCGGCTATTTCAACATGCAGAAGCAGACCGTTGGCGGCTTGCTACAGGGCCAGGACCAGTCGCTGAAGGACCGCGTGGAGTGGTCGAAGATGCGGATGGACCCGACCGACGTCCTCGACGTCACGGGTTCGACCTACACCTTCCTGATCAACGGCCATGGGCCCAAGGACAACTGGACCGGCCTGTTCAAGCCCGGCGAGCGCGTGCGGCTGCGGTTCGTCAACGCCGGCGCCATGACCATCTTCAATGTTCGCATCCCGGGCCTGAAGCTCAGCGTCGTCCAGGCCGACGGCCAGAATGTGCGCCCCGTCTCGGTCGACGAATTCCAGATCTCCCCGGCCGAGACCTATGACGTCATCGTCCAGCCGACCGAGGATCAGGCCTACACCCTGGTGGCCGAAGCCGCGGACCGCTCAGGCATGGGCCGCGCCACCCTAGCGCCGCGTCCGGGCATGGTCGCCGCCGTGCCGCCTCTGCGCGAGCGCCCGCTACTCAACATGCGCGACATGGGCATGGATATGTCCGGCATGGCTGGCATGGACCATGGGGACATGGACCACAGCGCGATGATGCTGGATCCGCGCAACGCGCCGAGCGTGAAGACCGGCCCCGGCGTGCAAATGATCTCGCCCATGCCGGCTGATCGCACCGGCGATCCGGGCCAGGGCCTGGAGAATGTCGGTCACAAGGTGCTGGTCTATACCGACCTCGCCTCACTCGACCCGAACCCCGATCCGCGGCCGCCGTCACGGGAGATGGAGATCCATCTCACCGGCAACATGGAGCGGTTCATGTGGTCGTTCGACGGCGAGAAATACAGCGAACTGAAGGCGCCGATCCCGTTCCGCTTCAACGAACGCGTCCGGATGGTGCTGGTCAACGACTCGATGATGGCTCACCCCATCCACCTGCACGGCCACTTCTTCGAGGTGGTGACCGGCAAGCCGGGCCACAATCCGCGCAAGCACACGGTCAATGTACTGCCGGGCGGCAAGGTCGCCTTCGATCTGACGGCCGATGAGCCGGGGGACTGGGCGTTCCACTGCCACCTGCTGTTCCACATGCACGCTGGCATGTTCAACGTCGTCACCGTGCGACCGCTCGATGGAGCCGCCGCATGAACCGGTTGATGTTGATCGGCCTCGCGCCGCTCGTCCTTTCCACGCCCGCCCTGGCGCAGACCGACCACGCCCAACACGGCGCGCCGGCTGCTGATCCGCACGCCGGGCATGCCATGCCGGCGCCGGCGGCTCCAGCCGACCCGCATGCGGGTCATGCCATGCCCGCGGCTCCGGTCGCGGCCGACCCCCATGCCGGCCACGACATGTCGGCCATGCCCGCTGACGCCGGCGACGTGGTGGTGGGGACAGAGCCCGCGCCCCCGGCCGCGACGGACCGGGCGGCGGAGCGGTTTTACAGCCCCGAGGCCATGGCTGCCGCCCGCGCTCAACTCGCCATCGAGCACGGCGGGAGCACGGCCTGGAAGGTCATGCTCTCCACCGCCGAGATCCGCCCCCGGTCGGGCGATGACGGCTATGGTTGGGAAGGCGAGGCTTGGTACGGCGGCGACGAGCATCGCCTCGTCCTGAAGTCGTCGGGCGAAGGCGTCCTCGGCGGCGATCTGCACAGCGCCGAAATCCAGGCGCTCTATTCCCGGCCGATCGGCCCCTATTTTGACTGGCAGGTCGGGGTGCGCCACGACTTCGAACCCGGCCCCTCGCGCACCTATGCGACGCTCGGCTTCGAAGGCGTCGCGCCCTATTGGTTCGAGTTGGAAGGCGCGGCGTTCCTGTCGCAGAAGGGCGATCTGTCAGCCCGTCTGGAAGGCTCATACGACTTCCGTCTGACCCAGAAGCTGATCCTTGAGCCCCGCGCTGAGCTTAGCCTCGCCGCTCAGAAGGTTCGGGAACTGGGCATCGGCTCGGGGGTCACCGACGCCGAGGTCGGCCTGCGCCTGCGCTACGAATTCCGCCGTGAGTTCGGTCCTTACATCGGCGTCATGCATGAACGGAAGTTCGGCGAGACCGCCGACCTGGCCCGCGAGGCGGGCGAGGACCGGGACAGCACCACCTTCGTCGTCGGCGTTCGGGCCTGGTTCTGACGCCCGTCGATCACCTTCGATTTTTCCGCGACTCGCGCCGCGCCTATCTCTGGAGACTGCAATGAAGACCATCGTTCTGGCGCTCGCCGCCTCGTTCGCCCTGACCACCGCGGCCGCCGCCCAACACGCTGGGCATGGCGATCACTCCGCCCATGCCGCGGCTCCGGTCGCCGGGACGGTCGAGGGTGTCGGCGTCGTCAAGAAGATCGACGCCAAGGCCGGCACCGTCACGCTCGCCCATGATCCGATCAAGGCGCTGAACTGGCCGGCCATGGTCATGCCGTTCAAGGTCGCCGACAAGGCGCTGCTCGGTCAGATGAAGGTCGGCGCGAAGATCCGCTTCCAGCTCAATGGCCAAGTGATCGTCGGCGTCCGCCCCTTCTAGTCGCCTATCCTGGCGGCGGCGCGAGGTTCGCTCGCCGCCAGGCTCTCTTGCGAAGCGTGCCCCGCCGCGACGGCATGTCGCGACAAAATGAGGGATCGCGCCAGCCCGTGCGTATCCCTATCGAACGGCCATCTTTTGGGGTGGTCGGACGGTTTCGTGGGTGGCGGAGGGCTTTCCAGAAATTTTAAGTAATAATTGGCTTTCGTCGGGCTATCGCCTGGCGATTGGTAAATGATTATGGCCAATTTTGAGTTTAATTTCTATACCTGGACGATAAGTCGGGAGCTGAGTCCTGCAAAAGACTCGCGGATGGATTGAAATGCTCGAATCCACACTCGCATTGATCGTGAGCCGGCCTGCACATTGAATGATCAATCGGGCGACTTTTCGTCTCGATGGATGTGAATGTTTGAAGAAACTAAAATAACGACGATCTGGTTTCGGTTGGGCCAAATCGTGGAACATCACCCCAAAATTATCGCAAAAGAGCGAACTGTTTTGTCAGATCGGGGGTTTTTGGGGTTTTATATGCCGCATCGCGGCGGTCTAATATGTATATACATGTCTTGACGCTCAGGGGGCTGGGCACAAGACAGTTGGATGAATGAAGGGCGCGGCCTGGGTGGGTCGAGCTGTGGTTTCTAGGGATTGAGGGGGTCGGCATGCGCCGTATTTCAAAGAATCTGCTGTTCGCCAGCGCACTGCTGACGACGGCCATGGTGGGGGGCCAGGCTTTCGCCCAAAGCGCCGAGCGTGATGTCGAGGAAGTGGTCGTCACCGGCAGCCGCATCAAGCGGGTGGACATCAGCGGCGTTGGACCGGCGACCGTGGTCAACCAGGAGCAAATCGCCAACACCGGCATCACCAATGTCGAAACCCTGCTGCAGCGCCTCCCAGCCTCGGCCGGCGCGGCTGGCGGTCAGACCAGCGCCTATTGGACTGGCAACGGCTACGGCACGGCGCAGGTCAACCTGCGCGGCCTGGGCATCAACCGCACCCTGACCCTGATCAACGGCCGCCGCGTCGTGAACGGCGGCACCGGCGCCAACAGCGCCCCCGATCTCAACATGATCCCGACGGCGATCATCGGCCGGATGGACATCCTGAAGGACGGCGCCTCGGCCATCTACGGCGCCGACGCCGTGGCCGGCGTGGTCAACATCATCACCATCAAGGACTTCGAGGGCCTCAAGGTCTCCGGCAAGTACGGGATCACCGACGAGAACGACGGCGCGGAATACACCGTCGATGTCCTGTGGGGCATGCGCGGCGACCGTGGCGGCGTGACCGCGGCCCTGACCTATCAGAAGTCCGAGGCCGTCAACCTGGCGAGCCGCGCTCCCTGCGCTCTCGGCGAGGCCGGCGGGCAACTGGTTTGCTCCTACAGCGGCAACACCCTGGGCGGCCGCGCACGGCTGGCCGACGGCCGGATCGTCAATTTCAGCCAGACGGCGGGCGCTGACGGCCAGTTCTACGAGCCCTATAATGGCACCAAGCACGGCTTCAATTCGAACCCGTTCCTGAACGCGGTCTCGCCCATCGAACGGGTCAGCACCGCCTTCCTGGCCGACTACGACCTGACCGACGATGTCAGCCTGTTCGGCGAGTTCTTCTTCACCCACCGCAAGAGCAATCAGCTGGCTACGCCTGGCGGGCTCACCCACCGTCCGACCAATCCGGACGGCACCCCCGATCTGCTGCGCGACTTCACCATCAAGGGCACGAACCCGAACAACCCAACACGCCAGGACCTGGTCCTATTGGCGCGCCGGCTCGGCGAGGGCGGCCCGCGCAAGTTCTTCCAGGAAACCGACACCTATCGCCTGGTGGCCGGCGCCCGCGGCAAGGTGGTCGGCGACTGGACCTGGGAAGCGGCGGTGAACTGGGGCCGCAACACCGGCATCGACGCCATGACCAACATCGCCAACCTGGAGCGGGTGCAGAAGACGCTGAACTGCGTGCCTGGCGCGCCCTGCGGCGACTATCTGGGTGAAGGCAGCCTGTCCAAAGAGGTGCTGGACTACATCCTCTACACCTCGCGTGACACTGGCGGTAACGAGCAGCGGAGCGTGACGCTTGACTTCGCGGGCACCCTCTTCGAACTGCCGGCCGGTCCGGTGGGCGCGGCGGCGGGTCTGCTCTATCGCGAGGAAAAGGGCTGGCGCGACCCCGACGCCCTGACGGTCCTGGGCATCGGCAACACCAACCAGCAGGAGTCCATCTCCGGCAAGATGCAGGCCAAGGAAGCTTATCTGGAAGTCTCGGCCCCATTGCTGGCCGACCTGCCGATGATGAAGCTCTTGGTCGCTGACGGAGCGATCCGCTACTCCGACTACGACCTGTTCGGCGACAACCTGACCTACAAGGGCAGCCTGAACTGGACAGTGATCGACGGCCTGCGTCTGCGCGCCACCTATGGCACCGGCTTCCGCGTTCCCAGCGTGCCGGAACTGTTCGGCGGCGTTTCCGAAGGCAACCTGACGACCACTGATCCGTGCAGTGGCTATAGCACCAGCGGCAACGCGACCCTGGTCGCCAACTGCAAGGCTTCAGGCGTTCCGGCCGGCTTCAGGCAGCTCGGCAACACCATCCTCACCACCAACGGCGGCAACAGTGACCTGCAGCCCGAAGAGGCCAAGACCCTGACCCTGGGCGTGGTCTTCACGCCGCCGCAGGTCAACGGCCTGTCGGTGACGATCGACTATTTCGACATCAAGATCACCGACGCGATCCGCTCGATCCCCGGCTCGACCAAGCTGGCGGTCTGCTACGCCTCGGCCGGCCTGACCCATCCGTTCTGCGGTCCGAACAACTACACCCGCAGCCCGCTGACGGGTGAGGTCAACTTCCTCTCCTCCATTCCGGTGAACACCGGGAAGGAAGAGATGAAGGGCGTCGACATCGGCATCCACTACGATTTCGACCTGGGTCCGGCGCGCGCCAGCTTCGACTGGAACACGACCTATCTCGGCGAGTACCTGATCACCGCCTATGACGGCGCCGAGCCGATCCAGTTCGATGGTCGTATCGGCGGCGGCAACGGCGGCTTCCCGAAGTGGCGTTCGAACGCCAGCTTCTCGGTCAGCGATGAAGCCTGGACTGGCACATATTCGGTCCAGATGATCGGCAAGGCGGTCGACTTCAACGCCGCGCCGAACAACATCGGCTACCAGGCGCCGCGGGTGTTCTATCACAACGCCCAGGTCGCCTATCGCTTCGCCGAGAAGGCCGACATCGCGTTCGGTGTCGACAACATCTTCGACCGCAAGGCGCCGTTCATCCAGAGCTATACGGACGGCAACACTGACACCATGACCTACGACCTGCTCGGTCGTCGCGGCTACGTGCGGCTGACCTACCAGTTCAACTAGGCCTGGCCGTATAGGCGTCGGGCGGGGCCCCACTCCCGCCCGACGATCTTTTCAGTTCAAACGCTTCGCGTTGAGAGACACCAAGATGCGCTTGCCAGCCCTGGCGCGAAAAACTCACAAGTGGCTCGCCCTCATCATCGGCATCCAGGCGGTGTTCTGGACGATCAGCGGCGTCTACATGACCGCCGTCCACATCGACACGATCCATGGCGACCATCTGGTGCGCGCGCCTGACCAGCGGCCGATCGCGCTGCAAGGGCTGGTCGAGCCCGGCTCGCTGATCCCCGGCGGCACTCGCTCGGTCAAGCTTGAGAGCCAGGTCGGCCGGCCGGTCTACGTCGTCGACGCGGTTCCCGGCCGTATGTTGTTCGACGCCCGCACCGGCGAGCTGCTGTCGCCGATCGGCGAGGCGGCCGCACGGGAGCGCGCCTTATCCTATTACGCCGGCGTCGGCGGCATCGAGAAGATCGAGCTGCTGGACGTCGCGCCAGGCGAAATCAGGAACCGAGCGGTTCCGATCTGGCGCGTCGAGTTCGCCGGCCTATGGCGTCCGACACTCTACATCTCGCCCCTGAGCGGTGAGCTGGTCGCCAAGCGCCACGACCTCTGGCGCACCTTCGACTTCGTCTGGATGTTCCACATCATGGACTACGAAGAGCGCACCGACATGAACAACACGCTACTGCGTGTCGCCACCTGGATGTCGGTCGCCACGTCGCTGACCGGCGCCTGGCTCCTGCTCTACAGCTTCCGGCGCCGTCGCCGCGCGCGCAAAAAAGCCGCGGCCTGAGGTCCCCATGTTCCTGATCCGCACCCTGCACAAATGGTTCGGCCTGATCTTGGGCCTACAGTTCATCCTCTGGTCGATCAGCGGCGCGATGATGGCGCTGCTCGATCATCACAAGGTGTCGGGCGAGCCCTCGGTTCGCGAACCGGTCCCGGCCATCGCGCCGGCCGAATCCCTGACACTGGCCCGTGTGGCGCAGGCGGTCGGAGGCCCGGTCCACGGCCTGAAGCTCAAGCCGCTTGGCGAAGGCTATGTCTATGAGGCGGCGACTCCGGCGGGTGTGAAGCTCATTGACGCCGTCAGCGGCCAGATCGTGGCGATCGACGCGGCCAAGGCCTCGGCGCTCGCGGTCGCGGCCTTCAGCGGTTCTGAGAAGGTCGCCTCGATCCGCAAGGTCGAGACCGGCGACGTGGAGACCCGCTCGCTGCCGCTACCGCTCTGGCGGGTCGAGTTCGCCGACAAGGAGCAGACGACCCTGCTGCTTTCGACGACGACCGGCCAGGTGCTGGAGCGCCGCAACAACACCTGGCGGCTGTGGGACATCTTCTGGATGATCCACATCATGGACTACACCAAGCGTGAGAGCTTCAATCACCCGCTGATCATCACGGTCGGCAGCGGCGTGACGTGGCTGGCGCTCAGCGGCGTGATCCTGCTGTTCCGCAGCTTCCGTCGTCAGGACTTCGCCTATGTGCTCGATCCGATCGAGCGGATCCGGGATGAGCGCAAGACCAAGAAGCAGGCCTGATCGGCTGAGCTGCCTCTGCGGCGCCGCTTGCAAGTCGGCTCAAGCGCGAGCCTTCTTGCGGGTGAGGCGTCTCACGGAAGGCGGAACGGCCATGTCAGTGGTGAAGTACGAGATCGTCGAGCACGACGGTGGCTGGGCCTACAAGGTCGGCGACACCTATTCGGAAACCTTCGCCAGCCACGACGGCGCCTCACGCGCCGCCCACACGGCCGCGCGTGAACAGATCAGGCCCGGCACGACCACCAGTATCGAATACGAGGACGAGAAGGGGCGTTGGCACGCCGAGGTCTCGCCCGGCGACGACAGGCCGGAGGCCGACGTCCAGGACTAGTCGGCCTCGATCAGCGATGATCAGGCCCGTCAGCATCGCCATGCCGACCGATGGCCATTAGGCGCCCCACGCCCCATAGGGCCAGCTGCAGACGCCCGCCATGCCGGTCGCGGTGGCGGCGGTTTGAACCAATAGGCGATCTGGTTTTTGGTGCTCGAATCCCTACCGGCGGGGGCTCTTGTGAAGGTGCGTGGTCAGGTCCCTCGGAAGACCAGCACGGTCAGGGGAGTAGCGCGGCTTGAGAGGTTGCGAGCATTTGTTCTTCTTTTGTTCTTGCTGATATCGAATGTTCGAGCGAGGATTGGGGTGTGGGGCTGTCGCAGCCAACAGGTGCACCGGCCCGAACTCTAAAAGAAAAAAGGGTGTGTGATGGCTAAGATGCCAAAAGGGCAATCGCGCTCGGTTCCTGACCCGTTGGCCGAGCAGTACGATAAAATGATCGAAGACGCATCCCGGCAGGGTTTTTCTGGGCCGGACCGCCGCCTCGACTTCAGCAACAGGCCTAGAGGCGATGGGGCGCTCGTCAAGATTGGCGATGATTGGTATCGATCAATGGACAACGGCCAAGCTCAGGTTCTTGTTCCTGTTGCCGATCCGCGCTTCTCGCCCGCCGAGCTTGCGCAGCAACAGCAGGGAGCCCGGCGAGCGATGTTTGATGCGAGCTATCCATTTGCCGGAGCTGCGAGTGGTGTTGCAGCTTTGGCTCATGCTTCCCCCGCGGCGCGTGATCTCGCAAGAGTGCTAGGAGCCGCCGTTGATACGACACTTTCATTTGGGGCGCCGCGTCGGCCGCCAGCGCCGCGCGCCGTCAGGACCCAGGTGGTCCCGCCCCCGCAGGTGCGCCCCAGCGCCCGGTTCGGTGAACTCAATGCGAAAGGCCAAGCGACGGGGATGAACGCTACGCTTACTCCGCCAATGCTAGGCGCCGGAACAAGGGCTAGCCGGAGCCTCATCCCGCCGGGTTGGAGCGGCCATGGTAAGGATTTTAACGAGGCTCGGGGACATCTCCTGGCGGCGGGTCTTGGTGGTTCAGGCCGAGACATGCGGAATATCGTCACCTTGACTCAGGATCCGGTAAACACGCCTTGGATGCGGGGTTTCGAGCAGGCGGTGGCGCGAAGAGTGCGAGGCGGCGAGGTCGTGGAATACTCCGCGACCCCGTTATATGGCGATGCGTCGCGGCCCTCCGCGGTTCTCTTAACAGCTCACGGATCCACGAGCGGAACCTCCGCAAAGGTCATCAGCAATCAGGCTGGGCGCCGCAAATGAGCATCGAAGCGCTTTTGAAAGCTGTACCGCTGCCTACCCAGCCGCTCTCGGCGTTCGACGGCCCGTGGGAGCCTATTGAGGCCGAACTCGGCGTGACAATGCCGCAGGACTATAAGGACCTCATGCGTCTTTATGGGTATGGCCGCTTCTTTGAGTTCTTAGGCATCAACACGCCGGTCGGCGAAAATTTTAATGTGCGGTTGGCGTCTCAGGCCCGGCTGATCTGTGACGACTTCCAGACAATGAGGGAGGATGTACCCTATCCGCTCTGGCCAGAGTCCGGCGGCCTCCTTCCTTTGGGGGGGACCGACAACGCGGACCGTCTCATGTGGCTCACGCGAGGGCGCCCCGAGGAGTGGAGTGTGGTTGTCTGGGGGCGGGCCTTTTTAAGCTTTGAAGAGTTCGATTGTGACCTGACAAGCTTTCTGGCGGGCTTGGCGACGGGCGAAATCGTGCCTCGGGAGCTCCCCGACGATCTGTTCTCTTGCGATGATCTCTTCGTACCGTTTCGCCTCGAACCAAGACGGGGCTTCCACGGCCAGATCTGAGTGGCCCGTGGATCCAGCAACCGTCGCCGGGTTTGTCTCCGCCTTTGCTGCCAACAGCCTTGCCTGTCCCCCTATTGGCCGCTCTTCCTAGGGGAAGAGCGTTAGTGCGCGCGGTTGGCCCCGGTTACCGCGGAGCCGTCGCGAAGCAGGCCGAAGCGTCTGATGCGTTGGCGGGCACCGCCGCCGGCGCCGTTTTGCGCCGGGAGCAGCGGCCCCAACCTGGAAATCAGGCGGGTGAAGGAGTCAGCAGATAAGTTGTCTCCGAGACATTCCTCTACGCCAGGGGAATAAGCCTCGTCCGAATGAAATCGACGCGGCCCAGGAGATTCTCGGCCAGTTCAGGGGTCGGATCGACCGGAATCGGATAGCTCTCCGAAAGATCGCAGCCCGCAAGAACATTGTCCGCCCAATCCTGCGCGATGGCGCAGTACAGCTGCAGGGCAAGAGCCGGCGTCGGCGTGTCGTCCGTCTCAAGTGCATCGACGGCAGGTCGCCGACGACGACCCAACGCTCGGCGTCTTCGGGTCTCGCGCCAGGCCGACGCCGTGCGAGAAAGAGAGCGACAACGGGGGCGACGCCAAACGCGAGAACGAGATCCGCAATCGGCGGATCCCAACTGTATGTATGCAGATAGCGCCAAGCCTCCGCTCGCAGCACGTCAAGTTCCCGCAGCTCTTCCTCACTCTCGTAGTCGAGGCTTTCGCCGGTCGGGAACGAGAAGGTGTTGACCAGTTGGCTCATCCAAGAAGGCCATCGCGCTTCCTGGGGCGGTCAAGAACAAAGGGGAACGCGCGCAAACTCGGCGGGCCGGACTATATGACCTCGTCGGGTTTCGGCAGATGATCGTCCGACGGGGCGCTGCATTAGCCGCAGCTTGCGCGACTAGCGTCGGAAGAGAGGCGAGTTTTCAGAATGAATGGCGGTGAGAGAGGGATTCGAACCCTCGTTACGGTTTCCCGTAAACACGCTTTCCAAGCGTGCGCGATCGACCACTCCGCCACCTCACCACAGGCCCTGAGAGGCGGTGAGACCCCTCGCGGAAGGCGCGCAATATACTCATGAACTCCTCGCGAGCAAGCGCTGTCAGGCCGCGACGCACAGGCTTTTCGAATTCAGGCCGCAAAGCCCTGCCTGGCAAGGCGTTGCTGGGTGGTGGCGAGGTGCGCTCGGTGGCGTGGCGCGTGCATTCGCCGCTTGGGGCTCCTATGTTCTGGTCCAAACCCCATCGATCAGGCGCGCCCCCATGCTCTTCGCCAAAAAGAACCTCGACCTTCCGACCATCGACACCGCCCTGCCGGGCCGATCCAGTCAGCTGCCCACCGCCGAGACCCATTTCATCAATGGTCGGCCGTTGAAGGGTCCCTATCCGGACGGCTTGGAAATCGCCGACTTCGCGATGGGCTGCTTCTGGGGCGTGGAGCGCAAGTTCTGGCCGCTCCCGGGCGTCTGGGTGACGGCCGTGGGCTATGTGAACGGGATCACCCCGAACCCGACCTATGAAGAGGTCTGCAGCGGCCTCACCGGTCATACCGAGGCCGTGCGTGTGGTCTATGACCCGCGCGTCCTCACCTATGAGGACCTGTTGAAGGTGTTCTGGGAGAACCACGACCCGACCCAGGGCATGCGCCAGGGCAACGACATCGGCACCCAGTACCGCTCGGGCATCTATGTCCACAACGACGCCCAGGCCTCCGCCGCCGTGGCCTCGCTGCAGGCCTATCAGC